>SHZY01000131.1 GCA_009692065.1 Gemmataceae bacterium
CGGAATCGATGGCCGACCAAGCGTGGCAGCATAATAAGGTTGGCAGCGCTCTTCGATCCAAGAATCGAACTTGGCTTCGGCCAGCAGCTCGTTCAATTTCTGATAGAACGGATGCCCCGGCGACTTCGGCAACTCAGTGGTGGCGATCCGCAGCCCTTGCTCTTCGCGTTTTCGTTTGCCCAGAGCCATCGTGACTCCTTGGTCTTCGGTACGTTGATATCCCCAACATCTGGGCAACAGCATACCATGCCTGTCAAGAGGCGTTTTTCAACGGGCTGCTAGAGGCTGTTTCAATACCCGTAGCATAGGCGTCTCGGCTGTGCTACAACGCTGGGAAAAGCAGCACAGGCGAGACGCCTATGCTACGAAACGCAGCCTTGAAACAGCTTCTTATCAGCGGGGCTTGCCCCTCGCGGGCAGGGCGCGTGCGGTTCACGCGCAGCACGCTCCGTGGCTAGACGGTCCGATCACATTGCTACCCATCTTGACAATTTCTTGGCGTGTCCCTGTCTCGGCTCTCGCTATAAGCTATAGGGGAATATCCGCTTGCTTGGCGGCCAACCGCAGTGCCAGCGCGGCTCTGCGCCTCTTCTGCACGAAAGGACAAACAACAATGTGGAAACGATTCATGCCGTGGTTTGCCGTCGCCGGTGTGGCGATGGTGCTGGTACTGGCTGCAACCCTCACTTCGGCTGATGCGCCACCCGCGCAGGCCGCCAAAGGTCCAAAGGAGCCCAAGGATCCGCCCATGCAGCCCGCGGGAGTCGCCATCACCCCCAGCCGCGTGGCCGCCGTCACCGTTTATCCCGGCAGCGCGCTCGTGAGCCGCGAGGTGGACGTGCCGCCCGGCAAAGGCCTGGTAGAATTGACCGTCAGCCCGCTGCCGCCGACCATCATCAACAGCTCGCTCTATTCGGAGGGAAGCGACGGCATCCGTGTTCTGACGACACGCTACCGCTCTCGGCCAATTCAGCAAGACACGCGCGCCGACGTCGCCAAGTTGCTGGCCGAACTGGCGCAACTGAGCGTGGCCCGCGAAAAACTGGAAAGCGATATCAAGGCCATCGGCCAGAATCTCGCGATGCTCGGCAAGATGGAAGGATTCATGAGCGTCACCACCATTCAGGGCACGGAAAAAGGGGTGCTCAACGCCGAGGCGGCCATCACGCTTTCCAAGCACATCAAGGAGCAGCGAATTGAAACCTCGCGCGAACTCGTCACGCTGAAGCAGCAGGTGAAGGCCAACATGGACAAGGCCGAGTTTGCCCAGCGCAAGCTGGGTGAAGTGAACACTGGCACGCCGCGGACCGAGCGAGACGCGGTCATCGTCGTCGATCGAACCAATCCCGCCGCCGGCAAGGTGCGGCTAAACTACCTGGTGACTTCGGCCTCGTGGCGGCCCCAGTACAAGCTGCGCGCCAGCAAGGTGGCCAAGGACCCGGTCCAGGTTGAGTACCTCGCCTCTCTCGTCCAGCATTCCGGCGAAGACTGGAACAACGTTAGTCTCACGCTCTCCACCGCCCAGCCGATGCTCAACGCGGCTCCGCCCGAACTGCAGAGCCTCAATGTCGGCGTCGTCCACTTGGATGAACTCGGCTAACCAGCCTCGTCATTCTTGAGCGTATGCAGCGGCTCGAGATGGCGCAGCTTGGGCCAATAAAGCACCGACAGCACGACGACCAGCAGCGTGCCATACCCGCCGGCAACGACCGAGCCGACCAGCGTCAGCCATTCCGCGGCGATGCCCGATTCGAACGCGCCGAGCTGGTTCGTCGAGCTGATGAACACCGAATTGACGGCGGCGACGCGGCCACGCATGTCGTTCGGCGTCAGCACTTGCATGAGCGTCCCCCGGATGACGACGCTGATGTTGTCGAAGGCCCCGACCAAAAAGAGCATGGCGAACGAGAAATAGAAATTGTCCGACAGGCCGAACAGAATCGTCGCCATGCCGAAGCCGGCGACCGACCACAGCAGGGCCCGGCCCGGGCGTGCCAGGGGTGAACGATGGGCCAAGTACATCGCCATCACGAAGGCGCCGATCGCCGGGGCGGCACGCAGCCAACCGAAGGCAATCTTGTCGACGCGAAGGATTTCAGTTGCGAACGCCGGCAAGAGCGAGGTCGAGCCTCCCAGGAGTACCGCGAATAGATCGAGCGTGATGGCCGCGAAGAGCAGCTCCGTCCGCCACACGAAGCGAAGGCCCGCGAGGAAGCTCCCCAGCGACCGCGTCTCCGAAGCGACGCCGGCATCGCGCGGGCGCATCGTCGCAACCAGGCCGATGCAGACCAGCAAGCCGGCGACGGTGGTGAAGTAGGCGATGGCTGTCTGGTCGGCGAGGGCGAGAAAGACGCCGCCGAGTGCCGGCCCCGCAACAAGCGCGACCTGCCAGCCGCTCGACGACCACGTAACCGCGTTGCCCAACGCCTCGGCCGGGACCACCAGCGGAATCAACGACGAGCGGGCAGGCATCCCCAGCGCCCGGCTCACCCCGGCGAGCACCAGGAACACGAACATCATGTACACGGGGCCATCGTAGATCGACACGAGCGCCAAGCCCAGCGACGTCAACGCCATCGCGGCATGAGCGGCGATCAAGAGATACTTGCGGCTAAAGCGATCCGCCGCCTGCCCCGCCGGCAAGGCCAGGAGCAACAGCGGCAGGAATTGCGCGAGCCCGCCGTAGCCCAGCATTTCATACGAATTCGTGCGCTGGAAGATTTCCCATTCCACGACCGTGAACTGGATCTCCGCGCTCAACGACGCGAGCACGTTGCTGAAAAGCAGCAGCCCGTAATCGCGATGCCGCAGCGCGGCATAAGGGTCGTGCGCGTCCTGCATGGGGATCTCTGATATTGCCGCTTGCGGCGTAGCGCTCGCTGGAAGAAGATTTCGCTTTCGCCGCCGCGATTTCGTTGTAATATGTTGACTGAATCAAAAGACCAACCGCAACCGAGGTTCGCGATGAAGAAAATCCTGCTGCTCGCATTGATGTTGACCGCCGCGCTGGCCGGGACTATCTGGACTCAGCCGTCCGCCAATACCTGGGCCAACGCCATGTGGGTCTGGGACGAACCCGACGCCAACACGGTCGCGCAGAACAACGAGCCACGCTACTTGCGCCGCACCTTCAACCTTGATGCTAAGCCGCAAGCGGCCGAACTGTGGGTCACTGCCGATAATCTCTACACCGTCTACGTCAACGGTCAGAAAGTCGGCGACGGCAAGGAATGGAGCAGCGTCGATAAATACGAGGTCGCCAAGCATCTCGTGGTCGGCAAGAACGTGCTCGCCATCAAGGCGACCAACCAGGGGGGCGTCGCGGGCGCCATCTCGCGGTTGCACATCAAGACCCTCGACAAGAAGGATTTTTTCGTTGTCACGAACGACAAGGCCAAGATCCGTCGCGGCGAAGCTCGCGTCGGGGATCCGGATTCGTGGACCAGGGCCGACTTCGATGATTCCGGCTGGTTCGCCGCCATCGTCCTGGGCGATCCGTCGATTGGGCCATGGAGTATCGCCACTCCCCCCGCTAACGCGGGAGGCTCGCTCGGCAAGGGACCGAAAGCCTACGGCTCCAACGACGTCGATCCCAAAATCAAGACCCGCCTCTCCGCCGTGGAGCAAAAGAAGCACTTCATCGTGCCGAAAGACTTCGAGATTGAGCTGGTCGCCGCCGATCCACTGATCATCAACCCGATCACAATGGTCGTCGACGACAAGGGCCGCATCATCGTCAGCGAAAGCCACACCTATCGCTTCGGCCCACCAGGCTCGCCGATCAAGCCCTACGCGAATCCCGTTGTTCGCCTCGATCCCGACGGCAAGGGCAGCTTCACGCGTACGCTGATCGCCGACGGCTTTACCGACCCCGTCATGGGCATCGCCGTCAAGGGCAACAAACTCTGGCTGGCGGCGTGCGATTACCTTTACACCTATGATCTCATAGACGAGGCGAGCTCCCCCCGTAAGGGGGGGGAGGGGCCGCAGAAGCCCTCTCCTAAACCTCCGGGGGCTAACGCCCCCGGCTCGCCAAAACCAAAACCCCTCGCCACCAACAAGAAGCTCCTCCTCAAGGACCACTCCAAAGCCTGGAACCCCTTCGGCATGTTCGTCCTCGAATGGGGCCCCGACGGCAAACTCTACATGTCCGTCGGCAATCACAACATCAACATCGAAGGCCCCGACGGCAAAATCTCCGCGCGCGGCGGCTCCGGCATGGTCATGCGCATGAACCCCGACGGCACCAAGATGGAACGCCTCGTCCACGGCCTGCGCGTTCCCTACTCCTTCGAGATGGATCCGTTCGGCCAGCTTTGGCTCCTCTCCAACGGCGAAGGCAATCCCAACCGCTTCGTGCGCGTGATCGATGGCGTCGATTATCACTGCTACAGCCGCGGAGTCGATAACAACTGGCTCGCTGGCAATCATCCGCTTGCCCCTCCCTCCGAGGAAGTTCACGATGGCGCTCACACCCAGTTCATGCGCTACTACGCCGCCGCGTATCCAGAGGAGTATCAGGGCAACCTCTTCGCCTGCAACTGGGGCCGGCACGGGTTCGCCGGCGCCAACCGCGGCATCTACCGCTTCGTCCTCGACGAGCGCAACAACATCGTCAAGAAGGAAACGCTGGTAACGTGCAGCGACCCCCACTTCCGCCCGGCCCACATCCATCTCGACGTCGATGGCAGCCTCTTGATCGCCGACTGGTACGGCCGCGACGACGAAAGCGACATGACCGGCCGCATCTGGCGCTTGAAGTACGTCGGCAAGAACGCCCCGGTCGTCAAGCACAAACTCGATGCGAAGGAGTGGAACTATTTTTCGCAGACGGGCATACGTGAGTATGCGATCGAAGCGCTCGGATCACCGGATCATCTGATTCGACAAAAGGCGATAGATCTACTGGCCCGTGGAGGGGAAAGGACTTGCGATAAATTAGCTGATCTAGTCAAAGTTGAAAAGAACCCGTTGGCTGCTGCAAATATGTGTTGGGTGTTAGCGCGAATGGGCGGTGGCATTGAAACGACTTCGGGGGCGCTGGGAAATCCTGATTGGAAGGTGCGCCGTCTAGCCTTTAGCTTCATGCCTCGTTACCATCCTCGATATTCGGCAGATTCAGGCAAATTCCGTAAAGATGAAAAGGATGCCGCTGTGCTGTTGGCGATCGCCCTTTCCCGCTTTTCGAAGGAAGAGGTTCCCGGTTCGATCATTGATGCGCTGGACAACGGCGCGGCAAACGATGCTCACTTGCGTTACGAAGCCGCCTGGCATCTTGCCAAAAACGCGGATGAGAAAGCGATCACGAAGCTGCTGACCTCTGACGAATCAAACATTCGCCTTGCCGGCCTGATCGCCATTGATGCCGCGTGTTACGAGAACTTCCCGTCGAAGAAAGCCGCCCTCGCCGCGCTCGCCAAGGCGTTAGAAAATCCCGGCAAGCTCGATCATCAACTGCTGCTGATGGTCGCCCAGCTCGACGGCGATGCGTCGATTGTGCCGGCCCTGGAGAAGCTGATCGCGCGCGACGATCTGCCGACTGCCACCATCGCCAAGGCGCTGCTCGTCCTGAGAATCAAGGCCGGCAACAACCTCGCCACGGTAAAATTCAGCGCCGCCGCGGGCAAACGGCTCATCGAAGCCGTTGAGAAGGGGCAGATCAAGATCGGGCCCAAGGACTATCCGATCATCTTCGAATTCCTGGAAGCCGAAGGCCCGACGCCGTTCGCCTTGAAGCAGATCGACGGGCAGTTGCGCTCGGGCGACCCAGCCCTCAAGCAAGCGGCCCACACGCTGGCCCGGCGCTTTGGGACGAAGGCGTCGTCGCTGGGCGACGGATTGTGGCCCAACGTGCTCAACCCGAAGACGAAGTTCGATGATACGATCGAATACCTTTCGACGATCGCACGCGTCGGCGCCACGCCCAAGAAGGAATCGTGGGAGAAGATGCTGGAGCACAACGACCCGTTCATTCGCATGGAGGCCGTGCGCTGGTGGCGCCTGTTCAAGGATCGGCCCGATATGCTCGAAGCACTCGGCTATTATGCGCCCGTGCTGGTCAAGCAAGACGAGCGGGTCCGCGAGGATCTGGCTGCGGTCTATCGCGAATTGAAACGCCAGCCCGACAAGGCATGGCTGCTCCCGGATCAGGAAACAAGCAAGGACGAGATGACGAAATACGCCCTCAAGGAAATCGCCGCCATGCCCGCCGGTGATCGGACCAAGCGTGAGGCAATGGGCCTGCAAGTCTTCGAACGCAACGCCTGCACCAAGTGCCACACGACGGCGACCGCGACCACGCTGCTCGCGCCGTCGCTCAAGGGGGTCGCCCAGGCGAAGGTCGAGCACCTGATCGAGTCGGTCCTCTATCCGTCCAAAATCATCAAGACCGGCTGGGAAGTGGAACAGATTGAATTGAAGAACGGCAAGACGCTGGTTGGGCTCGTCAAGGATGAGGGTAAGGTCCTGCGCGTGGTGGCCTTGGACAAGGATGAACGGATTTCAAAGGCTGACGTCGAATCGCGCAGCCTGTCGAAGGTATCGGTGATGCCTGCCGGCCAGGAGGCGACCTTGAGCCGCCGCGAGTTTGTCGATTTGATAGCGTACTTGCAGACGTTGAAATGATTCCCTCTTCGTTTAGCGCCCGCAGGACGCCGCGCGAACGCATGGCGTCCTGCGGGCGCTAAACGAAGACAAATGCCGCACACCCATGAACAACCTCCCCGAAACCATCCTGCAATTCGGCGCTGGCCGATTCCTGCGTGCCTTCGTCGATCGCTTCGTCCATCAAGCCAACGAAGCCGGGCAGAACGTGGGCCGCATCGTGGTCGTGCAGCGCGAGGCGGATCAACGCTCCGAGTTGCTGGGTGCCGATGGCTACGAAGTCCTCGTGCGCGGCTACCAGGATAGTGCAGTGGTCCAGCGCCGCGAACGCGTGCAGAGCATCAGCCGCATGCTGGTTGCCGGCAAGCAATGGGCCGAGGTGCTGGCGTTCGCGAAGTCGCCGGAGCTGCGCTTCATCGTCACTAATGCGACCGAATCTGGTTACGTGCTCGACGCACGCGATCAGCCCGGCTCGGCCCCGCCGGAATCGTTGCCGGGAAAGCTGGCGCAAGTCTTGTGGGCGAGGTTTCAGGCCGGCGCGGGCCCTGTTACACTGCTGCCATGCGAGTTAATCGAATGCAATGCCGACAAGCTGCGCCACCTGGTCGCGATGCAAAGCCTGGCGTGGGGCTTGCCCGATGAGTTCCGCACCTGGGTCCACGGCGAATGCGTCTGGCTCAATAGCCTGGTCGATTGCATCGTGACGATGCCGGAGCCGACGCTGGCGCAAAAGGAACCACTGCTGATCTGCGCAGAGCCTTATTACTTGTGGGCGCTCGAGAAACCATCGAGCAAGAGCGTGAAGCTCTTCGAGCATCAGTCGATCCGCATGTCCGAGGATATTTCGCCGTACTTCCTGCGCAAGGTCCGCATCCTCAACGGCACGCACACAGCGATGGTCGGCAAGTTCCTGGGCCGATTCGAGACGGTGCAGAAGTTGCTGGAGGATCGCGCGGCCGCACGCTGGATACGCGATTTGATGTATGAGGAGATCGTACCGACGCTGGCCTATCGGCTCGATCTGGTCGCCTCGTTTGCCGATGAGACGTATGAGCGATTCCGCAATCCATTCACGAACCACAAGCTGGCCGACATTTCCAAAGGGCACGCTGACAAGGTGAAGGTACGCCTGGGACCGACGTGGGCGGAATATGTGAGCCTGTTCAGCAAACCGCCGCCGCACATCGTCGAGGCGATGAAGCCGCTGCCCGCCTAGGTCACCCGGCCTGGGGGGGGATTGGATGTAAGCGCAAGGCACCTATGTGAAGGAAGAAGTTGAAAGGGCGGGCCCATTCAAGTCAGGGGGACTCTGCCGAAGCAGGCCCATGCTTTGCGTCGGAGCTCCGCCCTCTACGCGGAAACATCGCATCGTTGGCGCACCTTGAGAACGTCTCGATCCCTTGCGTTGCGGCCATGTTCACCCCCACCCACTCCGGATGGTAGACCGTGCCGCTTTTCCATAAGCCCCACAGCGTCGCCGACAGACTCCGCGCCACATTGCGATTGGCCATCTTCGCCGACACGCCGCGGGAAATCCAGCCCTCATATTGGCCGGCGAACGGGTTCTCTCCTTGGGCGATCGCCGACCTCGCCGCGCCAAGGATCGTGCTCTTGAGCAGACGATTCGTCTGCTTCGGCACTGCCGAAAGTTCAGGACCATTGCCGGAGTGGCGTCGGTCTAAACCGATGCCCAGATATTTCCACGACGCCTTGACGCTGCGAAACCGCCACGGCGTGTCGAGGTACGCTCGCAACGTGGCGGCGCGAACCCAACTGATGCCGGGCAGTGCCGTCAAACGCACGACAACGTCGTCCTTCTTCGCCTGCCGCACCAGCCGTTTTCGCCAGGCGTCCTCGTGCGCCAAGAACGCATCGTACTCTTTCCACGAAGCCGTGACCATCTCACGTAGCAAGCGTTCCTCGGGCAGTTGCTGCAAAATTTCGACGCGATCCTCAGCGTGATTGAAGTGTTTGGCCCGCGCCATCACGCCGTGCTGCTTGAGGATTGCCGTCACTTGCTGACCCCCCGCCACACGACGACGCACTCGGCTCTGATACTGCGCCACCAGTTGCTTGAACAAGGTCTCTTCGAGCGTTTCCGTTTGATGAACGCTCTTGACATAGCCGCCACGCAACAGCTTCGCCAACTTCTCGGCATCGACGGGATCGTCCTTGTCCCCTTCGCAAGCAATCAGCCGATTGCGGCGTGGCTCGGCCACCGTCAACGCCTCGACGTGCCCAGCGAGGTTGCGGTAAAGCCAATTGGCCAGCAGCCCTTCTTCGAACACCAGGTGTCGTGGCGCCGGCACCTTGCCGATCATCTCACGCAGGGCGCAGATGGTGGTCTTGCAGTTCCCACGCTGTGCCAATTTGCCGTCACTCGTGACGACCGCCATCTCGCAGAACGAGCCGTGCGTGTCCAAACCAATAAAATATTGGCGATTCATCGGGGCCTCCATGCGTTAGGTTTTCTGGCGTCTTGAGAAACACCAGTTTACCCAACGATCAACATGGACGCCCCGACTTCCTATATCTTTAAGTCATTTCCGAGTTAGCCGATCTTGACAATTCACCGGTTCTGGGGCTATCGTGCGAGCCATGATTGAATCGAATGGTGAGTTCTGGGCCGACAAGCGTGTTTGCGTCACCGGCGGGACGGGGTTTCTCGGCTGGCATCTCGTGCGCCAACTATTGGACCTGACGCCGCACGTTCGCCTCTTCGGTTTTACGCCTAAAGCCAAATCCCTTCGCGAAAAGATGCGGTCGCTCGATTGCGTCTTCGGCGATGTGCGCGATCCGGTAGCGGTGCGCCAGGCGGTTCATGGTTGCGATATCGTCTTCCACACGGCCGGCAACATCGCTGTCTGGGGACCTGGGCTGGCCACAATGCACGAGATCAATGTGGGCGGGACCAACAACGTCATCCATGCGCTGGCGCCCAACGCTCGCTTGGTTCACACCTCTAGCGTCATGGCGATCGGCTCGTCAACCGGCGGCGAGGCGCTGACGGAAACGTCGTCGTTCAATCTGCAATCGCTCAAGGTGGACTACGTTCACACCAAGAAGAAGGCCGAAGACCTCGTGCGGTGTGCGGCCGAGCGAGGCTTGGACGCCGTGATCGTGAATCCGGGCTACTTGATCGGTCCCAACGATTACGAGAATTCGGTGATGGGGAAGTTCTGTGTGCGGTTCTGGAAGCGAAAGATGCCGATCCTGCCACCGGGCGCGTTGAACTTTGTCGATGTGCGCGATGTGGCGTGCGGGCATCTCCTGGCGGCCGAGCGTGGCCAGCGCGCACGCCGATACATTCTGGGGGGCGAGAACCTGACGATCCGTCAATTCGCGACGAAGCTGGTCGCGGCACGCGACATGCCAATGCGCTGGCGCTGCTCCATCCCCATTTGGGCAAACACGCTTCTCGCTTCGTTGGGGGAATGGCGTGGCAAAATCCTCAAGCGCGAGCCCTATCCGGCGATGCAGTTCGCGCGCATGAGCCGGCATGTCTGGCACTTCTCCTCGGAACGAGCACAGGCGGAACTCGGATTTCACGCCCGGTCCGTGGCCCAGTCGCTTTCCGAGGCGCATGCCTGGTTTTGTGCGGAGGGGCGTCTGCGAGCAATGGACTGCACGCCGAATCGGCTTGCGGCATAGCGTGTCAGGCGGTCGCCGTGTCCGGAATCAACGGCTGCGCCGCCATTCCTTGCAACTCTTTGAGGATGCGCGGATTCAAAATCTCGCGCCAGATCGTTCTGGCACCGTGCCAAGGTTATTTCGCCAGGCGGACGGTTGCTGTGGTGCGGAAGAAGACGCCGTTGCCGCCGGTTTGCTTGGCGTCGATGTCGTAGAAGATGGTGCCGAGCGTCTTGCCGTCGATCTCCACGGTGCGCGGACACGCCCGGCCGCCGATGGCGCGGCCCGGGTTGTAGAACTCCACCGGGTGATCCACGTCCCACGATTTGCCGTCATCGCGCGAAACGATGAAGTTGATCTTCTCGCCGCCGGTGCCGGGGCCGACGATCTGCGACGCGATCAGCCAGCCGTTCTTGATCGCGATCATCTCGTGGCGCCAGCCTTGCGACGCGACATCCGGGAACGGCTTGACGGTGTCCCAGGTCTTGCCGTCGTCGGTGGAGCGCAAGCCCTTGCCACTGACCAGCATCCCCTTGGCCGTGCGCACGATCGGCACGAGGCCGTGGTTGCGCCCGTCGCCGAACGGATTTTCGACGCCGGTCTCCGGGTTGTAGACAATCGTCCGGTCCATGAGCGGGATCAGCCAGGCCTTCGGCGACAACTCGACGATCGGATGGCGAATGACGCTGCCGAGCTTTTCGTCCTTGGCTTTGCCCAGGCTTTTCGGCTCACTCCAGCTAACGCCGTCGTCGCTGCTTGTGGAGTATGCGACAAAGCGTGAGCGTACCTTCGGGTCGTCGGTGGCGTACCAGACATTCCAGGCATGCACGAGTCGGCCATCGGCAAGGGTGGTCAGCGAGCCGGGGTAGACCTGCGTCTTTTCAGTGGGCGCGAACAGTACCGGCTTCGACCAGGTCTTGCCGGCGTCGGTTGAGCGCGTGATGAGGTACGGCTTGTACTCGCTCTTGCAATAGACGGCGACGAGCGTGCCCTTCTTGGTGATGCACAAGGCCGGGTGAATGTGCCCGCTGACACCGGTTTCGATTCGCACCGGCGCAGGCAGATCGCTGGCTTGCGCAAAGAGCAGCGGAGCGAAAAGGAGCGCCATCAACAGCGTGCCGATCTGAGTCTTCATGGTTGCCATCCAATGTGAGAGGTTGGGGCAGTGATCATTTCGTTGGGAGCTTCCAGCGCACGACTTCCAGGTGCGTCTTGTTGTCCTGGCTACGGTAAGAATACGAAGTAACGAGCGTGCCGTCCTTGAGTTGTACGGTCGGACCGAAGCCGCCCCCCTGCGGGCGCTTGCCGGTCTTCGTGTCGAGTATGACGCGATCTTTGGCGAAGTCGAACTCGAAGCCGTCGTCCGTTTCCAAACCTGGGATCGCTCGTACTCCAAGCGGCGGATTCAGGTCGCGCACGGTGAAGGTCAGCAACAGGCGCTTGTCCTGGAGTCGCAGGATCGACATGTACATCTCGCCGTAGTCGCCGAAATCGCGGATGCGGTCGAAGGTCTTGCCGCGGTCGGCCGAGGAGAAGAGGATGAAGTGATCGCTCTGATCATTGCCTGCCTTGATGGGGCGATCCTTGATCGGCAGCTCGTTGCTATCGACGCGGACCAGCGCCCAGATCTTGCCGGAGCGTGCCTGCCATAGCCAGGTCTCGCCGCCGAAGAAGCCGTACTTGCTCTTGAAGTCCTTCGGCTCGCACTTGCCGGTTTTGTCCCAGGTCTTGCCGTTGTCCTTGGAGCGCCACATGAGGAAGGGGCCATCGCCCCCGTCGTAGTCAACGCCGAGGAGCAGCGTGCCGTCGGCAAGCTGGAGCACGTTGCGTGTTGAATGGTTTGACGCCTTCGGCTTGATGCCTTCCGACTCGATGCGGATCGACTCCCAGCTTTTGCCGGCGTCGGTGGTGCGGTGCAGGTAGCCATGGATATAGCCGTGCTGGTTGCGCACGTCGTTGGCCAGCAGATGCCCGGTCATGAAGAGCGTGCCGTCTTTCAGCACGGTCAGGTACGGCTCGCGGCCAAGCTGCGCGAGCTTTTCGGGCTTCGACCAGGTCTTGCCGCCGTCCCTGGAGCGAAACAGCAGGTTCTGCTCCAGCACCTTGTTGCCTTCCTTCTTGTGCTGATGAAAAGCGACGAGGATGAGCTCGCCATTTGGCAGCAGAACGAGATCGGGCTTGTAGTCGTCGTCATCGCCGAGGGCAATGCGCTCGCAGTCGAGCCGGTCGGCGGGCAGCAACTTTCGATTGGCAATGGCGACGGAATCTCGCACCTGGCCGACGGTCGGCGAAGCGGTTGCCTTGAGACCAACGGCCTTGCCATCAAGACTCCACTTCGGATTGATTGGAATGTCCAGATGCTGAAAGACCGTCGGCGCAATATCGACGATGCCCGGCGCCGGCTCAATCGTCCCGCGCGCAGCCGACTTGCCCGCCACGAGCAGGAAGATGGTGCGGTGCTCGGGAATGTTCTGGCCGTGCCCTTTGCCGGACCCGCCGTGATCGGTGCTGACGATGATGAGCCAATCTTCCAGATCGAACGACTTGCGATCCTTGACGGCCTTGAGCAGGGCGCCGACGTATTCGTCGGCCTTCTCAATGGCGGCCAGATACTTGGGCTGAGTCGGATGAAATCCGTACTTGTGCCCTGCCCCATCGACGTCGTCGAGATGGACAAACAGCAAGTCGGGATTCTTCTCGCTCAGGAGCTGGATCGCAGCCTTGGCGACCTCGGCGTCGGTCTTGTAGCTGACCGTTACATCTGCCTTCTTGACGATCTGTTGCTGGATGGGCGCCCAGTGCACGATCGACGCGACGAAACTGCTGGGCCGCGCTTTCTTGACGCGGGCCAGCATGTCGGGGAACTCGGCGAAGTTGGAGAGTTTGAAGTCGTTGCCGCGGACGCCGTGCTTCTCACGCCAGACGCCGGTGAGCAAGCTGCCCCAGCCGCTGCCGCTGGCGGTCATGTCGCCGGTTTGGGCCTTGTCGCTGAAGGCGCCGTTCTCAATGAGCTTTTGCAGATTGGGCGCCTTGGCAGCGAGCAGCGCATCGGGCCGGCAGCCGTCGATGCCGATGACGAATGCTTTCTTCTGCGGGGCTTTTTCTCGGACGGCTTTCACGAGTTTGTCAACCGACTCCGCGATGCGCTCCTCGACATCGCCCGCCCAGCGCAAGGCGGGGCGTCCATATTCATAAAGGTTCGAGCCGCCCTCATAGCCGCCTTCGAGCCAGACGCGGCGTGAGGGGATGTAGGAGATCATGTCATCCGCGTACCCGCACACCCAGGTGCCGGGGCCGTACTTCACCTTGAAGCGGATCGCGTAATCGACGACGGTCTCCGCCCCCATGCCGATCACCAGCATCTCCTTGCCGAGACGCCAGGCGTGCAGCGGATACGGATAGGTCGGTGCGAATTTCTCGCCGCCGTCGAGCTTTTTCAGCATACGCTCCGCCCAGCGTTTGCGGATGGCGTTCTGGTCTTTCGTGAATGTTTGCAATTCCTCGCGCGTGATGACCTGGTCATAGGGCAACTCGACATATTCGAACGCGGTCCGCAACCCCGCCGACACCGATTTCAGTGGTTTCTTCAACGCTTCCTCGACCGCATCGGCGAGCATGTGGCCATATTTCTCGCACAGTTCAACCTTGCGGCGCGGCAACGGGTTCTGATCGCCGCCGCAGGTGTTGACGAACATCGCCAACGCGCCGGGATGGTTTTTTTCGATGGCGATCTGCGCGAAGCCGGGATAATCGCCGCACCACTTGGTGAAGCTGAGCGTCGTCGGATGGCAGGCGTAGCCGAAGACGATGGCGACGAGCTTCCGGTCCGGCCCAGAGACCGTCATCACCGGCACCGAGTGATCGACCGGGCCCTTGAGCGGTTCACCCTTGGCCAGCAGCAGCGGCACGTCGGACTCGCGATTGTTGCGACGGTTGACCGCGAAGGTTGTCCGTCCTTCACCGATCGCCAACGTCGCCGGAGTCAACTTGGTGAGCGACTCGGCGATCATCTCCACCATCTTGGTTTCCATGAGCGATGTGTACTCGTCAACGAGTTTGACCTGTTCCGCTTCGATCGGATAGTAATCGACGAGATCGAGCCCGAGCCGCGGGCCGCAATGATTGTGCGAAAAGGTGATCATCACCTGATGGCGTTCGAGCTTTAGTTTGTTCTTGAGTTGCACGAAGACGCGATCGCTCATCTCTTTGGGGACGCCCTGGAAGTCGCTGGTCACCAGGACGGCGAGATTTCCCTTGGGATCTTCGAGGGCGAGCGCCTTTATCCACAGCTCGTGCAGCTTGCCGTCGGGCGGTCGCTTGGAGCCGTAGCCCGCGAGCCAGACGCCTTTCTCCGGCGTGATGATCGCCTTGGCGACGCCGGCCTTCCAGGTCGGTTCTTGCCCGCGTGCCGGATTGACAGTGACGGCGAGAACAACAGCGAGGAGACAGCACGATCGAAGGCAAAACCTCATGATTGATTTCATCGGTCGGCTCCTTGGTCGAAGGGCGAGATTGCGCGGTAGCACGCGCACGCAAGCCATCTTATTCGTTTGGACGGCGACGTGTTAGCTGGACGTGCTAGCGACGGAGGCCGCGTCCGTCGCTTGCGCGTCCGGCTAACCAGCGCGGAGATTTCCGTTGTCCATCTCGATAGGACGTGCTACTATCCGAACTCGGCATTCGGCAGCCAGTTGGAGCGACTTGCATGAGCGATCATCCCAAGAGAACCCGCTGGATCGTCTGGCTGGTCGCGGCCGGCGTCGTCATCGGCGGCGCGTCGGCCGCGGGCATCTACTGGTGGCCAAAACCGCAGCCCGAGCTGCTGAAGAGCTTCCCCCTTCCGCCCTACTCCAAGTCCCGTTTTCTCAACACAGGCCCCGACGCGAAGTACATCGGCACGACGGCATGCGCCGGCTGCCACAAGGGGAACCATCAGTCGTACTTGCACACCGCTCACAGTCGGGCGCTCAGCGATGTGGATCCCAGCGCCGAGCCGCCCGACGCCGCGTTCGACCACCAGCCCTCCGGCCGATCCTACCGCGTCTATCGCAAGGACAAGCAAATTCGCCACGAGGAAGTCGTGCGCACACCCGACGGCAAGGAGATCGCCCGCATCGATTTACCGGTCCGCTATCTTGTCGGCTCGGGCAACTTCTCGCGCACCTACATCGTCGAGATTGATGACTTCCTGCACGAATCGCCGATCACTTGGTATGCGTCCAAGAAGAAATGGGACATGTCGCCGGGCTACGATATCCCCAGGCACTTCGGGTTCGAACGAGCGATCACGCTGAGCTGCATGTCGTGTCATGCCGGGCAGGTCGCGGAGGTCGGCGAGGCGGTTCATCGCTTGAAGTTCACGGAAAAGGCGATCGGCTGCGAGAACTGTCATGGCCCCGGCTCGCTGCACCAGGATTTTCATCGCGCCAAGAAACTCACGGACGGCGAGGACGATTTGACCATCGTAAACCCGCGCAAGCTGTCGCGGCAACTTCAAGAAGATATCTGCGCCGCCTGCCATCTGACCGGCGTGACGCCGGTTCTCTTGCGCGGCCGCAGTGTGACCGATTTCCGGCCAGGCATGCCGCTCAGCGATTATCGCATCCACTATCAACCCGACGACAACAACGACCAGATGACCGTCGTCGGCCATGTGGAGCAGTTGCGGCTCAGCGCGTGCTACCAGAAATCCGAGATGACGTGCCTTACATGCCACGATCCGCATCAGCGCACGACGACGAAGGACCCCACGGCGTTCTATCGCAAGAAATGCATGACCTGCCACGACCGTGCCCCGTGCAAGCTGGATGAGGCCCAGAGGATCAAGAAAGACGGCACTGACAACTGCACCGCCTGCCACATGCCGCGCGGCGACACCGACATCGCCCATATCGCCTTCACGCACCACCGCATCGGCCTGCATACGAAGCAGAAGCCGGCGGAGCGAAATCGAATGCCCAAGCTGACGCCGATGGAGAGCGTCGCGCACCTCTCGGCCATCGATCAGGAGCGGAACCTGGCCATGGCGATGATGGAGGCTTCGGTCAGTCCGTCCTTTGAGGCGCAACATCGTGCGGCATTTCGGGCCCAGGCTAAGCCACTCTTGGAAAAGGTATACGAAGCGGGCTTGCGCGATGCGGAGACGCTGCGCTTGCTCACTGACCTCTATTCTGCCACTGATCTTCAGCGTGCCAGCCAGTTCGCGCGGGAGAGCCTGGAGTTGAAGGACGCCCCACTCCACACTCGCGGCAGCGCGCTGATGTGGCTCAGCACTCGCGCGATGCAGGACGGCGACTTTCGCTCAGCCATCGATCGGCTCCAGCAATTCAATCAAGGCTTCAACACCTCGGAAGGCTGGCGGCTCCTTGCCACCTGCTACTTGCAGCAAAACCAGCCGGCCAAGGCGCTGTCCGCACTCGAGAAAGCACTGGCGTTGAAACCCTACAGTTCCACCAACCATGACACACTCGCCGAAACCTACCGCCAACTCAACCGGCCAGGCCTCGCGCAGGAACATCGCGAGAAGGCTCAAATGCTGCTCAAGCTGCGGCAGGATTGACGTCGGGACAGCATTTATTGCCCTAACAGCCCGTTGATTAAGTCGATATTTCGGCACCGATCACGTCGAGCGTGACGACGACGGTCCAAAGGTCGGTCGTCGGAACATTTTCACTTCGGTGCGACCGACGGCCGCAGGTTCGACTCCAAAGCATCTCGGTGGCAAAATAGAGAGACCAAAAAAGGCCAGCGAGGCCTTGCAGGCTCTTGGCAGTGCCAATTCCAAAC
>SHZY01000132.1 GCA_009692065.1 Gemmataceae bacterium
GCAGGGCTAGGGAAGCTGGACGGAGACATCTACACGGGCCTCTTACGCGGCCAGAAAGGCGAGAGCGAAAAAATCTACAAGCTCGCGTTAGCGCGCAAGGACTGGACCACGGACAACGAAATCCTCGCTCGCATCCAGGCGCCGGGCGCCAACGTCAAAGCCCATGCAGCCTATCGACACAGCGAGTACGATTTCTGGTTCGCGCTGGCCGTGAAGGATTACGTCATGCACAAGCCGCGCGACGCGGAGATGCTGCGCTATGCCATCGATATGCTGGAGAATTACTTCGGCGACGCTCTGGAACTGGACAAGAACGCCCAGCCGGCCAAGTTCGGCGAGATGCCCGCGCTCAGTCTGTCGTTCCGCGGCAAGCTCAAGGAAGTGTTCTGGCCTGGTGAATGCACCATGTTCTTCAACAATGGCATCGCCTACTGGCTGTTCACCGCCAGTCCGGAGCCAAGCGTGATCGTACACTTTGCCGACGAGTTGCCCAAGAAGAACATTTTCGTCCTGAGCGACCGCAAGGGCTGGCGCGAACAGCCGGTGCCGACAATGACGTTTGCGTCCCTGAACGGCAAGGTGGACGTGACCGCGCTCAAGGACGTGTATGAGAAGTACCCGCCGAAGGATGAGGACGAGAACGGCGAATTGTTGCTGACCGGCACCTACCGCCGCGAGAAAGACAACCGCAAGAACGCCCAGATGCTCATCTTTACGCAGGAAAAAAAGGACGACCTCAAGACAGCGATGAAAGCGATTCGCGACTATCTCGACGTGAAGGAAAAAAACAACAACGACAAGAGCAAAATCGCCCACGCCGGCGACGAGGCGGCGCCCGGGCAGGCCGATGGCGGCGAACTCGTCAACATCGGCAACCGCCGCGGCCGGCTCGTAGATCTGAAACTGCAAATCGACGACAAGCCGATGCGCTATTACCTGCTGGCCGTCGTCAATGAGCCCGATATCTGTTATGCAATTCTGAGCGAATGCTCGTGGGAGAGCCGGCAGATCTGGCGGCAGGATTTCCTCGACGTGCTGCGGACGTTTCAGGTCAAGAAAACGGAATGAGTTTGCCGCTTGCGGCTTAGCGCTCGCAGGGTGAGATCGACCGCAACCGACTACTTCTAGCGAATGTTAAGCCGCAAGCGACTAATTTGTCACCTTGTCACCAACAGTCGGCCCCACAACAGGCGGGTTCAGCACCGGGATGGGCACGCCGATGGTCCTGCCGAATTCACGCAACAGTTGCCCTTGCCGCAGCACGTCTTCGGGCGGCACCACCTGTGCCGGCTGTAGCACGGGGTAGAATCTGTGCACGTCGCGGATAGTCCATGGAATCAAATTCTCGGCAATGAAATCCAGGCCTGGCAGCTCATACCAGGGCGCTCGCACCCGCTGTGTGTAGACCAGCGTCTCGTAGCCATCCTTGGCGATGCGGAACCGATACTCGCCATAGTAGGTGAAAACCTTGTCAACCGGCCCGGCGCCGATCGGCTGGTCCTTCTCGTCGTAAACGATGGCGCCGACAGGCCGCGGGTCGATGATCATGCGCCGTTCGACGCAGCCGGTCGTAACGCACAACATCGCCAGCGCGATCGTAAACGACGTCCATGAACCGAACCGAGACAGCATGGCATTCATCCGTTCGCAAAAGACCATGGTGATTTTCTAGTGCATGGAGTAAGGGAGAAGGCATATAACGAGGACAGAGAGAAGCGTCAAGACAGGTCGGCGAATTTAGCCGGCGCTATCGGCCGTGGCTGAAAGCAGGAAATCCGGGTGATTGGATTCAACGAGATTGAGTACGCAAGCCACACCGACGTGGGAATCCGCCGGAGCCATAACCAGGATGCCCATGTTGTCATGCCTGCCGCCGATGATGAACACTGGCGCGAGGTAGGCCACGTCTTTCTGGTTGCCGACGGCATGGGCGGGCACGCGGTCGGCGAGTTGGCCAGCAAGCTCGCCGTGGACAATATCCCGCATATCTTCTCGAAATACGCCCAGGAAGGTCCGATTGCCGCCTTGCGCCGGGCGTTTAGCGAAGCCAACCTGATCATCCACACCCGTGGGCTGCAGAATCGCGAATTCAAGGGGCTGGGGACGACCGGCACGGCCATCGTGCTGCGGCCGGAGGGGGTCTGGGTTGGCCACGTCGGCGACAGCCGGGCCTATCGCATTCGCGGCGGCATGATCGAACAGCTCAGCTTCGATCACAGCCTGCTCTGGGAGCTGGCACGCCGGCAACGCAAAAGCCCCGAGGAGCTGACGGGGATCCAGTCGAACATCATCAGCCGATCGCTCGGATCGATGGAGACCGTTCAGGTCGATGTCGAGGGCCCGCACCCGCTCGAACGGGGCGATATCTTCCTATTGTGCAGCGATGGTCTCAGCGGCCAGGTCAACGATCGCGTCATTGGCTCCGTGGTCGCCGCGCTGCCCCCCAAGGAAGCGGTCCAGTTTCTTGTCCATCTAGCCAACCTTCAGGGCGGACCAGACAACACCACGGTCGTCGTAGTCCGCGTCGGCGGCGAGCCGCCGCCGGGCAACATGGACGGCCAGGCCGATGTGGTCTTCCCCGGCTCCGATGACGCGCGCCCCTTGGTCCCCCGTTTGGCTGTTCTCTTGCACGGTCTCGCCAGACTGCCCTGGGCATTTCTGCTGCTGGCGCTGGGTATTCTCCTCGAAGGGACCGCCGTGGCTCTGGCGGCGCTCGAACGCGGCGGCACCTCCATGTTCGGCGCCTTCATGATCGGCGGCCTGGCGCTGCTGGGAGGGATCCTGACCCTGATGGTGCAAAACATCCGCGAGACGCGCAAGCGATCGCTCCTGCCGGAGGAAGAACGCATCTTGCAGGTCTATCGCCAGGCAGCATGCCCGCTCGATGCTGCCATCTATGAGCGGCTCGTGCAGTCGGCTCAGACGCTGGAAGAAAGCATCAAGCAACGCGGCTGGGATTATGACGCGAAAACCTACCAGGACCGCCTCAAGCACGCAGCCCAGAAATTCAAGCAACAGCATTTCCGCGATGCCTTCCGCGAACAGTGCCGGGCCATGCTGGTGCTGATGGAAGCGGTGCATCACTACCGCGGCAAGAACGAAGACTTCCAGCCGCTCTGGGACAAGCCGACGAGTTGAAATGCGAAGTGAACCACGGGGGGGAACGGGGAGCACGGGGGAAGACCGGAGGAGTTAAAGGCCGGACTGCGCCGACCGGGTCAACGCAAAAGGAAGTGGCGCCCTCGTCCCCCATTGGCCATTTCCGTCTGACTCCTCTCCTCTTCCCCCGTGCTCCCCGTTCCCCCCCGTGGTTCATTTCTTCATGGCGCCAGGCGCTCAATCTTCCAGCCGTCACCGTCGCGGCGATAGCGCAGGCGATCGTGCAAGCGATTGTCTCGGCCTTGCCAGAATTCGATGGTGTGCGGCACAACGCGATAGCCGCCCCAGTGCATGGGCCGTGCGACCGCGCCAGTCTCGCCGTACTGGGCCTCGAGTGCCTGCAACCGATCCTCGAGAAACTGCCGATCCGGGATCACCTGACTTTGCGGCGAGACGAGGGCGCCGAGCTGATGGCCAAACGGCCGCGCGTGAAAGTAGGCGTCCGATTCGTCCGCGGACAGCATTTCGACTTGCCCTTCGACGCGAATCTGCCTCATGAGCGGCGCCCAGTAAAACACCAGTGCTGCCCGCGGATTTGCAAGCACCTCGCCGGCCTTGCGGCTCTGGTAGTTCGTGTAGAAGACGAAGCCTCGCTCGTCGAAGCCGCGCATCAGCACCATGCGTGCGTCGGGAGCGCCGTCAGGCGTCGCCGTGGCCAAGGTCATCGCGGAAGGCTCGGGCAACTCGGCGGCCTCGGCAGCGAGATACCACTGAGCAAACAGCGCGAACGGATTCTCCGGAGCATCGGCTTCCCGCAGTGCAGCAGGTTCAGTTGACATGAAAGTAGGAGGCTTGCGGAAGGTGTTGGCGCAAAAAATGTCCCACTGTCAATTACTTCGGCGTCGCCCAGTCACCGAAGCCATCAATCAATGGGACACGCTCATGCTAGACCGATCAGGCGCAGATGCAAGATGATTCTTGCATTATTTCAAAAGTTTTTTCGAGCTAAATTAAGGCCCCAGCTGATACTTGGGCCGTCAGCCGAAAAATCGCCCCCTTCCCACTTGCCGTTC
Organism: Gemmataceae bacterium; assembly: GCA_009692065.1. Classification (GTDB taxonomy): domain Bacteria; phylum Planctomycetota; class Planctomycetia; order Gemmatales; family Gemmataceae; genus SIAQ01. The sequence continues at coordinate 4,173 of SHZY01000132.1, forward strand.
TCCTTTGGCGTGGTAGGCCGGGCGAAAACCGGCTCGCAAGCGGCATGTGGCCGTACTGGCAAGGTTTTTGCCGCCGAAACAGTAATATACACTTGCTCACAAGAAACGGCTTGTTGCCGGCCATGCTCGACCAGCGGCTTGGTGATTTCCAGGAATAAAGTCGGCCTGATCTGGCACGCCGCCAGCTGCGATAGCCCGTTACGGCGGTCTCTCTAGCCCGCCTTGACATCAACAACTCGACCGATTAAAAGCCCTCCTCTTCGATCGCGGCACGGGCTGGATCGGCAGAACCGCACAAACGGGTCCACAAGAAGGGTGAGGGGGATCGCCGAGGCGCCCAGCAGGGCGCCTCGGTTTCATTCTCGCTTCCCTTCTCCTCCACGCGATTTTCTCAATTCTCAAGCGCCGCCAACGAATAATGTCATAGACGGGAACCTGCTCGCGCCGGCGCGGTGTCTGGGTTTATAATGTCAGCTGCGGCGAGTCGTCCCTCTCGAGGAGATGGCATGGGAATTCTGGTCAGTCTGCGCCATGTTGCACTGGCGTTGGGACTGCTGCTGGCAGCGTCCGCGCCGTACGTGCGCACGGGCGAGGCCCCCGCGCCCGTTAGGGAGAGCCGGGAAGAAACCGATGGCCCCAAGGCGGTTCCTACGCGCCCGGCGCCGACGCAATGGCTCGACCGCATCGCCGAGTTCTTCCGAGCGCCCATCGTCAACGTCGCCCTCGTTGCGCTTGGCCTGATCGGGTTGATCTTCGAGATCAAGTACCCAGGCACGACGTTGCCGGGGTCGCTGGCGGCGCTATGCTTCGTGCTGTTTTTCTGGGCCCACTCCTTTGTCGGCCAGTTCACGCTGCTGGCGATCTTGCTGTTTGTGCTCGGACTGGTCTTCTTGGGAATCGAAGTCTTCATCGTGCCGGGGCTCGGTTTCAGCGGCGTCGCCGGCGCGGTGTTGATGTTCGTCGGCTTGCTCCTGGTGACGCTCGCGCATTGGCCTGAAGGGCAGGAGGACTGGACTGAACTCGGCGCAACATTTGGCCGCCTCACCGTCGGCATGGCGCTCGCGATCGTTGGCGCGCTGGCGCTGACCTGGTCACTGCCCAACCTGCCGATCCTCAATTGGATGGTCCTGAAACCGCCGCATGCGGAAGACGCGGCGCTAATGCAGGCGGCGCTTTCGAACAGCGGGCAGATCGAATTGCTCGGCGCCATGGGCGTGGCGGTGACGCCGCTGCGGCCCGCGGGCAAGGCGCAGTTCGGCGCGCAGTTTCTCGACGTGATGGCCGAAGGCGATTACGTCGCGCCCGGCAACCGAGTGCAGGTCGTCGAAATTGAAGGACAACGGATTGTCGTGAAAGAAGTATGATTGTTTAGTAATTCCACTGGAGATGTTGCCATGTCACCACTCTTCGCAAACGGTTGGACCGAGCTTCTCACCGATGGCCGCATCTGGCTGATCGGCTTCGGCATGTTCTTCATCGTGCTGGCGATCATCTTCCTGTTCGTCTTCCTGAGCTTCCTCAACCTGTGGATCCAGTGCGTCCTGACGGGCGCGGACATCAGCATCTGGGGCCTGCTGTGGATGAAGCTGCGCAAGGTTAACTACGAGATGATCGTCAAGCAGAAGATCGCCCTCGTCCAGGCGGGCGTGAAGATCGCCACCGCGGAGATGGAAGCGCACTATCTCTCGGGAGGCAACGTCGAGAAGACGGTGCTCGCCGTCATCGCCGCCCACAAGGCTGGGATCGAGCTTAGCTGGGGCACTGCCGCGGCCATCGATCTCGCCGGCCGCGACGTGCTGGATGCCGTCCGCACCAGCGTCAACCCGAAGGTCATCGATTGCCCCGATCCGCTCAAAGGCAAGGCCATGCTCGAAGGCGTGTGCAAGAACGGCATCCGCCTGAAGGCACGGGCCCGCGTAACCGTGCGCACCAAGCTTGAACGCCTGATCGGCGGCGCCACCGAAGAGACGATCATCGCCCGCGTCGGTGAAGGCATTGTCGCAGCGATCGGAGCGGCCGAGTTTCACGCCGACATCCTGGCGAACCCGCACCGGATCTCCGAGGCCGTCCTGAAAAAGGGCCTCGATTCGCAGACGGCCTTCGAAATTGTGTCGATCGATATTGCGGAGCTTGATGTGGGTGACAACGTCGGCGCCCGCCTCGCCGCCAAGAAAGCCGAATCCGATCTGCGCGTCGCCCAAGCGCAAGCCGAGGTACGCCGCGCCGCCGCCGTGGCCCGCGAGCAGGAGATGAAAGCGCTCGTCGAGGAGAACCGCGCCAAGGTCGTCGAGGCCGAGGCCGAGATTCCAATGGCCATGTCGGAAGCCTTCCGCGCCGGCAACCTGGGCGTCGGTGAGTACTACAACCTCAAGAACGTGCAAGCCGACACGAGCATGCGCAATGCCATTGCGAACGGCAGTAAGAATTCGGATAGCAAGGATTGCAGCGGCAAGTAAAGGGGGCACGTTGTGGAACACCTGGACCAACTGGTTCCGTTCGCGGTGCTCGTGGTCATCACAGCCATTCTCGTCGTTCTGTTGCGGCGCACGACACGTGACGCCTTTGCCGCGCCGTTGGCCAACCAAACGCCAACTCGGGCCGAGAGGGCCCCGGAACCAGTCGCCGCCGCGCCGCCAGAGCAGCCTGCGGAGGAAATCGTCGCGGTCCCCAAACGCAGGAGGCAAACAAGGGAGAAGCCGATCTCGCCGCTTGTCGTGGTAACGGCGACGCCCATCGATGCGGTGCTGGATTTGTTGAATCGCAAAGACTCGCTCGCCACGGCGTTTATTCTGCGTGAGATTCTCGATCGGCCTGTGTCGCAGCGTCATTAGCCGCTTGCGGTTTAGCGTTCGCAAGGCGCCACGCGAACGCTAAACGGCAAGCGGTGTTAGCGCGGCGACAGCTCCACCTTCTTCAGATCCGCCAACGGCCCGCGCAGCTTCCCCTCGGCGCGGACTGTGATCTCCTGCTTTCCAGCGCTCAGATGTAGCTGGCCGATCTTGATGCCGCGGTAGTCGTTCCACGAGCCGGTGCCGTAGATTTCGTGGGTCACGCGCTCCTTGCCGCTCTGAAGCAACAAGGTGTTGCCGGCCTCGCCGTCGGCGCAGGCATAGTAGATCCATACGTCGTACTTTCTCGCCTTGGGCACCTCGACGGTCCAGATGACGTGATCATCCTGCCCGTACCAGTAGCCGAAGTTGGCGTACTTCTTTTCGATGACGACTTTCCCATGAATCGCAGCGGTCACCGGCAACAGGCGAAACACGCCGCCATCGCCTGGCTGCAGCGTCTTCGGGGCATTGGGCAGCAAATCGCTTTCTTTGTTGGGCGCCGGCAGATTCGAGCGCACATGGGCGATAATGTCGGCCATGTCTTGCGGTGACAGGTCTTTCTCCAAACCCTCGGGCATCAGTGATTTGGCGGTGCTCGATAGGTCTTCCAACTCGTTGCGCAAGAGCTGCTGCGATTTCCCGTCTGGGCCGACGAGCGTGATCGAGGTGCTGGTTTCACTCTGGAGGATGCCGGTGTGCGTCAGGCCCTTCTTGGTGGTCGCCTGGTAGTTGATGTAGCGTGATTCGACCGCTTTATTGGGATCGAGGATCGCATTCAGCAGCCCCTGCGGCGATTTGTCGCCGACCGATGCCAGGTCCGGCCCGACGTTTTGGCCGACGTCGCCGAACTTGTGGCAAGTCGCGCACGCCTTGGCGAAGAGCTTGGCGCCGCGGACGACGTCGCCCTTGTCCGGCATCTGAAGCCAGTAGAGATCGACGACCTTGCCGCGGTCCTTGTTGGAGGCCGTCCCAAAAATCTTAGCGGCGATCATGTCCACTCGGACGTCACCCGACGACAAGAATCGTTGGCGGCGGACCGCATCGATTTCTTGAGGTGGAACCTGGTTCTTCTCAATCGCTTCCAGGGTCATGCGCAGCCAAATTGGCCGCATGACGAGCGTATCAAGCACCTGTGTCCGCAAGGCAGGACTGTAGCTTTTCCATGGCGTCAGCAGAAGTCCTGGAATGCGTGGATCATTGGGATATCTGCTCAGGTGCTTAATCACGGCCGATTGCAGATCATCAGGCGACTGGGGTGACAACAAAGCCACAAGAGTCTGATGATCCTCGCGGTCTATGCCCAGCCCTCGGGCAAGGACTCGGATCGCCAGAGCGCGATCATTCGCCGGCGACGTTGGATTCTTGGTGATCTGGAGGGCGCTGGCATGAACCTTCTTCAGCCGCTCAATCGTCTTCTCTGCTTCTCGTAAGCCAACCTTCTCGAATAGCCTTTTTAGCGACGGATCGGTCTCTTCGAACGCGTCAAGCAGATCTCCGGTGAAGAGCAACTGCTGGGTCATCGGCAAGTTCTCTTGCGACTCAAGTTGCCGGACGAAGAGAAGTGATGCATCGAGCCGGTCCCCTAAGATGTTGGAGGCCTTAATCACCGGCAAGAGGACGGGAAGCGGGACAGTTGGTCGTTTGACGAGTTCCGCGACAACATTCTTGAAATTGTCCTTCGATAACGAACTCAGACCGGCAGCGAGGACGTAGCGATCGTCGATGCTGTCACACAACAACTGAGCCAGTGCCTTCTCGTAGCCGTCACCAAAACTTTTCGACCGCCAAGACGTACCTAACGAATACGCAATTTGCTGCCGCACTTGGTCGTCCTTTTCCTTCGAAAGGATGTTGCCAATACCGTAGATTCCAAAAGGTTGTTTCTCGAAAAGCGTGACTTGATGTTTCCGAATCGCCGGATGTGAATCAGAATCAGATAACAAACGGATTCCCAATCCAATTCGTTCGTAAGCATAGGCGGCCTGCAAGCGTGCTTGCGGTGACTTGTATCGGTTTCTTAGACGCGCTTTCAAGCGTCCTGTCAAGAACGCTTCCAACTCGTTTTTCTTAAGCGCGTTAACGTGTGCAAATAAAAGTTGTTGGGCCGTATCGCGAACCCAGCCACTCGGACTATCCAATGCCGCGTCAAGTTCGTCAATCGTCATGAGGTCCATCCGCACAATCTCGCGTGGCTTGATGTTCTCCGGATACACACGATAGATGCGCCCCAGATCGTGCCCCGCGCGCAGGTCGAGCTTCTTCTGCCAGTCCTTCGGAATCCATTCGGGATGCTCGATGACGTAGCGGTACATGTCGGCGATCCAGAGGGCGCCGTCGGGGCCGACCTGGATCATCGTCGGGCGGAACCAGTTGTCGCTGGAGGCCAGGAACTCCGAGGTTTGCTCGTCGTCGGCTCGCTGGCTGGTGAAGGTCACCCCCTTGGGCTTCATGATCTCGCGATGAACGAGGTTGTGTACCGGCTCGCTAACGAACATGTTGCCTTCGAATTCCTTGCCGAACAGGGTGTCGCGATAGATGATCGTGCTGCACGCCGACGTGAAGTGGTTGAGGCCCAGCGGCGTGTTGAAGCGTGGCAACGGCTTCGATATCGGGAACACCTGCGCGGCGCCTGGTTTGACCGACACCGGCACACGCGCGTCCGGGTAGAGGACGTGCGGGTTGCGCTTGAGATAATGATCTTCGAGAGCGTAGTGAAACATCGGGTTGGAGTTGTTGCAGCCGAACCAGTTGCCCCAGTCATCCCGGCAGCGGCCGAACTGCGATTGGCCGGAGACGGCTTCGAACTCGCCGGTCTCCACCTTCAAGCGAAAGTCGCGGCCGGAGATGTTGACCGTCTTGGCTGTCTTGATCGACTTGACGATGCCGCCGGAGTCGCCGTTGGCGCCGTAGATCCAGTTGTCGATGCCCCAGGTGAGGCCGTTGACGCGGTGCTGCTGGTTGCCTTCCTTGAAGCCGGTGAAGAGGATTTCCTTCTTGATCGCCTTGCCGTTCTTGCCGACCTCGGTGTAAAAGATGTCGGGAGCGCAGGTGACGAGGACGCCTTTGCCATAGGGGAAGACGCCGGTGGGGTAGCCGACATTCTCCATGAAGAGGGTCATCTTGTCGTAGGGGCCATCGGGCTTGGATTTTCCGAGGTACTTGATGCGTCCGCCGGCCTTGTTCTTGCCGTCAACGCCGAGGGGGTAGTCGCCCATCTCGACGACCCAGAACTTGCCGTCGGGGCCCCAGGCGAAGGCGATCGGGTCCATGACGAGCGGCTCGGCGACCATCAGTTCGATCTTGAAGCCGGGCCGAGTCTTGATGCACTTGAGGGAATCTTGCGGCGACTTGGGGCCGGGCTCCATCTTGAATGGTTGGGCGAGGCTGAAGGGGGAACACACGAAGAGGACGGCGAGGCAAAGAGTCACGCGGCGCATGGGGAGTCCTCCTGGAGGCGGATGTTGCGTGCGTCCATGGTAATGGATGCGGGCCGCCAGGTAAAGGAAACAAATGAACCACGGGGGGCACGGGGAGAGGAAAGGGGAAGAAGGGAAGCGGCCTTCTTACTCTCTCGGAATTTTCCCCCGTGCTCCCCGTGGTTCAAATTCTTGCCTGATGTCGAGCGCAACAAAAAGGGCCGGATGGTGAATCCGGCCCGAGTGATAACACGATTTGGGAAACACCTCGCTACTCCGGCCAGGCGATGGTCTGGTTGTCGTTGATGCTGCACATGCTCAAGAACGCTCCCGGATTGACGGCGTAAGCAATCTGGCGGACCGAACCATCGCACAGTACGAAAATGGTGCCCATGTCATGGACGGAGCCGAACCAGCCGCCGCAGGCAAAGCTGTTGGTGTCGAACTTCACCGGCGTTTTTGAGGGAGTTGTCAAGCCCCAATTGCGGTCCCCCTGCGCGAAGACGATCATGTCGTTGTCCCACCCGTCGGTGTAGCCCTGGTCGCTGTTGCACTCCTGGCCGCCGGTTTGAGCATATTTGTTCACAAATTTCTCACCGACGAGGAGAGTCTGCGAGGTGCCATCGACGACGCGAGCGATCGTCCCCTTCAAGCCGCTTACGCTCATGGAGGGGACAATCGGTCCATCGAAGGTATTGTTGCCCGGATAGGGAGCGCCCGATTGCCCGTTAGAGCCTCCGTTGCCGGCATAATCGCTTTGGCTGCGGATGGGCGAGTTGCCGCCGTAGGTTGTGATGATCGGCGTGGTCCGCACTTGGGGGCAGAAATAAGTTGGGATGACAATCGACGCTGCGTTGTTGGAGCCACTCCAGGTCGCCTTGAAAGCAGGGGTCTGTTCAATGTACGGCAGGATCTGATATCCCCAGCCATAGGCCTGGACTGTATAATCTGCAGGGACACCGTTGACGACCGTGGGGAGATCGACCCACCAGAACGTTCCGCCCGAGGGGAATGCCTTGTAGTTGTCATGGTGGTTGTGGAAGGCAACGCCGATCTGCTTGAGATTGTTGCGGCAGGTCGTCATGTTGGCGGCCGACCTGACCTTCTGCACGGCCGGGACCAGAAGCGCGATCAAGATCGCAATAATGGCGATCACGACCAGCAATTCGATCAGGGTGAAACCCTGACGCCGTCGGGAAAAGGGACCGTGCATGAGAGAACCTCCAAAAAATGTGTAAGGAACCACAATGATGAGAACAAAAACACCTTGAGTCCGTTAGGAGGGAGCCTTCTGTCCGGGTGGAAAGGGCTCCTTCTGAAGTTCTTCGTTTGTCAGGTGGAGACTGCGATTGACGCGCAAGACCCATCGCTTTCCACCCGAGCCAGTTTTTTCATGAACGAGCACTGGCAGCGGCTTTGCTTCGATTGCGTAGGCTCGATGATCGACGTCCCAAAAAATCACGAAAGGCTCGCCATCGCCTGGGGATTTCAGCAATTCGTCCGGATCTCCCTCGTCTTTCAAGAAGGGCAGCAAATCTTTCAGGTTCGCCGGAGCGCGATTATTTTTCTCGGTGGCCTTGATGTAGGCAAGGCCGATTTTCTTGAGGTGCTGCGACACGGGCTTATGCTCCGTCGTCTGCGTGGAGCAACCCAAAAATCCGCCGATCGCCAGTGCGAAACAGACCATCCCGATTGCGAAGAACCTGCTCACGGAGCGACCTCTTGTTGAAAGAACGGGGGACCGAATAGGAGTGCACACAGGAGGATGATAATCTCGTTTAATGATAACCGATGCGAACGCGAGGTAAAGCCTTAAAATGAAATTTCGACAAGAAAAAAGCCTCGCGCGTCGTCGTCGTTTAGCCCCGCCTCGCAGAGGCGGGTGGGCCAGACGCCCATCCGCCCCTGCGAAGTAGGGCTAAACGATCCCACTGCCCAGGGCCACGATGGTAATGCCGAGACGATCGGCCAGGGCGATGGTCTCGGTCTGGTCGATGACGATGGTCCGGTCGGCTTCGATGGCCAGGACGCGGGCGCCGGCCTCCTTCATCGACACGATGGTCTGCACCCCGATGGTGGGCACATCAAAACGCATGTCCTGCTGCGGCTTGGCGACCTTGACGACGACGATGCCGCCGCGCGGACACAGGGTGCCGGCACGAAGAATCGCCTGATCGGTCCCTTCGATCGCTTCGACGGCCAGCACCGCCTTCTCGCGCACGGCGACGCTTTGGCCCACGTCCAGCCGGCCCATCTCCTTGGCCAGCTCCCAGCCGAATGCAATGTCGGCTTCCTCGGCAGACGACAGGCCACGCTTGGTCAATAGTCCTGTTTTCACGAGTAACTCCGGGCAAAAGTCCAGGGCCGAGGCAAACGACATCCCGTCCCGCGCGAACTCGGCAATGATGGCCAGCAGTACTGAATCATCCTTGTTGTCCTTGCGTGGCCGAAAGAACCACATGCGGAGGGCGCGCCAGTCGGGGAGATAGCGTAGCAGGCGGAAAGGGGTGTTCATCTTGACCTTGTGGATCTTCCCCGCCATCACGATTTGTTGGACCCCTTCGCGTTTGAAACAACGAATCATTCGCCCGAGCCGCGCCACGCCGGCCCAGTAAAAGCGTCCCACGAGCGGCACGAGCTCCGGCGACGCTTCGTCGTTGATGCCGACGCAGACGACGGGCAGCCCGAGCTGGCGGGCTTTCTGGGCAAACAAGATTGGAAACCGCCCGCTGCCGGCGAGCAGACCGATGGGCGCTGGCGGGTTGTTCATGCGGCGGGCGCCTCCGGCGAGCGAACGGGCTGCATGTCGGTTTCCTTGAGATTCAGCTCCTTGAGGACGCGCAGCAGATCCTTGCGCATGCTCGGCAGTTTTTTCAGGCAAGCCTGGATGCGGTGGGCGAGGTGCTCTTCCTGGGCGGGATAGAGGAACATGTGGGTTCCCGCCGGCACGTCCTGAATGACGCCGGTCTTGCAGCCGAGCATGACGCCGTCGCCCACGGTAACGTGATCCTTGGCGCCGGATTGGCCTCCCATGAAGACGTAATTCCCCGTTGTGGTCGAGCCGCCGATGCCGACTTGGGCGGCGAGCGCATTGTGCTTGCCGATCCGGCAATTGTGGGCGATCTGTACGAGATTATCGAGCTTGGTGCCCTCGCCGATGGTGGTGGAGCCGAAGGTGCCACGGTCGATCGCGGAGTTGGCGCCCATCTCGACGTCATTGCCGACGACGACGTTGCCAATCTGCGGCACCTTGACATGTCGGCCCCCCTGAAAGCGATAGCCGAACCCGTCGGCGCCGATGGTGCTGTTGGCATGGATGATGACGCGGTCGCCGATGACGGTGCCGTCATAGAGTACGACGTTGGGATGGAGCACGACGTCGTCGCCCAGCCGGCAGTTGCTGCCGATGACGACGCCGGCGTGCAGTCGGCAGCGCTGGCCGATCACCGTGTTCTCGCCGACGATGGCAAATAGATGAATCGACGGATCGGCCCCGATCTGAGCGCTGGCATGGACCTCCGCACGCGGGTGAATGCCGATGGGTGCGGGGGGCGTTATGCCTCGCAGATGTTGCAGCACGATGATGAACGCCGACAGCGGGTCGTCAACCTGGATCACCGCCTTGCCGCTCGCCGGCAGATTGCGGTGCACGACCGCGGCACTGGCCTTGCTCTCAGTCAGTTTCGCGGCGTGGCGCGCATTGTCCAGGAAGGTGATGTCGCCGGCCTGCGCCTCATGAAGGACGCGTGCCGACTGGACGACGAGATCGCCATCGCCGACCACTTTGCCTTGAACCAGCGCCGCCAGTTGCCGAAGGGTGACAGCCACGGGTGAATCCTTTCGCCGCGGGAAGGGGGTTGAAGCAACTACGGATGATAAGAAACCGGCGAATTCGGGGCAAGCGGAGTTTGGGCGAACGGGTGGGCCACTTTCGATTGGTAGGCGTCGGAAAATGACTTGCCTTGCGCTTGCGAGTTTCACACACACACCGACACCCCCCCACGCAGCACTTGCCCCTCAGCCGAGGGACAAGTGGGTAGACGCCGCAAGGCATTGGTAATCGGATACTTATGGCTTCATCCCCCCTCCACTTGCGCCTCTCAGCAACAGAGAGGGGGGCCGTTGTCCAACCGGCAGGCACGCCGGAGCGGAAATAGGACCGGGGAATCACTGTCAACTGACCTTGCAATTCGTCTGAGCTAGACTCGCGAGTTCACGGTCACGGCATTGGCGGGCCGCCCAATTGCTGGCTGACGTGGATGGTCAGATTCGCCCAGGCCCACTCGATCCCGTCGCTCAGGGCGAAGGTGAACGTGTCGTCGCCGTACCAGCCGGCGGCCGGCGTATAGGTGAAACTGCCGACCGCGTGTACGGTCAAGATACCGCCGTGCGTGCTGGTAATCGTGAGGGTGTTGTTGACGAGCGGTACGTAATCGACGGCGACGACGGTCAGCGAGTCCCAATCGGGGTCGGACCCATACATCAAAAGGCCAATCATGCTGGAAACGGATAGGCTTTGGTCCTGCTGGGTCGTGAAGCTGGCGTTGGACACGGTCGGGGCATGGTTGGTTTTGTGCAAGGCTAGCCAGGCGGTGCTGGTCGAGACACCGTCGCTGGCCGTGTAGCTCAAGTAATCGTCGCCGATGGTATGTGCCGGCGGCGTATAGACGAAGGACCCGTTGGACTGGACCACAATCGTGCCGCCCAGGTCGGTGTTCACGGATTGGCCGACCGCGGCCGCATCGCCGTTGATGGCAACGATGCTGAGCGCGTTGTTGCCCGATTGGCTGACGTGCGCCAAGAGGCCCGCGCCGCTCGCCACGGTGAGGGCGTGATCGTGGACCGTCGAGTACTCGGCGTCGTGGGCCAACACCGTGACAACGTGCAGGGTGACGGTCTCGGTCACGGAGGAGTTGCCCGTACCGATGGTGACGGTGAAGGAGTCGTCCCCCTGAAAATTCTCCGGCGGCGAATAGATGAAGCCGCCGTTGGCTTGCACGGCCACGGTCCCGCCGGCTGCGGTTGCGACCATGCTGCCGACGCCGCCTGCGCTGCCGTTGACCCCGACCACGGAAAGTGCGTTTCCACTGCAGGCGGCGGCGCTATGGAGAAGCCCATCCGGATCGCTCGCCACCGACAGCGGCTGCCCGACCAGCGTCGAATATTCCGCGCCATAGGCATAAACGTCGATAACCTGGAAAGTGACCGCTGCGGTCAGCGTGTTGACGCCGTCGGACACGGTGCAGGAGGCCGAATCATCGCCCGCGTAATTCGGCGGCGCGCCATAGGCCAAGCTGCCGTCCGCGTTGATGGTCAGAGTACCGCCGGCGCTCGTAGTGATTTGCGTGCCGACGTTGCCGGCGCTGCCGTTGACGGCGGTGATCTCTAGGTCAGGCATTTCGAAATTCGAGCCCTGCCAGAGCAAATTAGCGAAATCGTCAGATTCTACCGTGACTCCGGCATTGTAAGCCGACGGGTATTCCGCGTTGGGTAACTCAGGGGCGCCTTCGGTAATGTTGGTTGAAAGAGTGAAATCCTTCGACACTACGCCATCGCTCACGGTTACGGTAACGCTGTCCTCACCAATGAAATTCGAAGGCGGCACGTCATCGAAACTACCGTCCGAATTCACTAAAAAGCTTGTGCCGATGGACGTGGTGATGGTTTGTCCAATGTTGTTCGGACTGCCGTTGACGGCCGTAATCGCCAAAGCGTTGACATTGAAATCGGGATCGGCTGCAGGCCCTTGGAAGAGCGCTTGGTTCCCTGCATTTGGATTCGGGAACTGACGGGCCCCTCGTCCCACCGTCACAAAAAACACCGCGGAGCCGTTGGGCGTGCGCTCTGCATTCGTCCAATAAACGTAACGCACCCCATTTACCCACCACTGCGGATTATTGTAAACTGCCCGCAAGTTAGTAAGCGGCACGTTACTGCCGGCCATCCAGGCACCGACGTAGTTTTCATCCGGCGTGAAAAGTCGATTAAAGACCACACGAGCGTTGGGATTTACGATCAACCTACCCCCCGCGGTTGGATCGTTGACGTTCGGGCTGGTCACCAGGATTCTGGAAATTCCAGCCTGGGCAATCGCTATGTATATTGTGGTATTCTCATCCAGGTTAAGATTGCCACGGATATTGATAATTCCGGGAATCCACCCGGTGAAATATGGCAAGAATGGTGTGATCGACGGTGCGCCAGGCACAATTGCCCTTGCGCCGCCTGGGTTGGGCGTTCCTATCGGTGCCCACATCGATATCGAGCCGTTCACCGTTCCACTTCCCGTTAGAACCCCCGCCAGGATATAATAGGTTGCACTGCGCCCCTAGCGCTGGACCAGTAACATGTACCTTACTGGACCACGCTAGGTAGTTATTCTATGTCTCGTCCCCGACGTTCTTTTCCCGCTGACTTCAAAGCCCAGATCGTTGTTCAGCTCCTCACCGGCGCCGCCAACCCAGCGGAACTTTGCCGCAAGCACAACATCAAGCCCCAGCTCCTCAGCCACTGGAAGGCGGCTGTCC
>SHZY01000133.1 GCA_009692065.1 Gemmataceae bacterium
ACAAAAACAGTTACCCAACGGGCATCAAGGTCACCGACGACGAACTGGCGTCGGTGAATCTTCGCCCAGCAAAGTTCCACGGCGAGTGGAACTATACCATCAGGCCGTCCGGATGAAGTTGTAACACTAATCGCCGGACAGCCCCTTAGGAGACCTACGGTCTGTGCAGTGACACGGTCAGGAGACCACGCCACAACATCATCTTTTCAGGGCCTTCATCGGCGTCCCCTGCCTCAGATCCTCAATCGTCGCCTTCGTTGCCCTTTCAATGGCCTGTTCCCAATCCAAATCCTCCGGCTTGAAGCAAGCGGTGAGCCCGCGCGAGCTGTTGATGATCGCGCCGGTGCCGTCAGCGCGGAAGCCCGCGGCAGTGTCGGCGGCGCTACCGCCCTGTGCGCCGTAACCGGGGACGAGGAACAGCACGTGCGGGATCCATTGCCGCACCAGGGCCAGCTCGGCTGGATGCGTGGCGCCGACGACCGCGCCGACATCGCCGAAACCGCTTGCGCCCAGGTTCTCGCTCGCCCACGCGCCGACCGCCTCGGCAACGTGCTGGTAGACCGGCTTACTGCCTGAGGGCAAATCCTGGAACTGCTTCGCCCCCTTGTTGCTGGTCCGCACGAGGACGAACACGCCGCCGTTGCAACGCCGCGCGCTGTCGAGGAACGGTTCGACGGCATCACGGCCCAGGTATGGATTGACCGTCAGGGCGTCGGCTGCCCAAACGGGATGCCGGCTGCCGTCGAAGGGCGTCCCCGCCAGCGCGGCGTCCGCATAGGCTTCTGCGGTCGAAGCGATGTCGCCGCGCTTGTTGTCGAGGATGGTGACGAGACCGAGCGACCGTGCCTTCGCCAGCACGCGCTGCTGCGCCGACATGCCCGCGGGGCCGCAGGCTTCGAAGAAGGCGCTTTGCGGCTTGACGATCGGCACCAGCGGCGCGACGATGTCGAGCACGCGCAAGCTGAATTCCTCAAAAGCGGACGCCATCGCGTCCAGGGTCGCGCCTGCGTGTCGGCGGCGGATTTCGAGCGGCAGCTGCTCCCAGCGTGGATCGATGCCGGCACAGAGCGAGTTGTCTTTTTGGCGGCAGGCGGCGAGCAGGCGGTCGGCGAAGTGCATGGTGCATCCTCAGTCCGAGCCTGAAGCATAAGCGAAGAGGGACACAATCTTCGCTTATGCTTCAGGCCCGGACGGTTTCTTCTGGTACAGGGCGCGATAGATCGCGCGTCCCTCCAGCCGGTACTTGCGCTCGAAGTTCGTCAAGTAGTCCGTGTCCTCGTTTGACACGGGCAGCGTTTGCAGCACCGGCACGTCCTTGAGCATCTCGACCGACTCGGCGAAATAGTCGGCAACGTCCGTCACGAAGTGCAGACGGCCAGTGGTCTTGAGAACGCGGGCGCACTCCACCGCAAAGTCGCGCGTGAACAACTTGCGCTTGCGATGGCGGTTCTTCCACCATGGATCGGGAAAATAGACATGCAGCGCTGCAACGCTGCCAGCCGCGATGCGCTCCCTCAAAAACCAGCGGGCATCGGTGCAGGCCAGCTTGACATTCTTGACTGCGGCCTGCGCCAGTCGGGTCGCAGTGATCAGCACGTACTTTCGTTCGATCTCGATGCCGAGGAAATTCGTAACGGGCCTGGCCTGACCTTGGGTAAACAGAAACAACCCTTTGCCGAAGCCGACTTCAATCTCGATCGGATGATCGTTGTCGAAGAGGAGGCGCCAATCGATCGGCGGGGTGGGCGCAAGCAGCGGTGAATCTGGCGGAACGAATCCTGGGTGTGGCACATCGACGAGATAGGGCGCGAGGGATTCCAGTGGCAGACGGCGCGAGGTACGCAAGGCCTATTCCTCGCCTTTCTTGATCGGCACGCCGATTATGTCGCCGTGGAAGGCCATGCGGTCCTTGACGAATCCCTGCACGTTGTACACCGTCTGTCGGCGGTTGAACTTCAGTTCCTTGGCAACCAGGATCAGGCGATCCCCGGGCTTGACCGGACTGCGAAACCGCACTGCCTCCATGCCGCCGAATCCAAGGAACTGTCCTGTGAAGTCGTGCTGCGTCAGCGTGTAATAGCTGCACAATTGCGCCGACGCCTCGCACATCAACACGCCCGGCAATAGCGGGAAGCCCGGCATGTGGCCGCGCACCCAGAACTCGTCGTAGCGGACGTCCTTGTAGCCGACGATGATATGGGTGGCCGAGTCCAGGTAGACGACGGCGTCGAGTTGTTCCATCTCGTGGCGCTGCGGATTGATTTTGCGGATGGCGTCCAGGTCGGCAACCACCTTGCTGAAGTCGATTTGCCCAAGATCGAAATGCAATTCCGGCGGCATGTGGGGAGTCCAGGTGGTTGGGTCTCCCCTCTCCCCTCCGGGGGAGAGGGAGATCAAGCTAGGGTCCAACAATCTCCGCGATCTGCGTCAACTCAGTCAGCATGGCGTCCGGCCGCGTCGCGGGGTTTTTCAGTTGTTCGGGGGTCGCCTGTAACGACTCCTTGTCGCCGGCATAAAGGGCGGTGCGCATCCCCAGCTTCTTCGCCGGGGCCAAATCGAGCGCCAACCGCGAGCCGACATGCAGCACTTGTTCCGGCGTAATTCGCTGGGCGGCCAGCTGCGTCAACGCATGCTTGAAGAGGCGCTCCGACGGCTTGCGACCGCCGACCGCGCACGAAAACGATCGCAATGCTGGGTCCAACAACAAATCGATGCCGACATCACAGTGCTGCTGGGTCAAGCCTCGCTGTAATTGTACGAAGCTAAAGCACTGTGCGTCGGCGAGGAGGCCCTGCTTCAGGCCAAGCTCATGCACCTGCTCGAGTGCCGGCGCGGCCCCCTCGTAACAAGCGGTTCCTTGTAGGCTGGCGTGAAAGAAGTACGCGATCTTGCGGCAAAAATCGCTGAGCGAGCCATAAAAAACGATGTCGTACTTGTAGTCCTTTTTTTGCAGTTTCTTGACGACCTCTTCCCAAACGCGTTCCGAGAGGATCTCTGGATGTTTTTCCTTGGGCGATGGCAGCAGGCGAAGATCGCTCAGGACGCGGCGGTACAGATCGCCCATGTAGTCCCCGGGCTGGCCTGGCTTGCGCGTCATCGAACTCCACATCTTGAACTCTTGCACGGTCTTTTCCAGAGCGATGTCCATGACGAATTTTGTCGGATGCTCGAAGACCATCTGGCCGTTGAAGACATTCAGAAGTGTGCCGTAAAGATTCCACAGTACGGCGCGCACCTTGGGCAGGCGCGCCAGATGAGGCTTGGCTTTCGGCGGCTGCACCTCCGGCGGCGCAGGCCAAACCAGATCGCGCGCGGCGAGATGCTCGGCGTATTGTTCCAAGGTCATCGGCATGAAGGCGCCCGCTTGTTAGCCCGAAGCGCAAGCGAGGGATCCTTCGCATGCGCTTCGGTCTAAGAATCGACTGGCTTGCAAGGAATGGTTTAGTAAAACCAATAGAAATGTCCGTTTTGCACCGATGGTAACCTCCTGATGGCTTCCGCTCCCCCGAATGATCCCGGTCCGCCCGGCGCCGGCCTGCCGCCAGTGCAGCCGCCGTCGGGGCGTTTCCTGGCCCAGCTCTTCGTCATCCCTGGCATGATCATCCTCGTTCTTGTCGTGCTCTACATCGGCTCGCAGATGATGGTGTCGGCCCAGCACGAACCCGCCTACTTCCTGCAACAACTCGACAGCGACAACGAGGACATCCGCTGGCGCGGCGCCAGCGACCTGGCCCAGATCCTCAAGCGGACCGAGCCGGCCACTTTGCGCTGGAAGACCGATCCGAAATTCGCCCTCGATATCGCCGAAAGACTCGACCTGACGTTCCAGCAGTTGCTTAAGAAAGAAAAAGCCATCGCCGCGCAAGCCGCAGCGACGGAGGACAAGAACAAAAGCCTGCTCTGGCGGCCATTGCAAAAAGACCGCGATCGTCTCGCCTACCTGGCGGCAACGCTCGGGGAGTTCCACGCCCCGGTCGGCGCACCGGTACTGTGCGCCATCCTCAAGCATGACGCGTCGCCCGATCTCCAGGGCAATACGCAGCAACGCCGCATGATCCTATGGGCGCTCATCAACATGGGCGTCAGCGTCAACGATTTCGCGAAAGTGCCCGCTGAATCCCGGCAAAAGCTGATTGCAGGACTCAAGGACGAGGCTGCGGCCGCCGACGTTGCCCGCGCCGCGCGAGCGCGGACGGCGCTTTATTATCTCGACAAATCCGCGTTGCCGCACGGCGCTCTGGAGAGTGTGTCCAAGGTCGATGACACGCTCGCTTACTGCGCGCTGGCGGAGGATCAGTTTGTCCGCAAGCTGACCGCCCTTTCCTTCAGCTTCTGGGACGGCGAACAAGCGGAGCCGACGCTCTTGAAATTGGCAGCCGACACCGGCTGGGGCACCCTGCTCAAGGATGAGGAAGACAAGTAACGGTAGTTTATGGCACAAGAAGACAAAGGTCTGGTCCTGCGCGGGTTGCTCCTGCTCGCCGGCATCGGCGTCCTGGTGGCGATCGTGCTGGGGATTCTCTTCATGCGCACGCCGCCGGTGCAGCCGCTGCTGGTGGGCGATCCAGGCGCCGACGCGCCGCCCAGCAGTTCGGGGAGCGACATCCGCTACAACGCCGCGGCCACGTTGGCGCGCCGAGGCAGCGCGTCGGTCCCGTGGCCGTTGATCCGGGAGATGCTGGATGAGAAAGTGCAGATGTCCAACCATCGGGTGCGCCTGGCGGATGGCCGGCATGTCTACGACGAAGCCGCCGCCCGCGCCACCTTGATGACCGCCCTGCGTGCCCTGGCGGCCTGGCACGAAAAGCAGCCGGACAAAAATGTCTCGCCGCCCGCGGAGGTCTATCTGCTGGTGGACAAGCTGACGGCGAGCCCCTTCGGCGAACTGAAGATCCAGGCCGAGAAAACGCGGGCGACATTTTTTCGAGCCAAATTATGATTGTTTCGTTTTGGTTCCTACGCTAGACTATCTCATGGGGAAGTTGTAACCGTCTGAAAGTATGAGGATTACCATGAAACGCATTGGCATATTCATCGGATTCCTGGCCCTGGTGGCCTTTGTCATGCCGGGACTCACCGCGCAGGACGCCAAGAAAAAGGACGCGGAAAAAACCGACAAGAAGGAAGAAGCCAAGAAAGATCTCAAGGACGAGAAAAAGGACCCCGACAAGAAGGATGACGAAAAGAAGAAAAAGGAACCGGAGCCGAAGAAGGAAAAGCTCGTCTACGGCCAAAAGTTCTTCACCAAGGTCATCAGCATCAAGCCAGACTCCAACCGCGAGTTCACCATCCAGGTGTACGAACCCGACCCAAAAAAGATCTTCGATCACAACAACTGGAAAAACATGCGATTCCTGGAGCTGGCGAAGCAGCAATTTCAAGCCAATCTCCAGACGGACTTCAACGCCCGCCGCAACCAGTTCGCACAGTACCAGAAAGATCTCTACAACTTCAACGTCGAGGTCGCGAAACGGTCGAACAATCTGACCACCGCCAAGAACGTTGACGTCTTCGGCGGCGACAACGCGAAAGTGCGTTCCCTTTCACCGCGGATCGAATTCGACGATACCGGCAACATCAAGAAGTTGACCGCCAAGGAAAAGGAAGCACTCAAAGACAAGACGGGGCTGCCGGGATATCCGTCGGAGTTCGACGCGATCAAGCCGGGGCATTTCATCGAGATCTACATGGTGAAGCCGGCGGCCAAGAAGAAAGAAGGCAAAAAGAAAGGGCCCGACGACGACGACCCGATGCCGATGATGCGGCACGAGTATCTCATGGTCGTGATTCAGCCCGAAGCCAAGTAGTGATCGTTATTCTTCGTTTAGCGTTCGCGTGGCGCCATGCGAACGCTAAACGGGGACTCGGATGTTGTGGCATGGTCTCCTGACCATGCCACTGTCGTTTGAGGGCGTGCGGTCGAATGAGTGGCACGGTCAGGAGACCACGCCACAACATCAAGGACGTCAATATTTCGCCATCTCCACCTTTTTCGCCGCCGACGGCAACTTTTGCACCTCAGCCGCGGCACCGTTCAGCATCATCTTCAACTCGCTTGTGATCGCGATGAACTGCCAGCCTTCCGCAATGCGCGCGTTGGCCTCGTCGGCGCTGCCGGTGTGCAGGCCTGGTGCGACACCGTGCTTCTTGCAGGTCGCCAGGATGTGGTCCATCGCTTCCTTCGTCGCCTTGGCGCTGGGCGGCTTGTTGTCCTTGGAGCGCATGCTGGCGGCGAGGTCGTTCGGGCCGACGAAAATCGCGTCGATGCCGGGCACCGAGAATATCGCGTCGGCGTTCTCAACCGCTTGAATGTGCTCGCATTGCAGGACGACCAGCAACTCTTCGTTGGCGTGATCGTAGTACTCGTTGGCGGTGGCGCCGAAATTGAGCGCATGCACGCTGCCGCCGACCGAGCGATTGCCGGTCGGCGGATAAAGCATGGCGGCGACGGCGTATTCGGCTTCCTGCCGGCTGTTGACCATCGGCACGACGACGCCATGCGCTCCGTTGTCGAGGACGCGCTTGATGTGATCGTGGCGATTGCCGGGCACGCGCGCAAGCGCGGTGCAGCCGGCGTCGGCAATCGTCGCGAACATGTGCGTCGCGGTTTCCCAATCGACGAGGCTGTGCTCGATGTCGGTGGTCAGCCAGTTGAAGCCGGCCCGCGCCATAAAACGCGCCGCGGTAATGCTGCCGAGCGACAGCCAGGTGCCGACCGCGGGCTGGCCTGCTTTGAGTAGACGCTTGACTGCGTTCGGACGCATGATTTCTCTCCATCATTCTTCGTAGTGTCGGCGTGCGGGGAGCAGCCGGCGGTTCATCTTCTTTTTCACCGCCGGCGCCTGGCTGGCGATCGGCGTCCCTTCATCGTTGGCGATGACGGATTCCTCGTCGTGATAGTGCGGGGCCTGGTACTCATGCTCGCGTGTTTCGGCGAATTTCACCGGCAAGTCGTTTGGCGTATCGACCATGGCCTACTCCGTCAATTCGTGGGCGTGAGAATCCTCCCGCCGCGCCCTCTGCCAAAGGTGTCCCGACGCGTGTATTATAAAATCAGGTGCTGATAGCGGAGTGTCAAGAAAAAAAATCGGTTCGTCCGAGCCTGAAGCGTAAGCGAAGGGTTGCATGCTCCCCTCACGCTTCAGGCTCAGACGCAGACCACGGAGCCTCGATGAAAGACGGCCTCGAAGAACGCAATCGCCAGGTCCAGGCCCAGCGTGCCAGGCTCGATCCGCTCTACGCGCAGATCGGCCGGGTCATCATCGGCCAACGTGAACTGCTCGATCGACTCATCCTCGGCTTGCTCACCGGCGGGCACATGCTGCTCGAAGGCGTCCCCGGCCTCGCCAAGACGCTGGCCGTCCGCACCCTCGCTCAAGGGTTGCACCTGACGTTTCAGCGTATTCAGTTCACGCCGGATTTGTTGCCCGCCGACGTCATCGGCACGCAAATCTACAACCCGCGCTCCGGCGACTTCTCGATCAAGAAAGGCCCGATCTTCGCCAACTTCGTCCTCGCCGACGAGATCAACCGCGCCCCCGCCAAGGTGCAAAGCGCCCTGCTCGAAGCGATGCAGGAAAAACAGGTCACCATCGGCGACCATACCTATGCCCTGCAAGAGCCGTTCCTGGTCCTCGCCACGCAAAACCCGATCGAACAGGAAGGGACCTATCCCCTGCCCGAAGCCCAGGTCGATCGCTTCATGCTCAAATTGCACTTGACCTATCCGAGCAAAGAGGAAGAATTGGCCATCCTCGACCGCATGGCTCTGATTGAGCCAGACGTCAGCATTCAGCCCGTATTGTCGGCGGCCGACATCTTCGACTTGCGGAAAACCATCGACGGCATTTATCTTGACGACAAGGTCAAGAAATACATCGTGGAGATCGTGCATGCGACGCGCAGGCCCAAGGACTACGGGCTCAACCTGGAGCCGTACATCCAGTATGGCGCCAGCCCCAGGGCCACGATCTTCCTGACGCGCGGCGCCAAGGGGCAGGCGTTTCTCGAAGGCCGCAGCTACGTGACGCCGCAGGACATCAAGACGATCGGCTATGATGTGCTGCGCCATCGCGTGACGGTCACCTACGAGGCGGAAGCCGAAGAAATGACCTCCGAGCAATTGTTGAAGAAGATTTTCGATCAGGTGAAGGTGCCCTGAACCGGATCCTCGTTTAGCGCCCGCAAAGTGTTGTGGTACGGTCTCCCGACCGTGCCACCTGCTTCGACCGTAGGTCTCCCCGCGTTTCAGGAGACCTTCGGTCGGATCCGTGACACGGTCAGGAGACCGTGCCACAACTGAGGCCAAGTGCCACGCGGTCGCTAAACGACGAGGGAGAACCCCGTACGATGCAACAAGTCCTCTTCCGCCCCTTTGGCATTCCGATCTACGGCTATGGCCTGATGCTGTTCTTCGCGTTCATCGGCTGCAGCTGGCTGGCAAGGCGGATGTGCAAGCGGGAAGGCATCGACGGCAAAATGATCCCGGACCTGGCGATCTGCCTGTTCATCACCGGCATCGTCGGCGGCCGGATCGTTTACGTCGCCCAGTACTGGGAGAGAAACCACTTCAACGTCTGGTTCTGGAACGCGTGGAACGACAACGCCATCGTGCACGTGGTCTCACTGTGGGACGGCGGCCTGGTGCTCTACGGCGCGCTCTTCGGCGGCATCTTAGGTTATTTCTCGTTCCATCACATCATGCTGCGTAAACAGGGGGTGTCCCACTGGAAGATGCTCGACGTGATAGCGCCATGCGTGGCGCTCGGCATCGCCTTCGGCCGCATCGGTTGCCTGTTTACCGGCTGCTGCTACGGGAATGTTGCGTGCGAGGCGTGCCCCGCCATCCACTTTCCGCTGCCGGCCGGCGCGTGGGGCGAAATGGTTTTGCGAGGCCATCAATCCCCATTCGGCTTTGTGATGAAAGGCGACACGCTGGAGGTCCTGGCGGTCGAACCGAAATCAGCCGCCGACGGAATTGTGGAACCCGGCGACGTCATTGTCGATATCGACGGCAAGGAAGTGAGAAGTCAGCTGGACATTTGGCCTACCGGCGGCGACCTGAAGCTGACCGTGATTCGAGGCGGCGTCGAGACAACGCTTTCTCCTTTCACGCCAACCAGCATCGGCGTCACGCCAACGCAGATTTTCGAAACCATCAGCATGTGTCTGTTGCTGTTCTTTTTGGTGTCTTACTATCCCTACAAACGCCATGACGGCGAGTTGCTGGTCCTCTTCATGTTTTGCTACGGCGTGCATCGCTTTCTGAACGAGATGCTGCGGACCGATACCAAGCCGGTCCTCTTCGACCTGACGCTGTCACAGACCATCAGTCTTGGCGTGCTGACGATCGCTGCAGTGCTGGCGGTGGTGGTGTGGCGCCGGCCGCTGATCGGCGCGCCTGCGGGTGCCCCTACGCCTTGATAATATCCTTCACCGTCATCCCCCCAGGGATCATCGGCAGCACGTGCTCCTGGTAGGGCACCAGCACGTTCAGCACATAGGGGCCCTTGCTGTCCAGCATTTCCCGTAACGCGCCGTCGAGGTCTTCCCGCCGCGAAATGTTCGTGCCCTGGCATTTGAAGCCCTTGGCGATCGTCACGAAATCGGGATACGGGTCCTGCTCGAAGCCGGCGCCGAGATACGTGTGAGCGCGGTTACTCTCGTAAAAGCGGTCCTCCCACTGCATCACCATGCCCAGATGCTGGTTGTTGAGGAGCAGCACCTTGACCGGCAGCTTCTCGGTGTAAGCAGTCGCCAACTCCTGAATGTTCATCAGAAAGCTGCCGTCGCCGTCGATATCGATGACGGTCTTGAGCGGATGGGCGGCCTGAGCGCCGAGTGCCGCGGGCAGGCCGAAGCCCATCGAGCCGAGGCCGCCGGAGGTGAACCAGGTGCGCGGCGTCTCGAAATGCCAGTACTGGGCCGACCACATTTGATGCTGGCCAACGCCGGTCGTCACAATCGTGTCGCTTAATCGCCCGCGCTCGCGCACGATCTCGTAGAGTCGCTGGATCGCGCATTGCGGCACGATGGCGTCATTGCGGCTGGCGAATTTAAGCGGTGCCTCGTCGCGCCATTTGTCGATCTGCCTCATCCAGTCCGCGTACTGAGTTGCCGGCGGGATGCGGGCGGGCTCCTCGTCGATCATCTGTAGCATGTCACGCAGCGCTTGGCCGACGTCGCCGCAGATGGGCAAGGCCGCCGTTTTGATCTTGTTGATCTCCGACGGATCAATGTCGATGTGGACGATCTTGCCGTGCTTGGCAAATTCGCTCACCTTGCCGGTCACGCGATCGTCGAAGCGAACGCCGAAGGCCAGCAGCAAATCCGCCTCGTTGACGGCATAGTTCGCATAGACGGTCCCATGCATGCCGAGCATTTGAAGGCAGAGATAGTGCTTACTGGGAAAAGCGCCTAACCCATGCACGGTCAGGGCGACGGGTATGCCGGTCTTCTCCGAAAACGCCTTGAACAGCCCGGCGGCATTGGCCGAGATCACGCCGCCGCCGGCGTAGAATATGGGCCGTTTGCTTTGCCTAATCAGCTCGAAAACCTTCTCAAGCTGTTCGCGTGTGGCGCGACGCTCGGGGTTATAGCCGGGAAGGTTCATCGGCGGATCGTAATCCGCGATGATCGCGCGATTCTGCAAATCCTTGGGTATATCGACGATGACCGGTCCCGGCCTGCCCGTAGTCGCGATGTGAAACGCTTCCTTCATCACGCGCGGAATATCCTCGGTCCGTTGCACCAGATAGTGGTGCTTGGTGATGGGCCGCGAGACCTCGACGATCGGCGTCTCCTGGAACGCATCGGTGCCGATAACATGCGTGCCGACCTGCCCAGTGATGGCGACGATAGGAATCGAATCCATCTTGGCGTCGGCCAGGCAGGTGACGAAATTGGTGGCACCAGGCCCACTGGTGGCAATGCAGACCCCCACGCGGCCCGTGCTGCGCGCGTAGCCTTCCGCCATGAAGCCGCCCCCTTGTTCGTGGCGGGGCAGAATCGTGCGAAGCTGCTTCTGGAAGCGAGTGAGGGCCTGATGGATCGGCATCGACGCGCCGCCGGGATAGGCGAAGACCGTATCGACGCCGTGATTGACCAGGCATTGCACGAGGATATCCGCCCCGGACATCGGGCGCGGTTGCTGCTTCGGCATGAGGCCTTCCTTTCTATAACACAAAACGTGAACGGTTCATTGTATCACGTGAAGGAACGCGCTGCCAGACGAAGCGGCTTGCGGCGTAGCATGCGCCTGCTACGCCGCAAGCGGCCTAGGGATAGGTCACGCGCCCCGGCGTCGTCGTGCGGATACTGTAGAGCGTGCCGCCGCCGGTGATGTAGAGCGTCTTGAGGTCGACGCCGCCGAAGGCACAATTGGTGACCTCGTCGCGCGGCACTTGCAGGAACGTGAGCAGTTTGCCTTCCGGCGTGAAGACGTAGATGCCGCCTTTCTTGTCCTTGGCCGGCTCGAACGGCGGACTCGGCTTGTTCAATCCGCCCGCGACATAGAGCCGGCCCTCGCGATCCTGCTTGAGGCCATCCGGCCCGCGGCCCAGGCCCCAGTCGTACAGCAGCTTCTTGGTGGCAAAATCGACGGCGCCATCTTTCTTGAGATCGAAGCGCCAGAGCTTGCGCGCACCCGTGAGCGAATCATTGTTATTGTCGGCAACAAAAAGATACTTGTCGTCCGCGGAGACGAGCAAGCCGTTGGGTCGATCCAATTCGCGGCCGATGATGCGGGTGACCTTGTATCCCCCCTCGCCCTTTGGGAGAGGGGTCGGGGCTGAGGGGGGATCGATGCGATAGACGCCTTCGATGGTGCGCCCCTTGTCGTCAAGGACTTCCATGCCGTCGCGCGAGCCGTAGCGTGGGTCCGAGAAGTAGATGCGGCCCTTCGAGTCGATCGTGAGGTCATTCGGATTGTTGTAGCGCTTGCCTTCGTATTTGTCGGTCAGGATGGTGACCATACCGGTTGCGAGATTGGTGCGTGAGACGCGGCGGGCGGCGGAATCGCAGGAGACGAGATTGCCCTTGGCATCGAAAAGCAGCCCGTTGGTGCCGGTGTTCTTGCGAAAGATGCGCGACTTGCCATCGAGGCTGAGCAGGTGCATGTGCCCGTCGCCGCCGCTAGAGAAGATACCATGCTTGGGGTGCCAGGCTGGCCCTTCGCCGCCGCCGTCCCCGTCGGCTTCAACCTTGAGCTTGGCGCCGGGCTCGAAGATCCTCGGGTCCTGAGCGCACAGCACCCCTGGGAACAGAAACAGAATCGTACCAACGATGTACCGCATGTACAAGACTCTCCTTTTTTTGCTAGATGATCTGTTGCGGAGGGTGCTCCGCAATCGATCATCACCGGTTCATTTCATGGCGCTGATCTGAATCTTATCGGCGCCGGCAACGATGATCTGGGGCCGTCCAGAAAAAAGCGACAGCGTACCGACGACGCGGATCGCTTTGCCCTCGAAGTGCGTGCGCGGCAACGGGATGCCGGCTTTCGCGAGGCTGGCCTGGGCTTGCTTGTCGAGTACAACGGTAAAATTATCGTCACTCAAGCGATTGGCCGACGAGTTCAGAAACACGAGATCGCCCTTCTTCGACTCGCCGGTCGCAACGACCTTCATTTCGAGGGTCACCTCCTTGGTGAGCAGTTGCTTGACAAGTTCGGCCGTCATCACTTTTCCGTCAATGCGCACCACGCCTGCGACCGCCATGCTCTTGATGGCGCCAGGCTGAAGCAAGCTCAAGGGGAGTTTTTCCTGGATGGTGACTTCGCCCTCTTCGTCGCGGATTTGCAAACGGATAAGCGGATCGGCGTAACTCCAGTCGATGGTGATGAGGCCGAAGTTATTGCCCCAGTTCATGGTGGCGATGCGGTGGCGATGGACTTCAAACTTGCGCCATTTCGGCGAAGCCTCGGTCAAGCCGCTCGAAGTCAGATCGTAGAGGGGATAGCCGATGCCGGCGTCCATCATCGACAATTCGGCGAGATGGCGGTCGCCGCTGACGCAGACGAGGCCGCCGGCCTTGGCGTCCTTGATCAGTTGATAGAGCCGTTCGCGCTCGTGCGGGAAGTTCATCCATTTTTCCCAGCCATGGTCCTGCGACACCACTTGAATGCTTGAGGCGAGAATGCGTACCTGGGCCGGGACTTTCAGTTGCTGCGCGAGCCATTCCCATTGGGCTTCGCCGAGCATGGTGGCCTTGGTGTCGGCCCCGGGCTCGTACGGGCCTTCCCCGAAAAATCTCTTCCCCGCCTTTTTCTTGAGCGGGCTGCGGAAGTAGCGAGTATCGAGCAAGATGACTTGCATACGCTTGCCTGGCGAGCCGAAGACTTGCGCGTGGTAGATCCCCTTCTGCTGACGGCGCGGCGAATCCTTGGCGATGCCGAAGAAATCGAGGAAGAGTTGCTGCGATTCGTCCTTCTTCGAATACTCTGCGCCGCCATCGTTGACGCCGTAGTCGTGATCGTCCCAGGTCGCCAGGATCGGGCAGGTTTTCTTCAATTTCTTCCAGCCGGGAATGGATGCGAGCTGGTCGTACTTCTTTTTCATGACGGCCATGTCGACCGTATCGCCGTAGATGTTGTCCCCCAGCGACAAGAAGATATCGGGCTTCGTGCCAATCACGACTTCCCAGATCGGCTGCGGCTTGTCCTGACGGGCGCACGAGCCGAACGCAATTCGGCTCAGAACGAGCTTGTCGTTGCCCACTGCCGGCGCGACCCAGATGCAGGCGGTCAGGCCTGCCAGAATGAACGCGAGTATTCGTTTCATGATCATGTCGGATTTTCTTTTCATGTCATCCTCCTGAGCGTGGTGAAATTGTAAAACAACCCAAGCCCCGTGAGCAGGGAATTCGCTGGATTCTCAAGGAATTTGCCGACCCCTGACCCCTGGAAAGTCCATGGCCGACGAAACCGAAGACACGCTGGAGGAGCGACTTGAGAGCGTTCAGCGCCGCGCCGAGAATTTCCGCGAGTTGCTCAAGGATGGCGAGGAAGTTACCATTGCGTTTCTGGACGGCGACGTGCACGTTGAAGAATCCTACCGCTCGAAGTTCGAACGGCTGCATCCCAAGCTGTATGGCCGATTGCTCAGCATCGAGGCGCAGATGAGTGCAGGATGGTCTCCCTACGTGGCGGCGCTATTGCTAGCAGGCAGTTTCATTTTTGGCTTGCAACTTTCGTGGTGGACACCGCTCCTGGGCGAAACTGCATGTGATCTGTTGAATCTCTGGTGGTTCTTCCTCGTGTTGCCAGTCGTGCTGAGCTTTCTGGCAACACACGTCTGCGCGGGCTGGGGGGCGCATGTTTATCGCCGCCATCGCGCGGAATTGCTGCAGTTGATCGCTGCCGCCGAGCTCGACCGCGATTTACTGCTGGTAATGCTGAAGGGGGAGGAAGATCTGGAGAATGTTGTCTATCGGTTGAAGCTCGACACGGGGCCGTTTCCGCAACCATGATTCACTTGTTGTGGCATGGCCTCCTGACCATGCCACGGACCCGACCGAAGGTCTCCGGATGCGCCGTGAAACCGGTGGTCGAACCGAGTGGCACGGTCCGGAGACCGTGCCACAACGACCAGAGAGAGTTTTATCATGACCGAAACCACCCGCCTCCTGCGCGACCTCGTCGCGCTTCCCAGCGTCAATCCGATGCGTGCCGACATCCCGGCCGACATCAGCTTCGAGCATCGTGTCACCGATTACCTGGAGCAATTCTTTCGCACGCTCGGCGTTCCCTATGAACGCCAGCCGGTTGCGCCGAAACGCGAGAACATCGTCGCCCGGCTCAACCTGCTCGGGGCGAAACGGACGTTGATGCTGGAAGCCCATCAGGATACTGTCCCCGTCGATGGCATGATCGTTGAGCCGTTCGGGGCGAAGATCGAAGGCAACAAGCTGTATGGCCGCGGGTCGTGCGATATCAAGGGGGGCATGTCCGCGATGCTCGGCTGCTTCGCCCGGCTGGTGCGTGAAAAGCCCAAGGGCTGCTGCAACGTCATCATGGCGTGCTCGGTGGACGAAGAGTGCACGATGCTCGGCGTAATTGAACTGGCGAAGCGGACCAAGGCGGACTTCGCAGTGGTGGCGGAGCCTACTAACCTGAACATCGTGCACGCGCACAAAGGCGTGGTGCGATGGAATCTGACCACGACAGGACGATCGTGCCATAGCTCGGCGCCCGAGCAAGGGGTCAACGCGATCTATCGCATGGGGAAGGTCTTGGTCGGCCTGGAGCAGTACGCCGCGCATCTGCGCGCGACGATCCGCGATCCGCTCCTGGGCCCGGCCAGCATTAGTGCTGGCCTCATCGAAGGCGGAGTCAGCGTCAACACTGTTCCCGACCGCTGCAAGATCGCGATCGATCGCCGGCTCGTCAGCGGCGAGATGCCCGACGAGGCCTCGGGGCATCTATTGACCTATCTCAAGGAAAAGGCGGGGATCGACTTCCCGTTCGAATTGACGTCTCCCTCGATTCGCATGCCAGCGCTCAGCGGTAAGGGTTCCGAGGAGATTCAGAAGCTGCTCGGCGCCGCCATCGATGCCGAGCGCGGCAGCCATACGGTTCACTCCGTCCCCTACGGCACCGACGCGGCGACGCTGGCGTTTGCGGGCATCCCGTCGGTCGTCTTCGGGCCGGGCGACATCGCCAAGGCGCACACCATTGACGAGTGGGTGCCGCTCGATGAGGTGGAGATGGCGTCGAACATCCTCTTTCGGCTGGCGTGTTCGTTGGGATAGTGAAATGTCGTCACGCGAAGAGCATGTGAACTAATCTCACGCAAAGGCGCAAAGGAAAACAGAAGCCGTTCACCGGCAAATTCTGCCAGATGGCGCACATCGGCAGCGTTCGAAAATGGCTACATCCTATGCAGCCTCCCACACCCGATTGGGTTATCTCAACAGACCCCAAAGCAGCCGGCTTCAAGCAAGGGTTCGAGGACCAACCGCTTCTTCTCGAACTTAGACACCGTTCCCTTGGCGCCGGCAAGTGGGCCAGACTCTACTACCTGTTCTGGAGGAGCCGAAATGCGTTGCCAAATTCCTTCCAGGTTGCTGAAGAACGGTCTGTTTCCCGGTTCGGGACGCTAGATAAGTTCTCCACCAAAAACAAACTCAAAGCCGTAGGTAGAGGACCTCCCATTCCTGTCGGTCAGAGTCACGGCTCCGTTGCGCACCTCATATTCTCCGACGTACTGGGAATACTGTGTTTTCAAAATCACCGTCTCTCCACTAGCCCTAAAATAAGCGAAGCTTCCTGCATGCGCGGCCGGCAATGAGGGGCCTGGCTCGGGCGGTAGAATTTCCGGATCCCCCGCGAGGGAGACGATTGATTTTTGATTCATGTTCGAGCGCCTTGTTCACCTTACCTTCTGGCCTG
>SHZY01000134.1 GCA_009692065.1 Gemmataceae bacterium
CTACTTTGCCGATCAACCCAGCCCGAGCCTGCTGCCCGACACCACCTGAGCCGCTTCCTGCCGGTACTCCCATTCATAACGTAGTGTTGGCCATTCTCGAACGCAACTGGTACGCGCTGTCGGCAGTATTCGACCGTGAACGGCTACGTCAATTTGAATCCGGAATCGGATGACGATACCGGGCCGTTCGTCAACGTCAATGCTATCGCAAAAATGGAAGTTCGCTATTGTGCCAAGAATGTGAACCCGCCCGGCATCGCGCTCTATTCCTTGAGATTCGTGGAGAAAATGCTAGATTCCAGGAGGCGCTACACGATCGTTTTTTCCGACCATTCGCGCAAGGTAATTCTTGCCGACCCTGACAGGAAGATTTCGCAAATCCTTGAACGGATTTTCCTTGAGGCCAAGAATCCCGGATAGTCTGGGCTCAAGAAATCCGTTCGGGTCAGACAAGGGGGGCGTCGAATAATACAAATATGGAATTCGTATTATTCGACACCCGACTCCCATTTTTGATCTGATACCTTGGCTCCACCCAAATCGATTGCCGACGGCGGCGAGAATTGAGTTAGGCGCCGTCCCTGCGGCAGGTTGATTGCAACCAGCCGCCGCGCATAGAAAGAGCAGCCCGAAACCGAAGAGGGTCGTGATGCGTTTCATGAGTTAGCCTCCGCACATGATGTCTTCGGTTTCGTAGACCCGAAATTTATCTCGCTCCGCCCTTCACCACCAGCAGCGGCTTACGCGGAGTTTTTCTTGCCGTTCTTGCGGGCGATCTTGATCAGCGCTCGCAGCGCCTCGTTGACCGCCTGCGCGTCGGCAAACACCGCGGCCACAGCGGCGGTCTACGTGGTTGCGGCGCCCGTATCCGAGGTTCCGAGCCGCGGGTCTTGGCCTTTCCCGTTCAGGGCGGCACGGACTTGAGGAAAGGCAAAGAAGGCACGCAGCAGGTTGTCGAGGGCGCGGGTTTGGATTTGCGATTCGTTCAGCCAGCGGGATAGCGTCGCCTCGGCCACGCCGATGCGCTCGGCAGCGTCTTTTTGCGTCAGGCCGACGCGTGCAAGCACGGCCTCGATTTCCGCCGGCGTCAGCAGTTGCAGGTGCGCACGGAGCGCGGCATTGATCTGGTCGTCCACGCCTTCGGTGACCACCATTTTCTTGCACGCTGCGCACACCGGGGCTTCGAGCTTGGGGATCTTGAATTGATACAGCCGCCCGTCATGCCGAACTTCCGCCTCGTAGCTGACGACTGCCAGCCGCACCTGGTCCTTGCCACAATGCCGGCAGCGCCAGGGGAACGGGCGCGCCTCGCTGCGGGGATGTTTCGGTTCATTTTGTTGATTCAGTTCCATTTTATCCCGCTCAACGCCAAACCGTCATTGGCCGTTTACGCGGTCTTTGCCCTCCCGTTCTTGCGAGCGATCTGGATCAGCGCTCGCAGCGCCTCGTTGACTGCCTGCGCGTCGGCAAGCACCGCGGCGTCAAGGCGGAGGATTTGAACCACAGAGACACCGAGGGCACTGAGAAGAAAAGACGAGATAGGCCAAATACGCTATGCCCCTCTTGGTATTCTCTGTGCCCTCGGTGTCTCTGTGGTTAGTCTTCGGGGTTTAACGCTGGAACACCGGCAGATAATGGGCCGGCACCGATAGGCAGATGACGGCGATCGAGGTCTGGTAGACGGGACCGACTTCGCGGCGGTTCGTCGTGCTCCAGCTGCCGTCGGGGGATTGGCTGTTCGAGGTGACGAAGTAACGCACGAGCCTGCCGTACCATTTTTCCCAGCGCTCGCCGCCGACCTGGTGCATGGCGTGGGCGGCGTAGTAGTGGCCATAGTAGAAGTGGATCGGGCTTTCGAAATGCGTCTCTAAATACTTGGCGCTGCGGTCGATGATCTCCTTGTTCTTGAGCTTGACATTCGAGTCCTTGTCCTCGTATTCGCCGGTCAAGAAAAGAACGCAGAGGCCGGCGGCGGTGCGGGCGAAGCCGGGGCCGCGGCTGTTGGGCATGTAGTTGAAGCCGCCGGTGTTGGGTTCGTAGCATGACTTGATGTAGACGACGGCCTTCTTCAAGGTGTTGTCGGGCACGTGCATGCCGGCGTTCTTGGCGGCGCGGAGGGCCATCACCTGCATGATGGTGACGGAGATGTCCGCGCCGGTCGGCTGCGGTTCGTAGCGCCAGCCGCCGTTCGGGGCCTGGCTGCCGACGATGAGCTTGGTCGCCTTCTCGACGACGGGCTTGAGTGTGTCGTCGTTGGTTTGGCCATAGAGTTCCGCGAGGGCGAGGGTGGCCATCGCATGAGCGTACATGTTGCCGCCGCGGGCGCCGACGAGATAGCCGTCGGCCGGGCGCTGCGAGGCCACCAGGAAGCGGGCGGCCTTGGCGACTTCGGGGCCGTAGGTGCCTTGATTGGGCAGATGCCCCTGCGACATGAAGGCGAGCATGGCGTAAGCGCTGATGGCGGTGTTGTGGGCGTAGGCGCCGTCCGAAAAGCTGCCGTCCTCGTTCTGGCGGGTTTTCAGCCATTCGAGGGCCTTGGCGGTCGCCTTCTTGGTGGCGTCGTCCATCTCGACACGCTTTTCTTGCTTTTCTTGAGCGTGGACGGCAGGCGAGGCAAGGAACAGGGTGGCGATCAAGCCGAGGAGGAAGCGTTTCATAGGTGGATCCATTTTGCTCGAATTCCTAACCACAGAGACACAGAGAGGAGAAGGCAGGGAAATGAGTTGTGCGCTTTTCTTGAAACCGATCTCCGTGCATCTCTCGAAAGTACACTCCCCTTCTTCCTTGTCTTCTCTGTGTCACTGTGTCTCTGTGGTTAGTCTTTTTTGAACACTACACTGCTAGAGAAGCGGCACGGTTGGGAGACCGTGCCGCTTGTTGGAATCTTCTGACTCGGGATCATCAACGCTGCGGCATTGGCGACGGCGGGGCGCCGGGGGCGCTGCCGCTGGCGGCTTTGCCGCGGGCGATGTTGATGTAGTACTGCTGGATCAGGTTGGCGTATTCCGGCGGCAGGTTGCCGGCGATGGCCTGGCGGATGAGTTCGCGCTGGCGCGGGGGCAGGTGCATGAAGCTGCCGTCGCCGTTGTTGGGCGTGAGCTCGGACTTCTTGTTGGAGGCGGTGCCGTCGGCCTTGCGGTTGCCTTCACCCTTGGCAGTGTTCTTCTCCTCGGCTTTGCCTTCCTTGCCCTTGCCTTGGCCTTTGCCGTCCTTGCCTTCGCCCTTACCGTCTTTGCCTTCGCCCATGCCGTCCTTGCCTTCACCCTTGGCCTGGCCCTTGCCGTCTTTGCCTTCGCCCATGCCGTCCTTGCCTTCGCCCTTACCGTCTTTGCCTTCGCCTGGCATCGGTTCGCCCTTGGCGGTGCCTGGCTCGCCTGGCTTGGCTTCCGGCTCACCCTGCTGGGCGAGGGCCTTGTTCAAGGCGTCGAGGGCCTGGCCGAGGTTCTGGGCTGCCTGGTCTTGCTGCTGCCCGGCCTTGCCCGGCTCGCCCTTCTGCAGGTCGGCTTGGGCTTTCTGAAGTTGCTCCGCCGCCTTTTGCAATTGCGGCTGGACCGCTTCCGGCGCCTGCGCTTGCGCCTGGGCGAGAGCAGCCTGAGCGGCTTGCGTCGCATCTTG
Source organism: Gemmataceae bacterium (assembly GCA_009692065.1). Lineage (GTDB taxonomy): Bacteria > Planctomycetota > Planctomycetia > Gemmatales > Gemmataceae > SIAQ01. The sequence goes on from SHZY01000134.1 coordinate 3,616, forward strand.
AGATTGCTGCAGCGCCTTGGTCGCGTCCATCAAGGCCTTTTGCTGTTGCGCGATCTGTTCGGGCTTGCCTTGGCCCTTGTCGCCTTGACCTTTGTCACCCTGGCCTTTGTCGCCCATGCCTTTGTCGCCCTTGGCCTGAGCCATCGGCTCACCGCCCTTGCCAGGCATCGGTTCGCCCTTGGCGCCGGCCTCGCCCTTCTTCTCGCCGGCGGCCTTGGCTTGGCCCATCGGTTGATCGCCCTTCTCGCCTTGCTTGGCTTCCGCAGCCTTGGCTTCACCTGCCTTGGCCTGGCCTGGCTCCTTGCCCTTGTCGCCGGCCATCGGCTCGCCCTTCTTCGGTTGATCGCCCTTGGCCTGGGCCTTCGGCTGATCGCCCTTCCCCATCGGCTCGCCCTTCTTTGGCTCGCCGGCGGCTTTGGCTTGACCCATGGGCTGATCGCCCTTCTTCGGTTGCTCGCCGGCCTTCGCTTCGCCCATCTTCGGCTCGCCCTTCGGCATTGGCTCGCCCTTGGCCATCGGCTCGTTCCCCTTGGCTTCGCCGGGCTGGGCCATGTTTTCTTTGGCCTGCGCGGGCTCCTGACCGGGCTTGGGTTCACCGGCCGGCTTCGCTTCGCCTTCTTTGGCCATCGGTTCGCCCTTCGGCATCGGTTCGCCCTTCGCCATCGGATCGTTCTTGGCGGCTTCATTCAGTTTTTCCAGCGCCTTCGCCTGATTCTCAAGCGCCTTCGGAATATCGCCCTGCTTGATCGCCTCGGCGGCCTTTTCGGCGGCCTTGGCGGCTTCGGGCAGCTTGGCGGCTTCGGCCTGCTTGGCGATCTCGGCTTGCTGCTTGGCCAGGTCAGCCTTCGCCTGGTTCATCGGTTGCTCGGCCTTGTTCATGTCGGCGGCCTTGGCGGCCTCGGCGGCTTTCTGGGCTTCCTCAAGCGCCTTGGCAACCTGCTGAGCCGCGGCTTGCGGGTCCTTGTTCTTCTGCAGCGCGTTCTGATCGACGATCTCTTTGGCCTTGAGGTCGGCGAGCGCGTTCTCGAGCGCCTTCTTTGCGTCGTCGAGGTTCTTGGCGGCTTGTTTCGCGTCTTGAGCGGCGGGCTTGGCGTCGTTCATGTCGAGCCCCTTCTTGGCAGCTTCCATGTTCTTGACGCTCTCGTTGACCTTGTCGGCGGCCTTCGGAGCGGCTTCCTTGATCTCCTTGGCAATGTCATTCGCCTTCGGGGTCAGGCTGGCCTGTTCTTTCGCCAGTTCTTTGTTCGCGGCCGGGTCGGCCTTCGGTTGATTGGCGTTTTCATCGGCCTTTTGGGCAACGCCCTTTTCCTGCTTGGCGAGCTGCTCGAGTTTCTTGCCGGCTTCTTCCAGCTTGGCGATATCCTCGCGGCGCTTCTCGATCTCGGCGGCCTTCTGGGCCAATTCGTTGCGCGCTTCCTTGAGGTTTTCAATCGCCTTCTCCTGCTTGGCAACGGCTTCGGGCGATTGCTTCGCGTCGAGATTCTTGGCCGCTTCTTTCATGGCCGTAGTTGCTTTTTCAAGTGCCTTCTCGACCTTCTCCTGGTTCGGCAGCGGCGTGTTCTTGACGTCGTCGGTCTTCTTCGCCAGTTCTTTTTGCGTGTTGGCGAGTTCCGGCAACTTGACGTTCTGCTTGTCGCCTACCGTCTGCTTGGTGTCGGTCTGCGTCTTGGTTTGTTCCTTGATGATGTTGTCGATATTCTCGACGGCCTTCTGGATTGCGGCCAGCGGGTCGGTCTTTTCCTTCTCGACCTTGGCGATCAGCCTGTCGAGATCGGCCTTGGCGGTCTTCAGATCGTCAGTCGCCTTCGCTTGCGGTTCGGCAGCCTTCTTCGGCTCGTTCTTGATCAGGTTCTCGGCGGCCTTCTTCATCGCCTTCTCAGCTGTGTTCAGGGCCTTGGCGGCTTCCTGCGCCAGCGGCTTGACCAGATTGGCTGTGTCCTTGGTGTCGAACGCCAGCTTTGCCTGCTCCTGGGCGATCTTCGCGTTCTTCTCGGCGTTGACGGCTTCCTGGATCGCCTTGTCCTGCTGGGCCTTGGTCTCGGGCGCGCCGGGCTTGGCGATGTCAATCTTCGGCAACGGCTCGAGGCCGGGCAGCGTCAGGGCCTTCGGGTCCTTGGCAGCTTCGGCATTTTTCTTGGCTTCTTCGATCTTCTTTTCTTCCTGCTGTTTGATTTCTTCCTTGATGCTCTCCTGTTTGACGAGGGCCTGTTCGATTTTCTCGCGGGCTTCCTTGAGGATCGACAGCGTATCGCCGGGAACGCGCAGGATGCGGGCCAGCTCTTGCAGGTGGCTGGCGTTTTTCAGTTGCAGGGCGTTGGCCCCCTGGAAGTCGTCCTGACGATACTGGACGGCGCCGACGGTGCGCAGCTTCTTAGCGGCGACCGTCAGGTTTTCGAACAGGCTGAACTCGGCAATCTTCTTCTCCATCGCCTTGATGCGATCCTTTTGCTCGGCATTCAGCTTCGGCGCGAGGTCATTGACTTGCTTGACGAGAATGGCGACATCGCGTTCGAGGTAGCCTTGCGTGTCGCTCTGGCGTTTCATCTCGGTGCCTTGCTTGCTGATGCGCTTGGCCATCAGTTGCTTCAAGGTCAGCGAGGCGTCGGGCTTGTTGTACTCCAGAAAATCGCGGATCGACTGGGTCGATTCCTGGTACAGGCCGAACTGCCCCTTGGCGTGCTTCTCGAAATGATCGGCGGCCTGGTCGAGCGACTTGACGGCGTCGAAGCGGGCGACGATCTCGTGCAGGGCGCGGACGACTTGGCGATGGTTCTCGTACGCCTTCTCCATCGCTTCTTCGGAAAGCTTCTCATCCTTGGTGGCGCCGGCGGCTTCGAGCTGGCGGATGACCGCGGTCATCTGATTCTTGGAGAGGCCCGACAGGGTGCCGGACATTTCTTCCATGATCTTCTTTTCGGGGGATTCGACGTTGTAGAACTGCATCACGCGCATCATGGTGGTGATGCGGCGGACGACGTGATCCGTCTCGGCCTGGACCTGGCGCTGTTTCTCCTGCTGGCCGCGCAACTCCTCATCGGTTTGAGCGAAAGCGCTCGGCGCCAGCGCGAGGAAAGCTGCAAAACAGTAGGACAGGCGACGGATGAACTTCATGAGATCCCCCAAAAACAGATACAAGGGCCGCGAGGCCCGGATTCCTCGGTCTACTTAAATGACCAACGTTAACAGTTTATCCAACCGCATGCTAGCGGAAAAACCACATTTTTTTTTGCCAGGCGAGCCGATTGTATGAGCGACCCGAGTGTCTGGGTAAACTCGATCAATCAAACAAGACCCGATATCGCACGGTGCGCTTAGCCGCCGAGCGAGTACCTCCGCGGGTCTCGATTAACGGCGGGCCGGTGCGCGACAGCGCCAAACGCATTTAACCCCGCCAGGGAACAAAAGTTCCGTTATTTACCACCGCCGCCGAAGACGCCTTCCTGCTTTGCCTTCAAAACTCTCAAACGCTTGTCTTCATCGCCGACTTGCTGCCACCAGGCGAACAGGCCCTTGTCATCGACGACGGTGCTGACTCGCGTCTCGGACCGGACGAACGGAGTCGACGCGGTCGGCTCGCGGTGGGCGGAGAAGATCTCGATGCAATACTCGACCTGGTCGCCCGATTTCATCTGCAAACGTTTCCCCTTGCTGTCGATAAGGCCATTCGTCTTCAAGAAGACGCGTCCGCCCCCTTGAGTGCGGCCAAGGAATTTCTCGGAGTTCAATGAGGGCACGGCATGGAACGGCACGTCCTTGAAGGGCCCTGTGTGCTCGAAGACGCCGGTCTTCGGATCGAATGCACCGGCCTTGGCATCGGGGTTGACTTCCGTGAGCGGCAAGCGGACCCACTCCTCCTCCTCGGCCGGCTCGTTGCCACTCTCATGCTTTTTCAAAAACCGGTAGCGCACCTGCGCCCGGCTTAGTCCATACTGCCCGAAGCAGACATAAGGGATGCGGATGCTCTCACCCAGGAGGACGGGCAACCCTTCGAGATCGAAGTCGGCGTCGCGGCCGAACGTATCGCGCAGAAGCGTGATCTGCGGCGCCTCCTCGGGAACGAGCCGGAGCGAGCGGCGCTTGGGCGGCACATTGGCGAAGCCGTACTCGTTCTTGACGACCATGCGATAGCCGGTCAGCCCTGGAACCAGATCGAAGGTCGCTTCCGCAACCACGGTTTCGCGGGTACTGTCCTCGCCATCCTGGATGAAAAACTCAATGGTCTTCTTGATCTCCATCGGGATCTGTTGCAGCACTTTCTCCGGCACGGGGCCTTCTTCCTCGGAGCGATTCGGATCGCTCTTCTCTGGGCCGAGCAGCTCGATCCAGGCCTGATGCTTGGCGTTGTCCACTTCGAACTGCACGCGCACCGCGGAGCCGGGGATGCCGATGACGTCGCCGCGCTCCTGCGGGCGTTCGTAGCGTTTCTTCTCTTTGACATTGGGCCGAGCGTCGCAGAACGCCGGCAGAAGAATCCAGGCCTTGTCCCTGGATACAACCGGGCGCGGCACGAGCTTGAGTTCGCTGGGATATTTCGTACGGCCATCGGCGATCCGGGCCGAGTAGCGGATCGTGCGCGACGACGAAGGCACGGACGACGGCAGCACGTCCACGCCAAAGATGGCGCCTTGTTCATCCTCGAGGAGGAATTCTAGCTTATAGGCGGCCGTGGACGTGCCTTGCGGCGTGACCGACACTGTGCCGATCATGTCCGCGCTGTACTTGCCTTTTACGCGATACCGGATCGGAATCGTGTCGCCGATGGGCCAAACTTCCTCGGACGCGCTTGCCAGTGTCACCGAGTGCGGCACGTCCACGTCCCGCAGCGCCTGGCGTTCAAGCAGGGCGAAAACAGTGCTCGGCCAGACCAACACAGGAATCGCGGCGATCAGCAGAATCGGCGCTAGGACGCCGACACTCCAGAGCAGCCGACTGTGATCGGCCACCTTCGCAAAGCCGAGCGATTGAGCCTGCTTTTCCGCCTCGCGCGTCACGACGCCCACGAGTTCCGTTGACATGCCACCAAGATCGGCGTTTGGCTGGTTGAACTGCACGGCGCTGATGAGTCGATGGTCGAACTGCGGAATCTTGTCCTCGACCCACAAAGCCAGGATCGAATCAGGCAGCCGCCGCATCTGAGGAAACGCTAGGAACACGAATGTCGCGATTGCAGCGGTGAACGCCTGCAGCAGAAACAGGGCCAGGCGCACGCCCATCGGCGTCTCACGGCTGCGGTCGATGAACCAATCGACGAGACAGGCGAAGATCAGCAGCACGAGGACGACGGCCAACCAGCAAGCCGCGCCCCAGACGAACGTCAAGAGCCGTTCGCGCGTTCGCAGCGAGGCCAGGTTGTGTCGGATTGTCGGGGGGACCATGGTCATACTTCGTGGTTCAAGCCGGTTTACGTTTAGCGTTCGCAGGCTCATGGCGAACACTAAACGTAAACCAGCGGGGTCAACTCAAATCCGAAAACTTCCGCACTAACCACTCCATTGTAATCAAACCCAGGAACAGCAAGATCGCCAGCGGGTTCCACAGCAAGATCTCTTGCCGCAGCTTGAACTCCTTCGCTTGCGGCCTGATGTTGGCGACCATCGTATGCAAATCTTCTTCGCGATAAAATTTGCCCTGCGACAACTCGGCGGCTTGGCGCAATGCTATCTCGTTCAGGCCCGCTTCTTCCAGCTCGTGCTTGGGCGGCAGATCGACGCGGTAGGAGAACGTGTTGACGTCCGGGTTCTTGACGTGCAACTCGTAGCGCCCCGCGCGATTGTTCGGCACCAGGACGGCGTAATCCCCCTCGCGGCCGGGGATCGCGTTCAGGGTGATCATTTCCTTGCGTTGCTCGCCCAGCTTAGCGTCCATGTGCTCCAGCTCGACTTCGACCTTCTTATCCTTGCGCTGGTTGAAGTCCTTGTCAAGGAGGCGAACGTAGATCGTGTTGGGCGTGCCGACCACCGCCTGACTGCGATCGAGAGCCATCTGGGCGCGCTTGGCGCTTTCGCCCAAAAGGCTTGGCAGACCGAACTGGTAGATGAGCTGGCCCCAGAAACGCACGAAGTACTTGTCCTGATAGTTCCAGCGCCAGCGCCACGTCTCGTCGGTGCCGAACCACATTACCTGGCCTTTGCCATAGTGGTGCGTGGCGACGATCGGCATCGGCTGATCGCCCATCTTGGCGCGGGGGTTGACAACGAGCGCGGTCGCCGCGGGACGCAGCTTGGTGACCGGGAAGTGCCAGTGGAAGCCGAGCAGTTTCTTTTGCCACACGTCGAGGCTGTCCTCCGCGGTGTCGGCGAGCGCCAGCCATTCAGTGCGCTGGCCGCTCTCGGTCAGGGTCGGCATGTATTCCTGGGTGCGGACCTCGGCGTCGAGGCCGAACTTTTCCTTCTTGAACTCGATCGGCAACACCTCGGCGAGCGGCGTGCCGTCATAGGTGTTCGGCATGTTCTGCCGGCCGGCCATGACGATAAGGCCACCGCGGTTCTGCACGAACTCGCGAATCCATTCGAGCTGCTCCTTGTTGAAGTAGGTCGCCGCCACGTCGCCGAGGATGATGAGGTTGTACTTGGCGTCAAAGAACTTCTCGCGCTCCTTGGGGAATTCAAACAGAAGCGGCGAGGTCTCGTCGAATTTCCTGGTCGCCTTCGGGTCGGCGTTCACGAGGAGAAACTCGACCTGGATACGCCGATCGCGCACCAGCGCCGGCTGCAAGAACTTGTACTCCCAGCGCGGCGAATGTTCGATGTAGAGAATCTTGATCTTAGTGTCGGCCACGCGCACGGTGCGCTTCACCATGTCCTGGAAGGTTTCCGTCCCCGACTTGTACTTGATGATCGTCTCGAAGTCGAGATTCTCACGCTTCTCCGGGTCCTTCGGCACGATGAAATTCATCACCTCGCGCAGATCCTCGCCGGTTTGCAACGTGAACTTCTTCTCGGCCACGATCTTGCCGCCCAGCTTGAGCGTGATCTCAACTTCCCCCTTCTTGAAGCCTTGGGCCCGCCAGCGCAGCGGAATCGACACGGTGTCATCGACGAATAGCGTGTCGGGAGCGCCGACTTCCTTGAGCTGCAACTGGCCGCCTTCGGAGCTGCCGACGCCGTAGATGTGCAAGGGCACCTTGCTGCGCAGGCATTCGAGAGCCGCCTCTTGCAGGGTGAACTTGCTGGCGTTGTCCTGCCCGTCGGTGACGACGACGATGGCGCTTGGCGGATCGCTGTCCTTCGATTGCACGAGCTTGACGATGCTGTCGGCGAGAGCCGTGCGGGTGTCATCCGCCTTGATGCTGGCGAGGATATTGTCGGCAATTGACTTCTTCGGGTCCTCGTCGGCCCCCTGCACATCGACGCCGAAGACGTGGGGGCGCAACGCGCCGAATTTCTGCAAATTGGTGAGCAGCTTCAGTTCCGGATGCTTGAAAACATTGCTGACCAGCTCGGTGCGCTTCGGATTGGCCGACGCTTCCGAGGGCAGGTTCGACATCTTCTCGGCAAGCGTGGTCTGGAGCGGCAGCTTGCCCAAGGTGATGGCGACACGGGCCTTGTCGCCGTCGGTGAGTCGGCGATCGCGCTGCTGCATGCTTTGCGTATTGTCGATCAAGAGGACTACGCCGCGCGGCCGTTCGCCGATGAACTCCGCGAGCAGGATGGGCCGCAGGATGAGGAAGAGCAGCAACACGAGCAAGGCGCAGCGGAGCCCAATCAAGAAGACGCGGCGAATCCAGCCGAGCGTGCCCTTTTCGAGGACGTAGAAGGCCCCGACCATGAAGAACCCGGCAAGGATGACGATGAGCAAGAGGATGAGCCAGCCGAACGACATGCCGCGGAAGCTGAAGTCGAACGAGTCGAGCTTCGTGTTCGCGGGAACGTCAACGGCCAGGATTCGGGTGATCAGGTTCATAATACCATTTCAGTTCTTCGTTTAGCGCCCGCATGACGCCACGCGAACGCTAAACGTAAACCCCGGAATCATCACCACGCCCGCCCACACCACCACGCGAGCGCGACTTCAAACAACACCAGCGCCAGCACCGCAAGCAGGGCCCATACCGTCCACTCGCGATTCAAGCGATCGGCGCCGGTGAAAACTAACCCTTCGCCGGCAACGATATGGATCGGCGTGAAGCCGAGCTTCGCGTCGATCTCGGCTTCGCTCAGCGACGTCAAGTCATCGCTCTCACGCAGGTCGGGGATGACAGCAATCGGAATACCGGTCTTGGCGGCCGCGCCGGCGTCGATCACTTCGCCCGTCGATTCATTGCCTCGCGGGTTGACGGTCATGCGGTAGATGCCCGCCTGGGGCAAATCGGGGGCGGTGATGACGACGCGCTTGCCGATCTTCTCCGGCACGCCCAGCCGAGTCGACTTTTTGCCGTCGGGATAGACGAGATCGTAGACGTAATCTTGCTTGTCGGCCGGATACCAGCTCAGCGTTTGGCCGGCGACGAGGTTGTAGGTCTGCGTTTGGCCATTGGCGAGATGGTTGATCGAGACATCCATGTACGGGATGAACGCGATCTCGGTGACGAAGTCGCTCCAGTTCGGATTGGCTGTCTTTTCGTCGCGTCCTTCCGGATGCGCCGCCGTCGCGATGAAATGAACCTCGCCGGCGTCGATCTTTCGGCTCACTACGAGCGGCTTGCCGTTATTGAGGCGGACGATGACGCTGAGCGGGTTTTCGTCGTCGGTCTTGCTTTTTTTCTCAGGCTCGCCCGGCTCGTCTTCGTTCTTCGGCGCGGGTTTCTTGTCCTTCTCACGCTCGGCGGCGGCTTCGTCCAGCTCGACGTGCTGCCAGACTTCAACGTTGTTGAAGTTCTCGTAGAACTTCTCGTCCTTGAAGATCCAGTAGGCGGGCGGCCCGGCGCCGAAGCTCGTGCGATTGATGCGCAGCGGCTGCTTGTCGGCCTTGACCGGGTCCTTGAGCGGCATCGGCAAAAGGCCGAGCTTTTTGCCAAGCACCTTGTTGTAAGGCTCGGGTCGCACATTGTCGCCGCTGAAGACCATCAGAGCCTTGCCCTTGCGGACGAACGGATCAAGTGCCTCGACGAAATCGTTTTGCAACACGTCGGCCCGCGAGCCCAGCTTGGCTTGGAGTGAGCAATTGACAAGGATGCAGACGTCCTGATTCTTGAGCAGCATGGGCGACGCCAGCCGGGCCGGGATCACGCGCGGGTTGTATTTGTAAGTCGCGCGGGCCGCCTCGCTCACGGGCAGGAGCGCGTGCATCAAGTAAAAGCTCGACGCCTTCTCCGGGTCCTTCTCGCTGTAGTTTCCATCGACAACCAGGATGTTGACCTGCTCGCGCACGAGAATGACATGGTCGAAGCGATTGTCGGCCTCCAGTTCATCGGGACCGACGCGGGCCGTCAGCACGCGCAGGCCGGCTTTCTCAAGCTTGCCGTCGAGCGTGACGGCGCGGGTCTCGCCTTTGCCGAGCGATTCGATCTTGGCGGTCTCGCGGTTCTTCTCGTCGCCGTCGACCGTGAGCGACACCGTCAGGTTCTCCACAGTTTCTCTGCTCGTGTTCTTCACGAGCACCGCGAAGCCGACACGCTCGCCGGGGCGCGGCACTCCGGTCTGCGGCGTGATGCCGACGATGCTGACGTTCTTCGGATTGTGCGTGCCGCAGCGGACGAAGTGGACCAGCGATTTTTCCTTGATGACGGTGAGCATCGCCTTGAGCTTCTCGGCCTCGGCGTCGAAGCCCATCTTCTGCATATCGCTGAAGACGTAGAGTTCCTTGTTCGCCGCCTGGCCGTTGTCGAGCACTTCCTTGGCCTTGATGACGCCGGCCGAGAGATCGGTGACGAGATGGAACACATCGAGATTCTGCACCGCCGTCCGGGCTTGATCGAGATTGGCGGGCGAGCGCGGGTGAACTTCCGGCTTGGTTTTACCAGCGGCGGTGACGATCTGCACCGTGGAGTGCGGCGGCAGCTCATCGATAATCTTGATCGCTTCGTCCTTCGCTTTCTGCAATCGCGCCTTGGCGCCGTCTTGCGCGCCCATGCTGTAGGAGAGGTCGAAGACGAACACTGCATCGACGGCATCGCCGCGGCCGGAGCCGCGCACCACCGTCGAGATGGGCCGGGCGAACGCGAACGCCAGCATCGCCAGCACCGTCATGCGCAAGAGTAGCAGCAGCATTTCCTGGAACTTGAGCCGGCGGCTGGTTTGCTCAACGCTCGTCAAGAGGAACTTCATCGCCGCCCAGGGGACGGTGCGATAACGGCTGCGGAAGAACAGGTGGATGACCACCGGTATCCCGGCCGCCAGGGCGCCGATCAACATGAAGGGGGTGAGGAAGGTCATTGGCTCCCAATCGTTTGGCCGCTTGCGGCTTAGCAGTTTTGCGCTGCTAAGCCGCGAGCGGCTCAAACCACGCGCGTGCGCAGTCGCCGCGCCAGATATTCCGTCAGCGTCTCAGCCAGCGGCCTGCCGGTGTTCACCTGCACATAATCGCAGCGATTGCGCTCGCAGCCTTGCTGGAGATCTTCGAGGTACTTCTTGAGGGCCCGCAAATAGGTCGGTCGCACCAGCTGCGGCCTGGTCATCAGGTGCATCCGCTCTTCCATCGCATCGAATTTCACCATGCCGTTGAACGGGAAGTCCATCTCGTCGGGGTGCAGGATGTGGAACACGATCACCTCGTGGCCGCCGAAGCGCAGATGCTGCAAGCCGCCGAGGATCGATTCGACATCGTCGAAGCAATCGGAGATCAAGAAGAACAGCCCGCGCCGCCGGACCTGACTCGCCAGGTCGTGGATCAACGGCCCCATCGCGTTCTTGTCTTTAGGTTGCACAGATTCGAGCGTTTCGAGAATCTTGTGCACATGTCCCATCTGCCCACTTGCCGGCAGCCGTTCGCCCCAGCCGGCATCGAAAACATCAAGGGCCACGCTGTCGCGCTGCAGGATGATCAGATACGTCAGCGCCGCCGTCAGCACCTTGGCGTATTCGAGCTTGTTCGTATCGCCTTCGCCGTAGAGCATCGATCGGCTCGCATCGACCATTAGGTGAGCCGTGAAGTTTGTCTCCTGCTCATACTGCTTGATGGTGTACCGATCCGATCGGCCATAGCTTTTCCAGTCGATATGGCGGATGTCGTCTCCCGGCACGTATTCGCGATGCTGGACGAACTCGACGGAGAAGCCGCGGTAGGGGCTGCGATGGTCGCCGACGCGCAGGCCTTCCACCAACGTGCGCGCTTTCACGCCCAAGGCTTGCGCTTTGGCGATGACGTCGGGATGGAGGTAGTTGGCCATGTTAGTCCGTGGTCCGAAGTCCGTAGTCCGTAGTCAGTAGCCAGTGGGCGGTCCGGAAACGGACGCAATGAATCGACTACTGGCTACGGACCACTGACTACGGACTATGCTGCCGCGTTTTTGGGCACTGCCTTCAACAGCTGCCGAATGACTTTCTCGACCGTGACCCCTTCGCTTTGGGCCGCGAAGTTGAGGATGAGGCGGTGGCGCAGGATCGGGTCGGCGACTGCGGCGACATCGTCGGCGGATACGTGGTGTTTGCCTCCAAGAATAGCATGCGCCTTGGCGGCCAGGATCAGGTTCATGCTGGCGCGCGGGCCGGCGCCCCAGGTGAGCCACTTGTTGACGAAGTCGGCCGCTTCCGGCGTACCCGGGCGCGTCAGGCGGGTGATCTGCTTGGCATACTGGAACACGTGGTCGGCAACGGGGACGCGCCGCACAATCTGTTGCAACCGCAGAATGTCCTCGCCGTGCAGCACCTTGGAGACGGCCAACTGCACGTCGGAGGTGCCTTGCCGCATGATGAGCTCTTCCTCGTCGCCGGTCGGGTAATCGACCTTGATCATGAAGAGGAAGCGGTCGAGCTGAGCTTCAGGCAGCGGATAGGTGCCTTCCTGTTCGATGGGATTTTGCGTGGCGAGGACGAAGAACGGGTTCTTCATCGGATAATCGGTGCCGCCGATCGAGGCCTTGCGTTCCTGCATCGATTCCAGAAGGGCCGCCTGCGTCTTGGGCGGCGTACGGTTGATTTCGTCGGCGAGGACGATGTTCGCGAAGATCGGGCCCGGCAAGAACTTGAACATGCGCTGGCGCGTGGCCGGATCGTCTTGAATGACTTCCGAGCCGGTGATGTCGGTCGGCATCAAGTCGGGCGTGAACTGAATGCGCTTGAACGACAGATCGAGCGCCTGCGCCAGCGTGCTGACCATCAACGTCTTCGCCAGGCCGGGGACGCCGACCAGAAGTGCATGCCCACGACAGAAGATCGCCATCAGCAGCTGATCGAGGACTTTCTCCTGACCAATGATGATCTTGCCGACCTCTTTGCGCATCAGCTGATGAGCATGGCGCAGCGATTCCAGCATTTGTACATCGGATTCCGGAACAGCGGTGCTCATGGTGCGTTGTCCTGAAAAAGGGAAAAGCGAGATTCGTCGGGTAGCTGGGTAGGCACGGTAGGAGGATGTAATACATAGTCGCAAGCGCAACGTAAAGGGGTGGTCGGATAAATTTACCCAGATTGCCACTAATCCTCAAATAAGCGAAGGTTCCAACGTGTGCGGGCGATCGGGTCGGTAGGTAGAATCTCTGGCCCCTTGGCGGGGACGGTTGTTTCGGGTTGTGCCTGCCATGCTCACCTCCTTTTCTGGCCTGCTGGCCTCTCGATGCCGCGGTGGGC
>SHZY01000135.1 GCA_009692065.1 Gemmataceae bacterium
CCGCCGCCGCCCACAATCGTCTTTGGCGCTCATCCAACGACGAAGCCAGGCCTTCGAACCGTTGGCGTATCGCAGCCTCCATGCTTGCGCGTCGCATGGAGCAGGTGTATGAAACAGTTGCGAAGTTGTAACACTAATTAACGGACGGCCCCTAAGTGTGAGCCAGCTTTCGGTGGCCCGGATGCCAAAGCGACGACTGCTCCTTTTCCTTCGGTTCCTTGCCGGCTTCGTAGCCGCGTTCTTTCCCTTTGCTGCTCTTGCGAATGATGATCCAGCCGTCGACCTTGTTGTTGCCCGGATTCGAGATGACGACCCAGCCGAAGTCGAACTTGTCGCTGACCTCGTTGAGCAGCTTCTCCACGGTAACTTTCTTGCCTTTGAAGGAGAGCTTGGTGTTGTTGGAGACGCCGGACGCGTTGTCGATCTTGAAATTGATGGTCTTGTCGAGCTCGCGGTTGACGTCCTCGAAGAAGGCTTTGGTGCCGACCTCCTTCAGTTCGATTTCGGCGATCACTTGCTTGAGTTTTTGCCGCGTGGACTGAGCCGCCTTGGATTCCTGGGCTGATGCTTGCTGGGTCAGCAAAGCCAACCCGAGGACCACGACGGCGAGACGGAACGAACGATTCATAGCCAACCTCCAGACGGTAACGAAGAAGCAACGCTAAAACTAGACGCGTCCACAGCGTATTAGTTCCGTCATGGTATCACTTCAGGACGCAAAAGAAAGCCAAAATGTAGTCGAAAAATGGTGCCGATAGAGTGGTGATCCGGTGCGGTTTTTCATAAAATGAGGGGAGCGGAAAGTTGCGTTTTTTCTGATAATTTTCTAGGTTTTTGAAGGATTCAAACCTTGCCGGACGAACTGCCTCCTCCCACAAGTGTGCCGCCAGCTGGATCGGGTGCATCGGGCGACGGCGCCGGGCCTGTGCGGCTGAAAATCGAAGATGAGCTCAAAGAGAGTTACCTCAATTACGCGATGAGCGTCATCATCAGCCGGGCGCTGCCCGACGTGCGCGATGGCCTCAAGCCCTCACAGCGGCGCATCCTCGTGGCCATGAACGACCTCGGCCTGGCGCCGAATTCCACGACCACGAAGTGTGCGGCCATCGTCGGCGAGACGATGAAACGCTACCACCCGCACGGCGACATGGCGATCTACCCGACGCTGGTGCGCATGGCCCAGGAATGGAACCTGCGCCATCGCCTGATCCAGGGGCAGGGTAACTTCGGCTCCATCGCAGGCCTGCCGCCGGCGCACATGCGCTACACGGAGGCCAAGCTCTTCAACATCGCCGCCGAGATGCTCGAAGATCTCGGCCACGATACTGTCGATTTCATCGATAACTACGACGGCAAGTACCGCGAACCGCTGGTGCTGCCGAGCAAGTTTCCCAACCTGATCGTCAATGGCTCCGACGGCATCGCCGTCGGCATGGCGACCGAAATCCCGCCGCACAATCTCACTGAAGTATGCAACGGCATCGTCCGCCTAATCGATGACCCGGAAGTCACCATCGATCATCTGATTGAAATCATCCCCGGGCCCGACTTTCCGACGGGCGGCATCATCTGCGGCAAGCCCGGCATCCTCGACGGCTATCGCACCGGCCGCGGCAAGGTCACCCTGCGGGCGCGGGCTTCCATCAATGAGGAGGGGAGCAAATCGCAAGTAATCATCCACGAGGTTCCCTACCAGCAAACGCGCAACCGCCTGCACGAGCAGATCGGCGAGCTCGTCAAGGAAGAACGCATCAAGGGCGTTTCAGCGATCCGCGATGAATCGAGCGCCCGCTCCGGTGAGCCGGTTCGCCTGGTGCTCGACATCAAACGCGACGCCGACCCTGAGTTCGTGCTGGGCCAGCTTTACCAGTTCTCGCCGTTGCAAAAAACCGTCAGCATCATACTCCTTGCCCTCGTCGATGGCAGGCCGCGCACGCTGACGATCAAGCAGATGCTGGAAGAGTTCGTTCGCCATCGCGTCCAGGTGATCCGCCGGCGCACCGAGTATCTGTTGCGCGAGGCCAAGCGGCGCAGCCATATTCTCGAAGGCCAGCTCATTGCGATCTCGTCGCTTGACGAGGTGATCCGCATCTGCCGCACCTCGCCGAGCCGGGCCGCGGCCAAGGAGAACCTGCAAGGGCTGGAAGTGTCCTCTGCGTTGATGGAGCGTGCTCTGGGCGCGGCTAATTTCGCATCGCTGCAAGAGGAAATCGGCCAGCAGCCCAGCTATCGCATGAGCGAGGCCCAGGCGGAGGCAGTCGTCAGGTTGCAGCTCGGCCAGCTTGCCACGCTCGAACGTGATGAAATCTTCAAGGAATACAACGAGCTGCGCGGGCATATTCACGGCTACGAAGAGTTGCTGTCGAACGAGAAAAACATCCTCGCCGTCATCCGCACGGACACGGAAATGCTGCGTGATAAGTACGGCGAAGAACGCCGCACGCAGATCATCGATCAGGAGCTGAGCAAGATCAAGCTCGAAGACTTGATCGCCGAGGAGATCAACGCAGTCACGATCAGCCACAACGGATACATCAAGCGGCTGCCGCTCAGCACATACCGCACGCAGCACCGCGGCGGCAAGGGGGTCTCCGGCGGCGATACGCGTGAGGACGATTTCGTCGAGCACTTCTATGTATCCTCGACACATGCTTTCCTCTTGTGCTTCACCGACCGCGGTCAGCTCTATTGGCTGAAAGTCTACGACATTCCCCAGATGAGCCGAACCAGTGCCGGCCGATCGATCGCCAATGTGCTGTCGCTGAAGGCAGGCGAAAAGATCTCCAGCGTCATCCCCGTGCGCCGCTTCTTGGCGGAGAGTTGCTTGATGATGGTGACGAAGAAAGGGCTGGTGAAGAAGACGTCGCTCGACAAATACAGCCGGCCCAAGAGCGGCGGCATCATCGGCATCGCGCTCGAGGAAGGCGACGCCCTGGTCTCCGTGGTCCTCACCAAGGACGGCGACGAGGTCGTCCTCGCCACCACGCAAGGCATGGCCATTCGCTTTGCCGAATCCGATGTCCGCCCGATGGGCCGCGACACCTACGGAGTCAAGGGGATCAACCTCAGCGAAGGCGACACCATCGTCGGCATGGTCGTCACCGATCCGGACGGAGCGTTGCTGACGATCTGTGAGAACGGCTACGGCAAACGCACGCCGTTCGGCGCCAACCTCGCCGAGGAGCCGGCCGAAGAGGAAGTCGAAGCACCGGAACCGGCGGATGGGGAAGCCGCCGAGGGTCTGGAGACACGCTCCGGCATGCGCTATCGCAAGCAGCGTCGCGGCGGCAAAGGGCTGCGCGACATTCGGGCTACAGATCGCAATGGCCCGGTCGTCGGCGTCGCCTCAGTGCGCGAGGACGACGACATCATGCTCATCACCGTGCAGGGGATGGTCAACCGCACGCATGTTCGCGAAATCCGCCTGATCGGCAGAAATACGCAGGGGGTGCGCGTCATGAATTTGAACGAAGGCGACAAGATCGCGTCGATCGCCAAGATTGCGCATGAGAACATCGGACCGAATGGCTCGGAGTCGGCTTCTTCCCCAGGTGAAACGCCGCCCGCACCAGAATCGCAAGAAGGGGAGAAGGGGAGGCAAGGAGAAAGCGATACTGAGGCGTGAGGCTATTCCGGGACGGCCGAGTTCCGATCTCCCCTTCTCTTGGTCTCCCCTTCTCCTTTTCTTCCTAAAGAATTCGCCTTGACCGGGCCGAGAAAGAGTGTAGACTTTATGCGGCAAAGTCACCGGAGCAGAAAACATGGATCTTCAGGAAGCCCTGGCGCAGATTTCCGAGATTCGCCAGCAGGTCGCGCGCACGGAGACGTTTCGCGGCTACCAGGCGGCTCCCGTTGCATTCTCCGGCATCGTCGCTTGCCTGGCAGCGGGTTTCCAGCACGCGCTGCTTCCTGAGCCTTCCGCCAACCTGGCTGCTTACCTGGGTTTGTGGATCGGCGCCGCGTGCCTCAGCATGTTCGTAACAGGCATCGCCATGATCTGGCATTGCAAGCAATCGCCATCCTCGTTGACGATCCCCAACACCATCCTCGCGGTCGGCCAATTTCTTCCCGCCGTGGTCGCGGGCGGACTCGTAACGTTTGTTCTCTATCAGCAGATCCCGCAGGCGCTCTGGATGTTACCCGGCCTGTGGTCGATCTTCTTCAGCCTCGGCATCTTCGCGTCGTATAGGCTGTTGCCGAAGGCGACGTTCTGGGTCGGCGTCTTTTACATGGCTGCCGGCGTGCTGTGCATGATCTGGGCGCGTAAGGAATTCGCCTTCGCGCCATGGGCGATGGGTGTGCCGTTCGGCGTCGGGCAACTCCTCTCCGCCGCCATTCTCTACTGGACTCTGGAGCGAAGGACCGATGAGCAAGAAAAAACCGATCAGTGATTCGCCCGGCCGATTCGCCTATGAAGGGCTCGACCGCGTCATCCACGAGAAGGCTCGGCTCAGCATCGTCACCTCGCTGGCGACGCACCCCGCCGGCTTGATCTTCAATGACCTCAAGGACCTCTGCGCCCTGACCGACGGCAATTTGAGCCGCCATCTGCAAATTTTGAACGAGGCGGGCCTCATCCAGATCTGGAAAGGCTTCAAGGACAACCGCCCGCAGACCCTGTGCATGCTGACCGCGGAAGGCCGCAAACGCTTCATCGAATACGTGACGGTGCTCGAAAATATCGTCACCGACGCCGTCGGCGCCGAGAAGGTTGCGGCTGAGGAGCCGAAGCTATCGAAGGGCTGGTCGCCGGCGTGAGCGATTCGCCTTGTTTTTTTTGCCAATTCACTTTGCGTGGCAAATTAGTTGGGCTGGGAAAGATATTGTGAGCTATGGTTGGGCGGGTGCTGTAATCGGTGTGGCGTTCGTCGTCGCGATCATCCTGTTCGGCCTGAATTTTCTGCCCTACAAGGCAGCGCGGATTTTTTTCGTAGTCGTCCTGTTGGGAATGGGATTGATAATCGCTCTTGCGATTGGATTCGTCATTGTGTGGCCGGTGCCTGGGCCACCGTGAACGACGAAGTTAACGAACGGGAGTATTTGCGGTTTTGTTTGTGGCGTCAATGGTTCACAACGCGCAGGGCGAGCGCTAAACGTAAACGCAGAGAGTACCCATGAAAATAATCAAAGCCGACGTCCTGGGAATGTGTTTCGGCGTGCGCGACGCGCTGGCGATCATAGACGATGTTGCCACGCCCGCGGACGTCACCATCCATGGCGAACTCGTCCATAACGAGAAAATCCTTGACGACCTCGCCGAGCGCGGCTTCAAGAGCGTCGGCGAGGGACAGCGCCGTGCGTTGCCTGTCACCCAGGCCGTCCTCATTACCGCCCACGGTATCAGCGACAAGGAACGCGCTCGCTTGGCACAGGCCGGCAAGCAGTTGATCGACACGACCTGCCCGCTCGTGACGCGCGCCCACCAGGCCGCCCAGAAACTGCAGGCCAATGGTTATCACGTGCTCGTCATCGGCAAGCGCGGCCACGCCGAGGTCCAAGGAATCATTGAGGACCTGCGCAGCTTCGACGTGATCCAATCGCCCGACGAAGTGCGAACCTTTCCGCACCAAAAGCTCGGCATCATGTGCCAAACGACGACGCCGGTGCGCCATGCCGATGAGATTCGCGCGGCGATTCGAGCGAAAAACCCACGTGCCGCGATTCGCTTCGTTGATACGATCTGCCATCCGACCAAGGACCACCAGAAATCGCTCGATCGATTGATCGACGAAGTCGAGGCGATGGTCGTTGTCGGTGGCCACAACTCCAACAACACGCGTCAACTTGTCTTGCGCTGCCAGGCCGCCGGCCTGCCGGCATACCATGTGCAATGTGCCGAAGACCTGCGGCCCGAGTGGTTTGATGGCATCGAAACTGTCGGCCTGACGGCAGGCACCTCAACGCTGGACGAAACCATTGACGCGGTCGAGCACGCCATGCAGCAGCTTTCACATCATCAATTGGCCTCCGCATAACGATTCCGAGTCCTCGATTAGCGCCCGCAGGTGTATTGCGAACGCTAGACGAAGATCTGTGCACTTTGCTGTGCAAAGCAGTTTGCCTCAGCAAGGAAAATCAGGAGGAAATCCCATGCTCGTCGAATGGATTCGCAAGCGGTTTGATAAGACCGGCCCGGACGCCGATTTACCGGCTGTCCTGACGTCTGCCGGCTGGCAAGCCTACTTCCACGCCAATGCCCAGATTCTGCGGGAAATCCCCTGGGCCCATGGGCTCGGCATCACGCCCGCCGAACTGGCCGAGATCGTCGATTCGTTACGTGCCTGGCAGTTTGGCGAAACCTCCGATGGCGCGCATCTGCTGAAAGCTGCCGGCAAGTATGCGGAGCAAATAGGCGATCCCGACCTCGTCGGCGCGGTTGAAGCCTTCATCGCAGAGGAGCAACGGCACGGCGCAACGCTCGGTCAGTACCTCGACCGCGCTGGCGTGCCACGCAAACAGGCCGATTGGGGCGACACGCTGTTCCGGGCTTGCCGTTACTGGTTGCCGAACATGGAGACGTGGACGACGCCCGTAATCATGGTCGAAACGCACGCCCTGATCTTTTACAACGCCATGCGACTGGCGACGGATTGTCCTGTGCTGCGGCAAATCTGTACCCAGATTCTCGCCGACGAGATACCGCACATTCGCTTTCAATGCGAACGGCTTGCTCATATCCTCCACGATCGGCCGCGCTGGCTGTACACTCTGACGATACTACTGCATCGCATCTTCTTCACCGGCATCACGCTCGCGATCTGGCTTGGGCATCGCCGCGCCCTCAAGGCCGGCGGCTACGGTTTCGGCTGCTTCTGGCGCACGGCATGGATGAAGATGCACTGGGCCTGGCGCCTCATGGCCCCGGCGGGCTATCAATGGCAAGACGAAACGGCCCTGACGCCTGCTGCGGCAACCATCGAGGCGTGATGGTTGTTGACGGACGCCCGTCGCGTCGGCTACCATAGGGTCATTGACGCATTCTCCGTCGAGGAATCAGCCATGACACGATTGCACCTTGGCCTCGCTATTTTCTTCGCTTCGGCTTCACTGCTACCCGGTCAGGAGTCGCGTCCCAGCGCGCCGCCGGATGCGTCCAAGACGGCGACCAATCAAGCCAAGAAGCAGGACGCCAAGGACGCCATCAAGGAGATCGCCGGTTCCGCCGAGTTCCTGCGGGCGGTGCCGAAGAAGTTCGCGACCCTGCAAGGGATCGACGTCGCCGGCCACAGCGTTAGGCTTCTGGTGGACGGCGAAAAGACGGCGACGGCATGGAAGCTGACGCCGGATGCGGAGATCAAGGTGCGTGGTTGGTGGGGTCGGCTGGCTCACCTCGAACCGGAGCGGCGAGTCTGGGCCTGGTTCAAGGTCGATCGCGTCAAGAAAGCCGTCGCCATCTTCATGCTCGCGGATGAGCTGAGCGAGCAAGAAATCCACGGCGGTGCCCAGGTCAAGACGGTCGGCAAGGAGCTGGTGCTCGTCGGACCGAAGAAGCAAGAGAGCACGCTCAAGGGGGCGGACAAGCTGCTGCTCGATCGCGGCGGCGAAAAATGCTGCGAGTGCCTGGTACTCAAGCCGAAGGATGTCGTGTTTGTCGAGACGAACCAGGGCAAAGTCGTCAAGCTTTACGACATCGATGGATTCGAGGCGTTGCGCAAAGGCCAAAAGGCGAAGCTGCGGACGAGTTGGCTGACGGACGGCCTGCCCGGCGCGATAGGCTTCCTGCACGTCTACGCGGGCGAGGTCGATGTGATCCTCGACCACGAAGCGATGCGTTGGGGCCGATCGCTGGTCCCCGGCACCAAGGTCGCGCTGGCTGCGACGCCGCCGATCGACGCGGTCGTGAAAAGTGTGAGCGCGCAACGCGAGAAGACGCAGGTTCGCCTGGTGGTGAAAAGTATCGACCTGGCCGATCTCAACATGGGCCAGCGTGTCGCCTTGAAAATGTCCGCGCCTGCCGTGGAGGTGGAGAATGCGCTCATGCCACCCGACATCGATCGGCCGAAGACCAAGGAGGAACGTATCGACTGGTTCCTCGCCAACACCTACTGCACCTGCGGCGTTGCCGGTGATACCTGTACCGGGCACTTTTATTCTCTGGCGAGCTGCAACCCCAACAGTTGTGGGGCCCCTAACCAGACGCGGCAGTACATCGGCAAGAAGATCGATGAGGGTTGGACCAATCGCGAGATCTTCGACGCGATGCTGAAACTGCGCGGCCAGGCGATGCTGCGGCCTCACTTGTTGCCTTGAGCGGTCAGAGCGTCGCGTTCGTGGCCGCCGCCAGCCGCTCTTCGAGATCGGTCAGCCTTTGCAAAGCCTGATCACGCTCGCCGCGGTGCAAACGATAGATGCCCGGCTGCTCCAGCGTCTCGCCCGGGATGAGCCGGCTTTTCTTGAAACTCTCGCGGCCACGCAAGAACCACGTCGCCACACATTCCTCGCAGCACAACCCGTAGGTCTTGAGCTCGCTGACGACGCCGTCTGACCACCGGGCCGCGATCTTGTAGGTTGCCGGGTGCTTGCAGTCCTTGGTGGTGCAGTAGAGTTGATAGGGAGGCATCGGCATGGTTGATCTTCTCTTAGCCCGGAGGGCAAGCGAGGGGACCGCGAGGCCTAATCAATCCGACGGAAACGGAATCGGCTCCGCGTTGATCATAGCCAGCGCGTTCATGGCGGCCTTCTGCTCGGCTTCTTTCTTCGTGCGGCCCCAGGCGGCGGGGTAGTGATAGCGGCCGACGACCGCGGAGATCTTGAAGCACTTGCTGTGGTCAGGCCCCTTTTCGTCGAGCAGATGATAGGCGGGCGTGGCGTTGAATTCCTTCTGAGCGACCTGTTGCAAAAGTGATTTATAATTGCCCGCGTGGGCGGCTTCGGCGACCTCTTCGATTTCGGGGTTGAGATACTTGAGGATGAACTGTTTGACGGGTTCCAGGCCGCCGTCGAGATACATGGCGCCGACGAGCGATTCGTAGACATCGGCGAGCAGGTTGGCCGGCAGCACCGAATGATAGTTCATCCCTTTGCCGAGGAAGAGATACTCCCCCAGGTTGAGCTGTCGGCTCAAGTGGGCGCAGGTGTGCCGGCTGACGACGGCGGACTTGATCTTGGTCAGATCGCCTTCTTGATAGTCGGGGAAACGCAGGTAGAGCTGCTCGCAGCACACCAGGCCGAGCACGGAATCGCCCAGGAATTCCAGCCGTTCATTGGAATCCGCACGCGTGTCGGCTCCGGACGTGTGCGTCAGCGCGGCACGCAACAACTCGAGGCGACGGAAGCGGTAGCCGATCACGGTCTGGCACTCTTCCAGAATCTCTGCTTCGCGGTTGGTGGTCAGTTCCTGCGGCATGATTCAATCGATCAATCCGGTGGGCATTTCCTTACTGAGACGTTATCATTCTGACGCGTGAATGTCAATTCAACGTAGCCGCATTCGCTAGAATGCCGTCAGGGTTTCACGCATTCTGGCGAATACGGCTACAACGTGGCGCGGATTCCGGCGATCAATTGCTCGACCAGCGTGATCTTTTTTTTCGCTTCGGGCGAAGTGAGGTGACGCAATTCGACGAAGTACTGTTCAGCGCGTGCGCCCGTCGATCGGAAGGTAGATGGACGCTATCCATCAGATTATCGAAGATGTCCGCCAGTTTGCAGACCTGCACTTGCTAGGGAGCGTTCATGAGTCTCGCTAGATAGGCAAATTCGCGATCTCGGTACCGTAGCGTTTTTGGATCTCGTCGAAATCGGTCGTTGTATCTTCGATGGTGTGGTGCAAGATTGCGGTAGTAAACATGCGCGATCGTCGAAGCCGAAGAGGTCACTCGCCACCAAGCAGACACGGAACGCATGGCTGACATAGGGCGCTGCACGATCCTTGCGCAATTGTCCATGATGGGCTCGTGCCGAAAAGGCGACGGCTTCGAGGAGTTAGCGGTAAGCAGTGTCTGGCCGTTCGGTCATGTGGGTCTTTCCTTTCATTGCCGCACCGATCTTCGAGTATTGCGCGGCCCGATGCGAATCACGCGGCCCGTTTCTTCCGCGCCAACTTGACGACTGTCCAGGCGAGGAGAAGGGCGAAGATGAAACTGATCGCCGCACAGTCGATCGGGATCCACATCCCATCCACGTGCACGATGACATCCGGCGGCCGAATCGGCGTGCGGTCCTGGGACGGTTCGAAGTAGACTTCCTCCTTGCCTGGGCGTGGCGAGGCACGGTCCTCGAAGGTCGTCATCCAGGTCTTCGCGGGGATCTCATCCTCCGGGACGCCGGTCTCGCTGCTGAGTTGGCGACGCTGGGCGTCAGTCAATTGATCGGCCCAGGGCACGCTCGCGTTCCATTTTGCGTCGGTGCCGAGCTTGCCGTCCATGCGTGCGTCGGAAACGAAGAAGACACGGAGCAAGCGTGGGCCGTTGCGGTGCCCGTTGTCGCCCTTCTCGCCCTTGTCCGGCTTCTTTTTCTCTTCCGGCTCGCGATACGGAAAGAACGGCTTGTCGGTCGCGAACGACATGCGCACCGGCTTGGTGGTCGCCAGGCCGCCGGTCTTGGGATCCTGAGAGATCTTGAACGCGGTGATCTTCCACTTGTTGGCCACGTAGGGGAACAGCCACGATTGCAATTCGGGATCGTTCGAGTAGCCGTTCTTCTTCAGCCAGTTGGCGAGATCCTCCGTGCTGTCAGCTTCGAGGATCGCCGTGTCGAAGCCGCCGACTTTCTGCTCGCCGAGGACGCGGACGCTGTCTTTCGGTTCATTCATGTCCCGGATCGCCGGCGCTTTGCTCGCGCCTGCGAAACAGCACAATATCGGGGTAAACGTGAGATGGCTCTGCGTGACGATCTTTGGCGCAATCCACTTGTTCATCTGGCGAAAAATATCGTCCTCCACGTCGTCCTTGAGCGTCGGTACGTTCGGCGTCGGCACGAGAAAGCCGAAGTCGGGCGACTTGGTGTCGAAGGCGGCGCGGCGGATGAAATGCTCGATCTTTTTGACCGGGTCCCAGACGATGACGGCGCTTTCCTCGGCGATGCGGATGTAGTCACCAGGGCCTCGCCCTACGGCGGCGCAGCCTTCGACATCGGGTTGGGACCGCGCAAGCATCGCGGCGCCTATGATCACCAACGCGGCGAACGGGAACAGGCGGATCATGGTGGGGGTACTCCGGATTAGCTACGCCGCATACTTGTGCCGTAGCTTGTCGAGGTAGCGTTTGTTGTCGGCGGTGACGGCCCAGGCGTCGGGCCAGAAGCAGAGATCGACGCACCACCAGTCGTTGGGCACGCCGCACGTCAGCAATTCGGGAATCAGTTGATCGAAGTTGAGGGCGCCGACGCCGAAGGGGACGTGCCTGCCGCCGCCATGCTCGTTCAGGGTGCCATCCGAGTCGCCCAGGTGCAGGTGCGTGATCTTGCCCTTGAGCTGCTGTAATAAATCGAGGGCGCCGCCGCACAGGTGGGCATTGCACGTGTCGAATAGAGCGCCGAAGTTCGGATTGCCCAATGCGCGCACGGCGTCAATTAACGCAACGATCTCCGTCGGCTTGTTGATCGCGAAGCCCGGCTCGAATTCCCACGCGATCGTGACGCCGTGCTGTGCCGCAATCTTCGAGCAGGCATCGAACGCCTTCACGCAGCGATCAAACAATTGCTTCGGCTCGACCTGGGCAGCTTGCGCGACCGGCTCGACGGTATCAACTCGGATCGTCTTGATGCCGAGGTCCTCGGCGAAGAACGCGTTCTTCTCGAAGTCGGCGACGAACGGGCGTTGATCCTCGACGCTCCAGAGCTTGTGCGACCACAGATTAGCGACGAGGGCCGAAAAGTCGAGCCGATGATCGACCACCATCTTGCGCAGCTTCTGACGCTTTTCCTTGGTGTCATGACTGTCGGGATTCGGATGTGGGTCGAAGCCAAACAGTTCGATGCCCTGGTAGCCGAGGTGGCCAAGCTTGTGCACCAGCGTGTGGAAATCGTTGGTGGGTTGGTCCTGGTTGAAGAGGAAGGCCCAGGAGCCGATGGAGTATTTTTTCATGGCGACCGTTGATTGGTTGTTCACGTTTAGCGCCCGCGTGGCGCCGCGCGGGCGCTAAACGAAGAAGGGATATCAGTTCCACCCATGCGCATCGCGCACCGAAATCATCGCAGCAAGAATCTTGTTCCACGTCGCGGGCTTCATCATCATCTCGTTGGGGAACATGCAACCGTCCCAGCAGACGTGCTTGAATTTCTTCGTGAGGTTGCCGTAGCTGTCACGCATCCAGAAGCCGGCATGGTGTGCGATCTTGAGCTTGCCGTTGGGATCGTCCGGCGGACAGTGTCGGCCGGTCTTGTCGTGCGAGCCGGAGCCCTTGACGGTGGCGTCGTTCTGCGCGATGTGAAAGTCGATGGTCCATGGCCGCAGCAAGGCCGTTAGCTGTGCATATGCGCTATCGAGAGTGCCCTCATCGTCCCAATTCCAATTTTGCGGCACGAGCCGGTCCTCCGGCGCGTTGTAGCCGAGCAAATACAGCAGCGTGTGAGCCATATCAGCCTGGAAGCCGAAGACGCCGGGACGGTCGGTCAATTCCAATAATTGAACCATGCGTGCCCAGCTGTGCATGCCCGCCCAGCAGATTTCGCCTTCCGCAGCAAGGCGCTCGCCGTGGTCGGCGGCGATATCGCAGGCCATCCGGAACGTCTCGGCAATGCGTTTCTGATTTCCTTCGGTGTCTTTCGCCCAATCGCCGGGGCCGCCCGCGGAGTCGATGCGGACGATGCCGTGGGGGCGCACGCCGATTTCGCGTAGCCGTTTGGCGATGCGGCAGCCCTTGCGAACCTGGGTGAGAAAGTTGGTGCGATCGCTATCGCCGCCCATGGCCGAGCCGCCGCCGGTGCCGCCCCAGACCGGAGCGACGACGGAGCCGATGGCGAGGTTCTTCGCGAGGACCTTGTCGGCGAGTTTCTTCAGATCGTCATCGGACGTATCGATATCGACGTGCGGAGCGAAGAGGAATAGATCGATGCCGTCGAACTTGACGCCGTTGACGTTGGCGTTCGCCGTCAAGTTGATCATCGTATCGAGGTCGATGAACGGTTCGCCGTCCGCTGTTCCCTTGCCGACGACGCCGGGCCAGGTTGCGTTGTGAAGTTTGGGGAAGGTGTTTGGCATAGGAATTACCGTGGTATTAGAATGATGATAGCACAGCCGTGGCCGTGCAGCCTATTTCTTCGCGTCGCCAATCTTCGGCGCATGCGGATTCGTATCCGGCCCAAAATAACGCAGGACAACCAGCGGCTCATCGCCCGTGTTGTCGAAAGAGACGCCAGCCTTGGCTGCCCCGTAGCTCACGAAGTACTCGTCTTCGGTCAACTGCGTGAAACGGATCATCGCCGGGGTTTGCAGGCGTTTACCGTTGATGGTGCCGCAGCCTTGCACCGCGGTCAGACCGTAGGCGCCGTTGTCCTTGACCGTGATGCGGACGCCCGGCTGGATCGTCAGTTCCTTCGCCGTGAACAGTTCTTCGCCATTGACTTTGCCGTAAACGATCCAGCGATCTTCAAAGCCCGCCTTCGGTCCGCCGGAGGAGACGATCGGTTCGAGATAATGGCTGTCCTTGAATGACGGGTTGACGTTGCCCGCCCAGTCGAGTTGCTCGACGAGATAATCGAGGTCCTTGTGGAACTTCGGCGGCACATCCTTGACGAGCAATTCCCACGGCACATAGCGGCCTTCGACGAGCGATTGGTACATGCCGAACACGTCGGAACCCCACTGCGGCTCATAGGTGACGAGCGAACCCGGCGCGTGCAAAATGCAGGGAGGCACCAGCCAGCCGGTGCCGGGCTGAAGTCGATACGCCTTGCTGTGGTTGAGAATGCCGTTGTCGCCTTTGTTCCAGTTTTCCAGGCAGCGGCGCACGTCCGCTTTCTGCGTGCCCGGTTCAAGACCGAAGAACGTGTAGGGAAAATTATTGCCCGTGTAATTCATCTGCGGCGGGAAGTAGTACGATTCCGGTTTGCCTTGCTGGCCGACGAGGGCCGCCTGCCGGCCGCTCTGGTGCATGTGATGCGGGATGGGCCCCATGTTGTCGAAGAACTTGGAGTAGACCGGCCAGCGCTCGTAGCGGCGCCACAGATCCGGTCCGATCAGGTTCTCCTTCTCGGCCTTGATAGCCTCGCGCAGCGTGAACGCCTTTTGACCGTTGTGGACGACGTAGCTGAGTCCTTCGTCCCAGGCGGCGCCTTCGTTAGCGGCGGCAGTGGTGGAGGCGAACCAGCGTTCGTCAATGCCGCCGCGGTTGGCACCGTAGGCGTAAAGATCGTCGGAGTGTAGTTTGAGCCGCCGACCGGGCATCAAGAACGAGCGAGGCACCCAGTTCGGGGCCATGAGCAGCACGCCGCCGCTGGCCTTGAGGGCGTCGCGCAGGACGGCAGGTTTGGTCGTTTCGGGTGATTTTTCAACGCTTGCTTTCTTGGCCACGGTGGTTCTCCCGACAGTGAGGCGCGTGAATCGCACCCGGTTCGGTTATGGTGCGTTCCAAGCACCCTACCCAGGGTAATTCGGCTAGGAATTTCTTAGCAACCCAGGTACGATGAAGCCACGGAAAGCCTGCCAATACCGAACTTTCTTCAAGAAAAATTCGCAGATTTCCAACCGCCCCACAACAAAACTGGCGTACAGTTAAGGTGGAGAAAACGGTTGCCGCATTGGCCAGAATGCGGGAAAATGCCCCTGCCGCCAAATGCTGGCGGAGCTGGTGGTCAGTAGGACTGGCAAGATTAGGAAGAATAGGAAATATCAGTGAGTTGGAATAGTGATTTTGGTAGCCGCCAGCGCCTTTTGCTCGCCTACGCGGATCCCGTTTACGCCTCCGAGTGTGGCCGTTATTTCCGCCGACTGGGCTGGGAAGTGCAAATGGTCGCCAGCGGCACGGAAGCCCGTCAATTGGCGAGCGAGTATCAACCGAATGTCGTCGTACTCGACGCCGAACTGCTTGACGAAAGCGGCTGGCTCACCAGCGCGAAGATCAGCACGGAAAACCCCGAGCTGGGCATTATCCTTGTAACCGATCAAGAAACCGAGTATACGCCGCATCGCCTGCACATGGTTGGCGCCGCGGATTCCGTGCACCGCATCGACGGCGCGGAAGCGCTGGCTCACGCCATTCTCGGCAGCCAAACCCTTTCCTACGCGATTTGATTCGTATTCCGCTTGGGGCTTCGCGCTCGCCCGCCGTATTGGGAGCGCGAAGCCGCAAGCGGCGGATCACACCACTTCAAAAATACACTCAACCTCCACCGGAATATTGTTCGGCAACGAACCCATGCCGACGGCGCTGCGTGCGCCGACGCCGGCATCATCGCCGAATACTTGCGCCATGAATTCGGAAAAGCCGTTGATGACCTGCGGATGGTCGCGATAGTCGGGCACGCCGTTGACCATGCCGAGCGTCTTGACGAGCCGTTTGACGCGGTCGAGCGAGCCGAGCGTGGCCTTCACGGTGGCGAGGATATTGATGCCGACGAGCTTGGCGCATTCTTTGCCTTGCTCGAGCGTCAGGGTGCCGCCGAGCTTGCCGGCTTGTAGCGCGGGATCGCCCATCTTGGCTGGCCCGTGACCGGAGACATAGAGAATGTTGCCGACCTGCACCGCCGGCTTGTACTTGGCAACCGGCTTCGGTGGCGTCGGCAGCGTGATGCCGAGTTCTTGTAAACGTGTTTCCGGGGAGGACATCGGGGTATCTCCGTGCAAGGTAATGGTTGAGGGACGGTTAGTCTACCTTGAACGGCGAGGTGGTCAAGCGGCAAAAAAAACGACCGAGATCACCGGAATTCAGGCGGGGGGGGGACTTGCCTGCTCCAGACCTGATCTCGATCGAAGACGCACGTCCACGCCTGCCCGCTTTGGAAGCAGGACCCAGGGTGAACGTAAACTTGCTCGCAAAATCGACAACACCCCAATTGGTTACGCCAACTGAGTTACCACGGCTTCAACGATTGTCGGGAAATCACCGCTAGACCTAAAATAAGCGAAGCTTCCTGCATGCGCGGCCGGCAATGAGGGGCCTGGCTCGGGCGGTAAAATTCCCGGGTCCCCCGCGAGGGAGACGATTGATTTCTGATTCATGTTCGAGCGCCTTGTTCACCTTACCTTCTGGCCTGCTGGCCTTTTGACGCCGTGGCGGACCGGAGCATCCGGACTCCGGCTTCGGTTTTCCTCGACTCAGCAAT
>SHZY01000136.1 GCA_009692065.1 Gemmataceae bacterium
CTGTCGCCTAGCGAGCTTTGACGCTTCCGGAGATCCGCGAAGATCGCCTTGACGTCAAAGTTGAATTCCGCCGCAAGTTTTTCGCGAACCCGGT
Source organism: Gemmataceae bacterium (assembly GCA_009692065.1). Taxonomy (GTDB): domain Bacteria; phylum Planctomycetota; class Planctomycetia; order Gemmatales; family Gemmataceae; genus SIAQ01. The sequence goes on from SHZY01000136.1 coordinate 95, forward strand.
GGACTTCCGCAACGATGGGATCTTCCCACATGACATTATCCTCCCATGAGTTCTTCCGGCGTACAGATGATTGGCATCCGGTGTCCCAGCTTGTCACACACTATTGCTATTCTCCGCGCAATCTGCGCGTTTGCCAAGTGCTTGCAATTCCAGGTCAGCAAATAATCAATCGTGTGAACAGCCGCCACCGCAACGTGGGCGGCGTCACGAACGACGTGCGCCTGGAGCATGCCGGCAGCCATGATAGCTTCCGTCAACGATTCGGCGTCCGCCGTGATTACGAGAGCCGGCAGGCCGCCGATGATTGCGAGCCTTTTTTCTACCTCCGCGGGATCGCCGGCTGAGGCTTCGTCGATGACGACTTGGGAGACCGAGCACTCAAACAGGGTCCGTCGATTCGCCCACCAGTCATGGGTGGTCTGTTGATGCCCCGCGACAATCACGTCACGACTGGGACGAGCGACCAAGTAGCTGATGAACGTAGTTTCCAGGTATACCGATTCCATGCTGATCTTTCACCTGGCCTGTCCTGGTTTCGGCAATATTGCACATCACACCCGCGGCTCAAACCCCTTGGCGTATTCGCGCGTCCAGAACGCCATCGCCTCTTTGTCTTGCAGGATCGTGCCGTCCTTCGCATTGCATCGGATCACCCGGCCCGTGCGATGGGCGATGTTGCCGAGATGGCACAGCAGCGTCGATTTGGCGGCCTCGTCGATGTCGCTATTGAGTCGGCCGCCGCTGCGGATGCAGCCAAGGAAATTCTGGAAGTGGGGATTGTCCCCGCCTTGCACCTTTTCGGTGCGGATCACCGGCTGCTTGCCGGCCAGCGTGATGACGTAGCTGGTGTCCGAGAGGGCCAGCGTGCCGAGTTCGCCGTGGAAGAGAGCGTGGTAGGGCCGATTCGGTTGCGTGCTGCACGACAGGCCGTCCCACGTGATCTGCTTGCGGTCCTCGAATTCGTAGCTGACCAGATGGGTGTCGGGAGTTTCCTGGTCGTCCTCGAAGCGATAGCGACCGCCGGTCGAGGTGACGCGCGTGGGGAGATCGACGCCGAGCCCCCAGCGGCACAGGTCGATGAGGTGGATGCCGTTGTTGCCCAGTTCGCCGTTGCCCCAGTGCCAGAACCAGTGCCAGTTGTAGTGCAGATAGTTGGAGCGGAAGGCACGATGCGGCGCGGGCCCTTCCCAGAGAGGGTAATTCAGTCCCTTGGGCACGTCCGTCTCCTTGCCGCGGCCGATCGAGTCACGCCGGCTTTGATACCACGCCTGCGCGAGATAAGTCCGTCCGATCACGCCTTTGCGCAATTCGTCCATCGCCGCGATGACGCCGGCGTAGCTGCGGCGTTGGTTGCCCATTTGCACCTTGCGTTGATGCTTGCGGGCTGCCTGCACCAGCATCTCGCCTTCGCGCGGGTTGTAGCTGCACGGCTTCTCGACATAGACATGCTTGCCGGCGGAACACGCCATGATGGCGGCCGGCGCGTGCCAGTGATTGCAGGTTGCGACGACGAGGATGTCCACGCTCTTCTCATCGAGGATGCGGCGGTAATCGGTGACCTGTCGCGGCGCAGCCCGGCCGGAGACTTTTGCAACGGCCCCGGCAGCGCGCTCGACGCGGGCCTGATCGACATCGCAGACGTAAGCGACCTCGACGTTGGCTTGCTGCTGGAATGCGGTGGCGAGATAGGTCCCGCGGCCGCCGGTGCCCATGACGCCCACCACCAGACGCTCGTTAGCGCCTTGGACTGCGGCGGCGTGACTGGCGTCGGTCAGACTTAGCGCGGCGCCCGTGGCGGCGGTGGCGCCCAGGAAGTTGCGGCGATCCAGGATGTTCGACATGGAATCATCTCCTTCGTTGGGTGCGCAAAACCGAATTCTTCACCACAGAGGCACAGAGGCCACAGAGAAGAAAATGCCCACAGAGAGGAAATACAGGGTCGGAAAGACGGCGACACCCTCCTTGATTCTCTCTGTGCTTGTCTCTGTGGTTAGGATTTTCTGTAGTAAGTCATCCGGGCTAAACCGCCACGCGAGTACCGCTACAGGTCTTGACACACGCGGTTTGCGGATGATGGGAGGATCATACCATAACCCGGCAACAAATCGCAATCATTTTATGTTCTTCAGCTGTTGCTCGATGCTCTTGTGCCGCTGGCGGATGCCGTCGCGCAGGCGGTTGACCTGATTGGGGAAGTCGTTGCCCGCCCCCTTGTCGATCGAGCGCAGCACTGGCTGCACGCGGGCTTGCAACTCGTCGAGCCGTTTCAACATCACGTCGGGCTTGAAGATGTCCTTGTGGATCTCGGCCATGCGGGCGTAGTAGCGTTTCTTGCCTTCGGGCGAATTGACGACGGCGCTCGCGACCATGCCCTGAAAGCCTGGCAGGATCGGGCCGCCGGGGTTGCCGAACATTTGATCCATGCCGGACGGCAGGAAGACGATCTTGTCGCGCTCTGGGTCGTGGTAGAGACGGTAGTTGTTGCGGTTCATCGGGTAGCCGTCCCAGTCCCAGGTAATGGCTTCGAGCACGAGGTAGCTGATGAACCTGTCCATGTCGAGGACTTTCTCCAGCCGGTCAAATCGCTTCTTCGCATCGGGCTCGCGGGCTGCTGCTGCGAGGGCCTTGAGATCGGCGCGGTCTTTGACGTCGGCGCGCCCCATGAGGAGTTGCAGCGGCTGATCGATCTCGCGCAGGAACCCGCCGTCGTAAAGGTTGCCATGGTGATTCTTGAATTGCTGATGGAGGAAGTGCTTGTCGTAGCCTTCCTTGAGGTAGTAGAGTCCGCGCTTGCGGCCATTGATGGTGAGCGTGGCGTGGGCGACTCGCGCGGCCGGCACCCCGGCGGCGCGGAAGAGTTCGCCGCAGATCAGCTCGGAAAGGTAGCTCGGATCCTGCACGGAGTTGGCGAGGTGCCACTTGTCCATGCCGTAGAAGAGCTTTTCCTGATCGAACTTGTTCATGTTCAAGGTCAGCCCCGGCTTGTCGTCGATGCCGCGGAAGCTGCCGGCCGCCCCTTTGATGTGGATGCCGATGTCCTTGTAGGTCTTGTCGCCGTCCTTGAGGGTGGCCTTGGCATAGGCGCGAGGGTTGCGGCGCAGGGCGTCGAGATCTTTCGGGCCGAGATCGATGACGAGGTCAAGGACCTTGTCGCTCTTGAAGAAAGCGGCACTTTGTTTGGCGGGACTTTGTGCGCTAGCTACGTGAGTCAATGTGGCAGCGACGATTAGTGCGGCGAACAGACTTGGTCCGACACGCGTCACCGAAGCTCGCTTTGCGGATTCGCGCGCGCATTCCGCGCGAATTCGCAAAGCGAGCTTCAAAGCCGTCGGCCTGGTAGGGTGTTGACACGTATTCATCGTGGCCATCGAAATCCCTTTCTTCGTCCCGTGGTCAGCCACGCTTCATTTCGAGGTTCTGAATCCCCTCGAGGCGGTTCATTTCGTTGACAAACTGCAACGGCGTCACACCGGATTTGAGCCGCACCTTATAGGTGAGATCGACTGCAGCGCCCTGGCGAGCTGTCGCAGTGCACTCGAGCTGAGCGTGGACGCAATGCTTGGCGAAGAGGGCTTCCCAGGGCGATTCGGAACCGGCGCCGGTGCCGACACGAAGTTGCAAGCTCCACTCAACTTCAGTCTGAAAGGTAAATCGCTGGATCCCGTGCAGCAGCATCGCGGCCGCGCTGACGATGCCCAGTCCCGCCAGGCCGACCTCCACGTTGCCAAGCCCCGCGGCCATGCCAACGACGACGGCAAAGATGACGAACGCCGTGTCGCGCGTGTCTTCGACCACGGTGCGAAAACGAACGATCGACAAGGCGCCGACCAAGGTGAATGCGCGGCCCACACTATCGCCCACGACCTGGGTGACCATGGCGATGATCACGCACAGCAGTACCAGGGTGGCCACGAAGCTTGGCGAGGCCGGTGATTCGCCGCGATGCGTCAACCGGTAGACGACTCCGACCACGGCGCCGAGCACTACCGCAAGGGCCAATCGCATCAAGACGTATTCGAGCGCGATGGGAACCGGAGGGAAAGCGGCTTGGAAGAACTCAGGCAGCTCCATGGTTCAACCTTCCGTTCTTCGTGTCCCGGCCCAGCGCCTGAATTGAAAGGCGATACTTGGAGAGCGGACCCGGCGTGAGTGAAAAATCTTGCATGAGCGTCTTGAACAACGCCGGAAGATGGCGGCGGAACTTCAGCTCCAGCAGGACTTGGTCCGTGAGCCTCGGTAGGCCTTCCGGCACCTCGACCACCGACCAGCGGTCCGCGGGCTGGCAGCGGACGTGTCGATCCAGCGTCAAGCGCAGCGGGCCTTCCGCGTTTTGGCCAAAGTAGGCTTGCCGCTGGTAGCTGATGCAGCAGCTTGGCTCCAGCTTGCGCAGGGTAATGCGGCGATGAAACCAGCGCCCGGCCCATTCGAGGTCGGTGGGGAGCTCACGCAATCGCTCCAGCTCAGCCTCCGCAATCTGAATGCGCCGCTTGGCGACGCGGCCTGCCGATTTCCGCTTTTGCTCAAGGAACAGCATCACATCGTCGCCGTAGCGGCGCAGGCGGTACTTCTTCTTCTTGTACCCGGGCGAGCGATGGAAGACATCGAGCGCCGGCGTATCGAAGTACATACCGTGAACGCGGTAGGAATTGTCACGCGCGGGATCGGCGTGCGGATCGAGCTGCAGGTGTTCTTGTGCCCAGGCGGCGAGCGTGCGGGCCTTGGCTTCGTCAACCTGGAATTTTATCTCGAAGGCGGGCTCCTCTCGATCCTTCCACAGTGAGGGTGAAAGCGAAGGGTGCGCGTGCCGGGCGAATACTTCCTCGGCGGTTTCGCGTATGTCGCCCGGCGCGGCTGGGCCGCCAGATTCACCCTTCGAATGGCACGACGTGTTTGCCGTGTCGTCAGTCATACGGTCGTCTCCTTGGGCCTCTGTCCTTGGCAATGGCGTTGTGGCGCGGTCAGGAGACCGTGCGACTACACTGCAAAACCCCTGGGCCAATGAGCGATTTCCGCATGAAAGTTCTCGCCACGAGAGTATTCGGAATTGCGCTCATGCAGTTGTATCAGCGGCCCGGTTAAGAATTGATGAAATTATACTCGGAAAGCCTGGCCGCGTGCGAGATGTGTTTGCCGATTGCGCGCCTAGCCGCTTGCCTCTGACTCGTGGGCTCGTGCCAAACCCGCCATCCACAGGCAAGCGGCTAACGGGAAGGTTGTTTGTCGCACGATGCTTTTTTGCTTGATCTCCAAATTCTTGCCGGTACCATGATGTTCATTCGCCTCGACCGAATCCTGAACCGAGGTTCATGCCTCGCTCCTTTCTGTGTCTTTTTTTGGAGATCTCCATGTCGCGCCTGATGATGACTGCGCTGTTGTTGAGCAGCTTGCTTCTCACCACCTCCTCGGCCCAGTTCAAGGACAAGGTGGATGACAAGTCACGAAAAAGGAAGTGGTGCCGCCGCGGCCCAAGGGCAACGTCGAGCCGGCCATTCCGGGCGATTGTGAGATTTACTTCCTCAACGGCAGCAAGGTCCGCATGATCGTCCAGTCGGAGACGCTCGACGTTGCCACCGCCTATGGTAAGCTTTCGATCCCGGTGAAGGACATCCGCGCCATCGAGTTCGGCCTTCACCTAGCCGAGGGGGTCGAGGCCAAGATCGAACAGGCCGTCAAGGGCCTGGGAAGCAGCGATTACCGCGAACGCGATAAATCCGACAAGCTGCTCATCGAGTTGGGGCCGTTCTCCTATCCGGCCACGCTTGAGGCGAGTCGCGGCAAGGAAATCGAAGTCGCCAATCGGGCCAAGGAAATCGTCAAGAAGTTGCAAGCCAAGCATCCCAAAAAGGACCTGAAGACTTCGGTGGATGACCGCATCGTCACCCAGCACTTCACGATCGTCGGCCGCATTTTGACGACGACGATCAAATCCAAGACCGAATACTTCGGCGACGTGGAGTTGACGCTGGCCAAGATGCGCTCGCTGCGGGCCGTCGGCCTCGCCAGCACGGAGACCGACGTGGTCATCGACTCGAGCAAGTACGCGAACGCAGGCCAATGGCTCGACGCGGGCTTCATGGCGGACGGGCGGTCGACCATCCAGATCACCGCCACCGGGATGATCGACGTTTGGCCCCAGCAGGGCGGCCAGATGATGTCCGGCCCGCAAGGCTTGCAGGCCACTCAGAACGGCCAACGGGGCATCATGGGCGGGGCTCGCAAAATCGGCGCCAACATCAACAATCAAGTACACTGCGGCATGCTGCTGGGCAAGTGGGGCGAAGACGGCGAAATGTTCATGATCGGCGAACGCTACGATGGCACGCCCGATCACGAAGGCAAGCTCTTCCTGCACATCGGCCCGAGCCGCTGGAACGCCCAGTGCGCCGGTTCCTTCGACGTCAAGATCACCGTCAAGATGGATTGATGGTGGGTGATTCGTCACGCGTGTGTTGATGAATGTCCGAACCCGAGCGCCGAGCGAGGGGCACCGATTGCCCCTCGCTCGGCGCTCGGGTTCGGATTTACTATTGGAGTTTTCAGCTCATGACCGACGATCCCGTCCCCTTCAACCGCGGCGCCATTCACCCCATCCAGTGTCTGCGCGAAGGCTGGCATCTGATCAAGGAACAATACTGGCTCTTTGTCGGCATCATGTTCGTCGGCGGGCTGATTGCCCAATTCGGGCCGATGGGAATTCTGATCGGCCCGATGATGTGCGGATTCTACCTCTGCCTCTTCCAAAAGCGAACGCGGCCGGGAGGTGAGCTTCAATTCCCTCTTCAAGGGATTCGATTTTTTCATTCCGGCCATGGTGCCTTCACTGCTCATGACGGTGCCGGTCTTCCTCATGCTTATCCCGGCGATCGTGATTTACCTCATCGCCTTGTTCGCGGCGATCGCCGAGCAAGCGCAGGCGCAGCAACAAGGCGCGCCGCCCAACCCGTCCTTTATTTTGGGGCCGATGGCGGTGTATTTTGCGATGCTGTTCGTGATCATCATGATTTCCCAGGTGATCAACACGTTCTTCGTGTTTTCCTTCCCCTTGATCGCGGAACGCAAGATGTTGGGGTGGGACGCCGTCAAATTGAGCGTGCGGGCGGTGCTCGGCAACCTGGGCGGCATCATCGGGCTGGTCCTGGTGCTTATTTGCCTGCAGATCGTTAGCTCATTGCTCTGCTTCATCGGCCAAATTCTGGAAGCCCCGCTTCAGGTCGCGATGATGGCGGTCGCCTATCGGCAGGTGTTCCCGCGACGGGATGCGCTGACGCGGTTCGACGCAGACGATGACCCCGATGAGCCGGACGCCCCTGCGCCGCAGGGCGGCGCCTCGACCGAGGTCCAATCGCTTGACCCGGGGCGTGGGCGTGATGACGGTCAGTCCACCAACTCCCGAATCGGTTCCCGGTCATCAAGCAAGAACTGCGGCCGACCATTGAAATCTGGCAACTGCACGTTCAAGTCGATACCGAGCGTGTGGTAGATCGTTGACATGATGTTTTGGAAATGAAAGCTGCCTGCGCGGGGTTGCTCGGCACGCGCATCGGTTTCGCCCAAGACCTGGCCCATGCGCAAGCCGCCGCCGTAGAACAGCACGCAGCCGGCGTCGGCCCAATGCTCGCGACCCGGGCCAGGCTGGCTGATACGCGGCGTTCTGCCGAACTCGCCAAGTACCACGACGAGCACATCGTTTTCCAGGCCACGTTCACGCAAGTCAGTGAAGAGAGCATACAGGCTGCGATCGAGGGCCGGCAGCATCGTTTCCATGCAATAGAAGATGTTGCCAGTGGGGCTCGAGTGATGGTCCCAATCGCCGGCGCGAACCGTGACCACGCGCACGCCGGCTTCCACCAGGCGACGCGCCCGCAAGAACTGCTGCGACGGCCAATCATACAAGATGCTGACATAGGTCTGGTGCGGGTACTTCCCCCGGCCATAGCTGGCGCGAACCCGCTCCGGCTCCTTCGACAGATCGAAAGCGTCGCGCACCCGCGGCGATGTGATGATGTCGAGCGCCTGCGTCTGATAGCGGTCAAGCCCGCCCGCGGCCTGCATCTGCTCGCCATTGCGGCGGGCGGCGTCGAACGTCGATAACAGCGTGCGGCGTTCCTGCAAACGTTCCAGCGAATTGACCGGCATCAAGTCCGCGAGCGCTTCGCCGAACGGCCGGAACGGCCCATGCCCGGAGCCCGCGTAGTACGGCTTCTCGTATTCGAACTCATCGGTCGAATCGCGATTCAAGCTGACATAGGGAGGCAGGGCGGACCCGCTCCCTTGATAGCGGCTTACAATCGAGCCAAACGCCGGCCGACGCCCCGCCCGCCGAGGCAGCCCCGAGTAAACCTCGCTCAGGTAATGATTGTTTTCCACCGAACGGACGCCGCGCAGCAGTGTCATCTGGTGCATCATCCGTGCTTGCAAGGGCATCAGCTCGCAAATCCGTACGCCGGTAAGGCTCGTCGCGATCGGCGCAAACGGCCCGCGATATTCCGTCGGCGCGTCGGGCTTGAGATCGTACATGTCGATATGGCTGGGACCGCCGTTCAGGACGACGTAGATGATCGACTTGGGCCGATGTGATTCATCAGCTTTCGCTTCGTGGCGCAGGAGATCGGCCAACGTCAAGCCGCCGACGCCTAGCGCGCCGATGCGCAGAAAATCGCGGCGGCGAATGCCATCGCAATAGGTGCTGGAGGCGTTGCCCCAGATGGTTTGCATCGGGAAGACTCCGACGGTCGGCATGAACCAAGGTAGGTGGAGGACTTGTACCACGCACCGCAAGTGGAGGCTACCGTGAATCACCAATACAATGTCGCCATGAGCCTCGCAAGACTCAAGAAATCGGTCGCCGCACTGCGCAAGCACGCGCTCGCTTATCCCGAGACCAGCGAGGATTTTCCCTGGGGACATGCCGCGTACAAGGTAAAGGGCAAGATCTTCCTGTCAACTTACCTTGACGAGAAGGAAGGCTCCCTCGATCTATCGGTGAAGCTACCCGTCTCCGGCAAGATGGCGCTGACGTTGCCGTTTGCGTCGCCCACGCACTACGGCTTGGGCAAGCACGGCTGGGTGACGGCGCACTTCAACGTCGGCGACGAGATGCCACGCGATATGCTGATGGAATGGGTGGACGAAAGCTTCCTCGCCGTGGCGCCGAAACGGTTGGTGGCACAGATAGAGGACGCAGAATAACCATGAATATCCGTACCGACTCGTGTGAGCTTGATTTTCTCTCGCTGGGCGCCCTTGTGCATCGGCTCGATCCCGGCGTCATCCCATTCCGCAAAGCGAGGACGCTCGAGATCCACGTCTCCGGCGGGGAATACAACGTCGCTGCCAACCTGTGCGATTGCTTCGGGCTGAAGACGGGCGTCGCGACCGCGATGGTCAACTATCCGCTCGGCGAGTTGATCCAGGGGAGGGTGCGCGAGACCGGCGTCACGCCTTTCTACAAGTGGTTTGACCATGACGGTGTGCGTGGCCCCAACATGGCGACCGTCTACAGCGACCGCGGCCACGGCGTACGGCCTCCGATCGTCTTCTACAATCGCGCCAACGAGGCGGGCGCTCTCCTCAAGCCAGGCGACTTCGATTGGCCCAAGATCTTTGCCCGCGGCGTGCGCTGGTTCCACTCCGGCGGCATCTTCGCGGCACTGTCGGCGACCACCTCCGAGTTGATCATCGAAGGGATGCAGGCGGCGAAGTCGGCCAAGGCGATTGTCTCGTTCGATCTCAACTACCGCGCGAAGCTCTGGTCGTCGGTCGGCGGCGAAAAGAAAGGCCAGGAGGTTATTGGCCGCATCATGAAAAACGTCGATGCCCTCTTCGGCAACGAGGAAGACTTGCAGAAGGGCCTCGGTATCGCGGGACCGGAAGTCGAAGCAGGCAAATCCAAGCTTGATCCCAACGCGTTCTTCAACCTGATCGACCGCGTCGTCGCCGCCCATTCGAATATCAAACTCGTGGCGACCACTTTGCGTGAAGTGCATTCAACCAACCGCCACGACTGGGCCGCGGTCCTGTGGCTCGAAGGCAAGCGTTACGTCAGCCCGACCTGCACCCTGGATGTCCACGACCGCATCGGCGGCGGCGACGGTTTTGCGTCGGGCCTCGTGTATGGCCTGATCACGGGCCGATCCGTGGAGGACTCGCTGCGCTTCGGCTGGGCGCACGGCGCGCTGTTGACCACGTTCCCCGGCGATACCACCATGGCGCGCCTGGATGAAGTCGAAGCCTTCGCCAAGGGCGGCTCCGCACGCGTTCAGCGCTAAAACCTATTCCTCGTTTAGCGCCCGCGCGTCGCCCGTTGTAGCACGGTCTCCTGGCCGTGCCACTTCATGCGACCGAAGGTCTCCTGAAATTTCGGAGACCTTCGGTCGAGCCAGGTGCCACGGTCGGGAGACCGTGCCACAACATCCGTCGCCTATTGCCATTGACACAAATCCGCGACTTTCTTCTAATTCCACAAAATCACATCACTCCATGGAAGGAGGACTGACTCATGGCAAGACATCGCTTGTGGCTTACGTGCAGCGCGACAGTTTCCTTGATGTTGGCGGTAGTTCAACTCGGGTTGGCGCAGACGGATGTTCCCCCCGTCATTTTCACCGGCCCGCTGTCTCATCCGAACTACCTCCAAATCAGCAAGCCCTCGGAGACCAAAGCCGCGTGCTGCAAGGTCTACTCGCTCGCCGATCTGGGCGACGACCCCAATCTCTGCAAGTGGATTGCCGACACGATTCCCGACGTGATTCAGCCCGGGAGCTGGGTCTACGCCGGCGGCACTTTTGGTACTGGCGAAGCCAAGCTGACGATCAGCTACTTCGCCCCGGCGAAAGTCCTGGTCATCAATCACACGCCTGCGGTACACGCTCAGGTCGATGAGCTTTTGCAAAACATCAAGAAGTCGCTGCCGCAACCGAAAGCCGCGGCGAATCGTACCATGCACGATCCGAAGCTCTTGCCGGCGCAGTTCACCGTGCCGGACAACACGCGGCCGATCGCTCCGGTGCAGTCATATCAGTCAAGCTATCCGGTGCCGTACCCGCCGCAGGCGCCGAAGCACCTGTTTCACTTCATCATCCGCTATGAAGGGGCGGGGGTGATTGACAAGAACGTGGTCAACATGATCAAGGCGCAAAACAGCCAGTCGACCGGCAGTCAAAACCAATACTCCAGCGATCCGATGATCCGTATGGAGCAATCCATGATCGACTCGGTGCCTTTTCGGCAGATGCACGAGGAATGGCGCAAATACTGGCAAAAGGATCAGCCGACGCAGATCGTGCCGGCGGGTCAGTATCTGCGCCACCCGCCGCAGTACTTGCCGGTGTCGCCACCCAACACCATGCCGGCGACGTCGGCGCCGAGAACGAGCAACGTGCCGATGATGCCGCCGGCCGATCCGGCGCCTTCTGCGACTCTGCCAAATGTGCAGCCGACGCTGCCGCTGGTGCCGAGTGTGCCGCTGTTTATCTTTTGAGGACGGTTCAGTCTGCGAAAAACCGCAGCTCAGATCGGCATCGCCCAGCCGATTTGGGCTGTTTTGTTTTGTGACCAGCCCCACGCGCAAGCGTGGGGATCGAGTAAATGTGAAATGAATCCCCACGCTTGCGCGTGGGGCTGGTAGACGTGACGCTCAGTCCAGCACGCCGACCGCGAACGGGTCATCGACCTTGGCCTTGCGTACCGGCAGCGTTTTCGGCTTGTGTTCCGTCTCATCGTGAGCGCACGACCCATTGCACGTCTTGTCGGTCGCGAAGACCGCATCCAGCTCCTCGATGCTCGGTAGTTGCAAGTACACGTCGTCGCCGTCCACCTTCACCGGGAACGTCTGGATCGAAAACTCCTTGTCGTTCATCCCCTTGCCGGTCTCCAGCGAAAACGTCTTCTTGTGGACCGGGCACGCCACCTTCGGCTTGTCGCCCTGGTCGCCGAGCAACCCGCGTGACAGCACGAACTCGCGCTTGTGCGGGCACATGTTCTGCGTCGCATACCATTCACCGCGGCTGGCAAAGTTGAACACCGCGATCTGCGTCTTGCCGTACTTGATGGTGGCGCCGCCGTCGTGCGGGAAGCTCCATGTTTTACCGACGGGCACCCATCTTTCAGGGGTCAGGAGGCCGGAGTCAGGAGTCAGTGAAGACGCCGTTATCGTATCGCCGATCCCTGACTCCTGACTCCTGCGGAGCGTCAGCTCACTGGCAGCGACAAAGGCCCCGCCCCACGCCGCCGGCTGCTTCTGCTCGCGTTCCTTGACGAACTCAATGGTCGGCTCCGTCTCGTCGGTGTTGACGAATTGCTGGAACAGCCGGCGCTTCTCCGGATTGTTGACGACCTCGGCCCATTCGCATTGATACGTATCGACGACTGCCTGCATCATCCGCTCCAGCTCGGCGCAGATGCCGAGGCTGTCGTGAATGATCACGCCCTTCAGATACTCGATGCCGCCTTCCATCTTGTCGAGCCAGGGGGCGGTGCGCGTCAGGCGGTCGGCCGTCTGCGTGTAGTACATCAGGAAGCGGTCGATGTATTTGATGCACGTTTCGGAATCGATGTCGGCGGCGAGCAGTTCGGCGTGGCGAGGCTTGGCGCCGCCATTGCCGCACACGTAGAGGTTCCAGCCCTTCTCCGTGGCGATGATGCCGAAGTCCTTGCTCTGGGCCTCCGCGCATTCGCGGATGCAGCCGGAGACGGCGGCCTTGAGCTTGTGCGGGGCACGCAAGCCCTTGTAGCGATTCTCGACATGGATCGCGAAGCCGACAGAGTCCTGCACGCCATATCGGCACCACGTCGAGCCGACGCAGCTCTTCACGGTTCGCAGCGCCTTGGCATAGGCATGGCCGCTCTCGAAGCCGGCATTCACCAGGTCTTCCCAGATGTTGGGCAATTGATGGACAGCGGCGCCGAACAGATCGACGCGCTGCGCGCCGGTGATCTTGGCGTAGAGGTTGAATTTCTTGGCGACCTGGCCGAGCACGATGAGCTTGTCCGGCGTGATCTCGCCGCCGGGTACGCGCGGCACGACCGAGTAGGTGCCGCCGCGCTGGATATTGGCGAGAAAGCGATCGTTCGAGTCCTGAATGGTCGTCTGCTCGACGACGCTCTCGTTCCACAGGCTGGCGAGAATGGAGCCGACGGCCGGCTTGCAGATTTCGCAGCCGTTGCCCCGGCCATGCGAGCGGACCAGCTCATCGAACGACTTGATCTGTTTGATCTTGACGATCTCGAACAGCTCCTGGCGCGTGACGGGGAAGTGCTCGCAGAGGTTGTTGTTGACCTTCTTGCCGGCCGCTTTGATCTGGGCCTTGAAGAGATCGGTGACGAGAGGCAAACAACCGCCGCAACCGGTGCCGGCCCTGGTGCAGGCTTTGACTTCATCGACGGAGTAGAGGTTCTTCAAGCGGATTGCGTCGCAAATCTGCGCCTTCGAGACGTTATTGCAGGAGCAGACCTGGGCATCGTTCGGGATCGAGGTGACGGCATCCGCCGGACCGCCGCTCTTGCCTAGAAGTACTTCGCTCGGCGTCATCGCCAGGTTCTCGCTGCTTTTAGCCAGCATCGAGAGAGTGCCGTACTCGGATGCATCGCCGACCAGGATGCCGCCGAGCAGACGCGTGCCATCGAGGTTGAAAACCAGCTTCTTGTAGGCGCCCTTGAAGGGGTCCTCATAAGTAATCGACTTCGCCTTCTTCTCGTCGGCAAAACAGTCGCCGAAGCTCGCCACATCCACGCCCATCAATTTGAGTTTGGTGGACATGTCCGCGCCCTTGAAAGTGCGTGCCTGTCCCAGGAGATTCGCCGCGGCAATCTCCGCCATCTCGTATCCCGGCGCAACCAGGCCATAGATCATGCCGCCATACAGGGCGACTTCGCCGATGGCGTAAATATCCGGATCGCTCGTGCGCAGGTGATTGTCCACCACGACGCCGCCGCGCTGGCCGACCATCAGGCCGCAGGCGCGCGCCAGATCATCGCGAGGCTTGATGCCGGCGGAGACGACGATCATCTTGACATCGAGCTCGGCCCCGTCGTTGAAGGCCATCCCTTCGACCTTCCCGTTGCCGAGGATTTCCTTGGTGTTCTTGTTGAGGTGGACCTGCACGCCGAGCGCGTTGATCTTGCCGACGAGCACTTTCGAGCCGGCATCGTCGATCTGGCGAGGCATCAGGCGCGAGGCGAACTCGACAACATGCGTCTCCAGGCCGAGATCGTACGTCGCCTTGGCCGCCTCGAGGCCAAGCAGCCCGCCGCCGATGACCGCCGCCTTCTTGGCGTGATTGCCGTAGGCGATGATCAGTTCGAGATCTTCGATGGTGCGGTAGACGAAGACGCCCTTCTTGTCGATGCCGGGAACCGTCGGCACAAACGGGATGGAGCCGGTGGCGAGCACGATGGCGTCGTAGGCAATCTCCTTGCCCTTGGCAGAACGGACGACGCGATTCGTGCGATCGATTTCGATGGCCCGATCGCCGAGGTGCAACTCGATGCCGTTCTGTTCGTACCAGTCCGGCGGTGCCAGCGCGAGTTTCTCGGCCATGCGATGTTCGAAATATTTCGTGAGGTTGACGCGATCGTAAGCAGCCCGTGGCTCTTCGCAGAACGTGATGATTTGATAGGCGCGCGCCGAATCAAATTCGACGAGGCGTTCGCAGAAGCGGTGGCCGACCATGCCGTTGCCGATGACGACGACCGTCTTCTGTCTGCTGCTCACCGTGCGCGCCCTCGAGACCAGGGGAGGAAAGACCCGATGGTGAAAGGGCAATTATGATGCCAGGCCGATCTACGCGACCTGCGGCGGCTGTAACTTGTTGTAGTTGTTAAGGATGCGACGTGCGATTGCATCAAGATATAGCGGGCATGGATCACCTAACGCATGGGGGTTGTGCATTCCATGCTTGCGTCTTGCGCATTCAGCTATATAGGCCGCCGTTCACGGCGAGGCAGCAGGCGCCCCGCCGTGAACGGCGGTCCATAATCGCAAAATGACGGGCGGCGGTTCGTGTTAGCGTTCCTTCGGATCAAACGCCACCATCACGTTGCGTGGCACCGCGAAGAAATCGGCGCCGATGCGCTGCCGTTGGCCGCGGACGCTGCCGGGGGGGCCCTGGACAAAGAAGGTCAGCTTGCGGTCGTCGCCGGGGCCTTTCACTTCGTGCTGTAGTTTTCCGTCCGGCGGGCCGCTCGTATTCCAGCTTACGAAGACGATCATTTCCTTGTCGAAATCAACCTGATCGATCAGGGCCTTGGCGGAAGCCTTGCCCACCAGTTTTTCGACGGCGGCCGCGTTGGCCAGCTTGGTGGCATTGGCCTTGCCGCCGAGGGTGAAGACGATGGTCGGATCGGCGGGCATGAACTTGAGTTGGCGCACGCCGGCGGCTTGCCCGTCGATTTTCCCTTGCTTGCCGTCGGGGCCCTTGATGCTCGCGCGCACGTTGGAGCGCAGGGCGAAGACTTGCACATGCGGGCGAATGTCGTCCGTCAATCCATGTTTCATGGAGAACGTGATCTGTTCAGGAAACGACTCGAAAACCGTGTACGCCAGCTTGTCGCCGCCGGAACCCTGCCAGGCGAACACGACGACAAACTGCTTCTTGAAGTCCACCTTCTTCGCCAAAGCGGCGATTGCGTCCTTGTCGAACACCTTGGCGGCGTCGTCCGCGGACCGCAGTACCGTCGGTTTGTTCCAATCGTCGAATTTGGGGTTCTTGGGCTTCACCTCCAGACGCACGATCGGCTCCTGCGCGTTCGTAGCGGCAGCGGTGCAGAATAACCCAATCATGGTCAACAGCGTCGCAAATCTCGTCGCGGTAAACATTGGCAATTCTCCACGAAAAAGGGGCTACACCATAACAGACGGCACCGACGCCTCCTTGGATTTCACCGCGACTTGAATCCGCGGCGTGATCTGCTTGAATATCTATGGTGGACCCCATTGTCTAGACCTCAAATAAGCGAAGGTTCCAACGTGTGCGGGCGATCGGGTCGGTAGGTAGAATCTCTGGCCCCTTGGCGGGGACGGTTGTTTCGGGTTGTGCCTGCCATGCTCACCTCCTTTTCTGGCCTGCTGGCCTCTCGATGCCGCGGTGGGC
>SHZY01000137.1 GCA_009692065.1 Gemmataceae bacterium
CCGATAATGCAGGTGCGAATGAGGACGCGGCCTTTCCAGCCGGCGGCGGCGATCAGGGCCTGGCGCTGGGCCTCGTCGAGCGGGCCTTTGACAGTGGTTCCCTCGGGGCGAGCTTGCTTGCGCAGGTGGTTGCGCATTTCGCTGATGGCGTCGCGGGCGTTGAAAAGGAAGTTTTCCAGGGTTTGCTGGAGGTGGGAGCGGTCGCCGCTGACGTAGAGTGAGCTTCGAGGGAATTCGCCCAACGCCCTCACCCCCGTCCCCTCTCCCGGGGGGAGAGGGGAGGAATACAGGTCCAGTTCGACCAGCATCTTCCACTTGCTTGCCGCCTGCTCGGCCCAGGTGGTATGCAGGTCTTTCGCCAGGGCGTTCAGGTCGATTTGCACGCGTTCGAATTTGTGCGGGTCGCGCTGCACCGTTTGCAATATTTCCTGCAAGCGCTCGGTGACGGTGCCGAGCGTTTGCTTGATCTCGTGCAGCATGCGGGCCTTGTCGTCATCGGACGGGCGCTCTTCCATGCAGCGGCGCAACAGGTCGTTGGGGCGCACGAGCAGATTCTTGATGTTATGGGCGTACGATTTCGCCATGATGCCGATTGAGTGGAACATCTGCGATTTCAATTCCAGAGCCTGGCGTTCCGCCTCTTGCTTGTCGCGTTCGGCGGTCTGGCGGCGCAGCTCCTCTTCGAGCTGGCGGCGCTCGGCAACCTCCTGCTTGCGTTCGGCTTCCTGGCGGCGCAGCTCTTCTTCGAGGTGCTTCTGGTGCGACTCCTGGATCTGCTGTTCGGTAAGCTGACGCTGGCGCTCGCGGGTCTCGGTGCGAAGCTGCACGATGAGGATCCACAACAGCGCGACGAAGGCAAAGAAGAGCACCCAGATGTTGATGAGCCTGCGGCGAGCGTCGTCCTCACGCTCCTTGTATTGCTTCTGGGCGTAGGCGTGGAAGTGGTATTGCAGGTGGACGGTCACTCCTTCGTCGCGGAGAAGCTGGTAGCCTTCCAGCTTGCGAAACTGATTGGGATGCCTGGGGCTATCCGAGTCCCAGACGATCGGCGTGAATCGCAGGCTCGGGTCGTATTTTTGCTTGAGGGTCTCGTCGAAGCGGACCTCCAGGCGATAGATCACCGGGAAGAGAACCAGCTGGTTGGGATAGATCTTGTTCGACACCACGCACATCGATTGCAGCATCTCCTCGATTTCGTTGCACTTGTGGGTTTGTTCCTCGCGAATCGAGCCCGCGGCGATGGGGGCCGCTGCCTTGAGCCGAGCGGTGCAGTCTTCGGACTTCTTCAGCATCTCCTTGAGCATTTCGGGCAAGCTGCGGCCGCCGATGCGTGCTTCGCGCACCCACTCCTGGATCGCCTGCTCGTCGTAAATCCTCTCGCCGTCGCGCCAGTAGGTAAGAGGTTCATTGAGGAAATAGAAGATGAGCGCGCCGAGGACCAGCGGCGTCAGGATAGGCCAGCCGTGGTTAAGCCAAACTCGCCAATTCGACCAGGACAACACGGGACGGCGTCCTCCTAGCGGCTCAGGTTGTAGTCGACCGGGAAGGGGGAAGGCTTGACGACCTGCCAAACGTCGCCCTTGGTGTTCGGAATCATCGACCAGACGCTGATGGTGCTCGTGCGATCGACGCGATCCTCGGTAAAGCTCGGCTTGACCCAGACGATGTGCTCGCCGGTGTCACGCTTGCGATCGCCCTTTTTGCTGAAAAAGGTGCGCACTTTCGGATCGAGCGTATGGACGCGAGGATTGCAAACGCGGGCGAAGTCCTCTTTTGCCGTCTCGATCGGCGGCTGGTACCATGCCGTGGCTTGGAGTCTCTTGCGTACTTCGAGCGAATCGCCGAGCAAGCGGCCCTGATCGTAGGCGGCGTACAGAATCGCTTCGAGGACGTCGCGATAAAGCAGGATATCGTGCGTGCCCGTGGTGGTGCGCTGCGGGAAAACGTCGGCGGCATCCTGGCGGCCTTTCTTGCTGTCCGTGAAGCCCGCGGCACGTTCGATCGGGTTGCGATGGGCAAAGAAGACGAGCGAATAGGGCAGATCGACGATATTCCAGACCACGTCGCGGTCGCGGAATACGGAATGGAACGAGATCGCGTCGCCGTTGAGGACGACCAGGTTCCGCGCATCGAGCGGCGACTGGCGCAGATTGATCAGAAAGCGGCGCATGCGCACCGTCTGCGTCGGCAGGACCAGGAACGAATGCGGCGCGATCGGCTCCGCCAGGAAGGTGCCGACCGCGCTCTGCTCCAGGGGCGCGGGGCTGGAAAAATCGCCGACACCGTAGGCGATTCCCCCTTGATCGTTGAACCGTCCCGCGGGGTAGCGCTTTTCGAACTCCTTACGGAAAAGATCGGTGAGATCCTTCGAGTACCGTTCATCCTCCCAGTAGACGGCGTGCATGGTGTAGGAGGGAGGCCGCAGGTCGAGGAAGCTTCCAAAGACGGCCAGCTCGTGCAACGGATCAGCGGCGCCGATCATGCTCGCCACGGCGCCGGCAAGCGTCTGCGGGTCGGCAGTCTTGTGCACCCAAAGGTTCGGCGTCTGCTGCACAAACTTCAGGATCGCTTCGACCATGCGCTGGTTGGTGAACGAGAAACGAAAACTGCGTTTGGGGTATTCCTCGATGAGCGGCGTTTCCTCGGCAGTCTTTTCCGCTGTCGCCGTCGTGATGAGGAACATCGGCGCCGGCTGATCCGGATCGGGATAGGTTGCTTGCAAGGCACGGGCCACACGCAAGGCGCGATCACTCGTCGCGCCGCCGACGATGGCGAGCGGCGGATGGGCGCGGGCGTTCAGCTTGCGAATCCAGGACGCCGCATCGTGCTCGCCGCTGATCTTGTACCAACGCAGCCGCAGCCGCTGATGCCCGCTGGTGGACAGCGACAGCACGATTTCCGGGACTGCGGCTGTCAGACTCGGGAAGGCGTCGTCGAGTGAGATTTTCAATCGCGGCAGTGACGGATTGATGCGGGGCCAATCCTGCTGCACCAGCTTGACGGCAGTGACGAGCCGGCTCCAATCGTCGGTGCTGGTGGCCGGTTCGATGAAGGCGATCTCCTGGTCTTCGTCTTCGAGCGACTTGACCTGCGCCTCATTCGGATTGCCCCACACGCCGAACCACAACAGTGTCTGATAGACCGCGACGCCGAGGATGACGAAGAGGACGGCGATCAGGGCGTAGCGAAATAATCGCATCGGGGGACCGGGGTGACTAGTGAATTGGTTACAAGGACGAAACATCACGTCGGGCTCAGGCCGCGTGCTTGCGCCCTTTTTTCGTTCACGATCCAAGTAATCCTCGGATCGTCTGAATCAGCTTCTTCGAACGCTCGTTATCATCGTTCGGCCTGCCCTTACGCGCATCAAAGGTCACGACGATGAACCTTCCCCAAACCAGACTGCTTTCTTCACTTGGTCGGGGTTGTTGGTGTGCAAGGTCCTTGGAACGGTAGCAAAGGATTAGAATCGTCCCCGTGCCAGCCTTCTTTTCTGCCAAGCCATCAAGCATGAAGTTCCCCTTCTTTCTTCCAAGGGCCGCTTTATGGTCCACATAGAGAACCGATTCCGGGATGTCGCCATTCGCTTTGGAGAGTTCGCCAAGCACGTGCAGTGTGGTGCCCTGTTCTTGCAAATAGGCTGCCATGTCGGCGCAGCTCCAGGTTTCGCCTTCGGCCCCGGCTTGCGGCTGCTTGGCAGGTGCGACAAGGGCTCCTCGGTTACAACCCTGACCGACCGCGAGCAAAAGGAGGACCGGCGCAAATCGACGACCGATGAGGGACATACAACTCATGTTTCAAGCTTCCAATCCCTCACTTGCACTCAGGCCTGGTTCGTTATTCAACATAAATGAACTCATTCAAACACATCAGCACCTGGCAGAAGTCCGCGAGGGCCGATTCGCGGCGCTGGTTCTCCGGGTACGTGCGCATCTGCTGGTCTACGAACGCCACGCCGTCGGCAAGCTCTTCGCGGCTCGGCTGCCGGGCCAGGGTAATCAGATACCCCTGGCGGATCGCCGTCTCGATTGGCGTCGTCGCCTCAGGCGCGATGCGCTTAGCAAAGCTGCGGGCCGACTGGCGCACCTGCGGATTGTTCAAGAGATGCAAGGCTTGCGGCGCGATTGTCGTCGTCGGCCGCTCGGCCATGCCGTTCAGGGCTTCGGGGGCGTCGAAGATCACCATCATCGGCACCAGCTTGCTGCGCTTGACGGTGAAGTAGATGCTGCGGCGTTTGCTTTTCTCGTCGAGCGTGCCGGGGCCAAACAGCTTGGTGTCCAGTTCGCCGGAGACGGCCAGCATCGCATCGCGGATGATCTCGGCCTCCAGCCGGCGCGCGGGTTGCCGCCAGTAGAGCTTGTTGTCGCGGTCGAGCTTGACCTTGGCCTCATGGACCTGGGTGTCCTGCTGATAGACAGCACTGGTCATGATCAGCTTGTGCAGGCCTTTGAGTTTCCAGCCGCTCTTGATCAACTCGCTGGCGAGATGATCGAGCAATTCGGGATGCGTCGGCCGTTCGCCGCGGACACCGAAGTCGCTCGGCGTGGTGACCAGCCCGCGGCCCATGTGGTGTTGCCAAACGCGGTTGACGATGACGCGTGCCAGCAGTTGGCCGGCGCCGTGATCGACGTCGGTGATCCACTCGGCGAACGCCCGGCGTTGATAGGAGGTGCGCCACCCCGGAGGCGGCGCGGTCTGCCAGCGTTTCGCGGCGTCGGCCGCCGGCATCAAGACTTGCAGGAAGCCCTGGGTGGCGACCCCTTCCCTATTGGCCGGATCGCCGCGGCGCAGGAAGTGCGTTTCGGGAAGGAAGTCTTCCCCTTGCGTGTGCAGCCGAACCGCGGGCAGGCCTTCGGTGGCGACGAGCGTTTTCATCTTGGTCGGCTGCGGCGCCTTCGCAAGATGCCCCATCCGTTTAGCGTTTAGCGTTCGCCACTCGGAGTCCAGCGTGCATGCCCAATTCAACAACATTCCCGTCTGCTGCTCGCTGCGCTTGTCTGCCGGAATGCGAAGAACCTCACGCACTCCTGCCGAGATCCCCGCCGCCGCCAACTCCGGCGTCTTCGCCGCATTGCTGATCGACAGCCGCAGCCGGCCGATATTGTGGCCATCGTTGTTGTTGAACCTCAACTTGATGACCAGAGTCGTGCCGTCCGAAGCTCCGATCGGCGTGTCGAGGTCGAAAATCGCCGCATGGTCCTTGCCGAACTGCGGATCGATCGCCCACGCCGATTTCGCATCGCTGTCTATCGTGGCCTTGATCGGCAGGCCTTTTTGCTCGAAGGTGGCGCGGGGGTTCTTCAGCTTCATGCTCTTCGGCACGAGCGGTCCGCCGATTTTCGCGGCAGCGAACCCGAGGCTGAAATCGCTCAGCGCGAAGTTGCCGTTAGGCGCCCGGCCCGGCCCGCCCTTGACCAGCGACGGATGGCCCAACGCTTCTAGGCGGATCGTTGTGATTCCAGGCGTCGTGGTATGAGCAGTGATCGTGTATTCTTCGGACTTCGGATTCTTGCCGCTGGCGAGGATCGAGCCGTCGTCCTGCAACGTCAGCGTCGAGCCATCCTTCGACTGGACGCTCTTGATCGCGACGTACTCCCAATCAATCATGTTGGCGTCCTTGACCAACATGTCGAGCATCGGCAACAAAGCTTGCTCGCGCTTCCTCATCGCCTCGACGAACGGGGCGTGCGCGCGATCGAACGCTTCCTTCGCTTTGACATACGCCGGCTGATCCACCGCCAGCTCCATCTCGCTGCGCACTGTCGTCGTGAACGTGGACAACATCCGGTAGTAGTCGCGCTGCGGGATCGGGTCGTACTTGTGATCGTGACACCTGGCGCAGCCGACCGACAGGCCGAGGAATGCGGTGCTGATCGTGTTGAGCTTATCGTCCATCTCGTCGTAGCGATGCTTCTCGACTTCGCTTTTAGTAATCTGCGTCGAGTGGACGCCGGCCGCCAGGAAGCCGGTCGCCTTGAGAGCGAGATTGTTGTTCGGCTCATACTCGTCGCCGGCGATTTGCCACTTGACGAACTTGTCGTACGGCAAATCCTGATTGAGCGACGCGATGACGAAATCGCGATAGTGGTACGCGGTGGGCCGATCGTAATCGTGCTCGAAGCCGTGACTCTCGCCGAAGCGGGCGAGATCAAGCCAGTGTCGGCCCCAGCGCTCGCCGTAGTGCGGGCTGGCGAGCAACTTATCGACTACCTTCTCCCACGCCGCTTGCGGCGTAGCAGTGTCCTTCAAGAACGCGTCCACATCCTCCGGCGAAGGCGGCAGGCCGATTAGGTCGAAATACGCCCGGCGGATGAGCTGCTGCTTCGTCGCGGAAGCATTGGGCATGACCTTCGCGTCTTCCAATTTCGTCAGGATGAAACGGTCGATCGACGTGCGGCACCATCGGTTGTCCTTGACCGCGGGCAGTGTGATTTTGAATAGCGGCTCGAACGCCCACCATTGTTTCGCGCTCGGCGGGAGGACGCGCTCGGTCCAGGATTTCCCTTTCAGTTTTGAAGCGACCAGTGGATTGTCGTAGGGCGCTCCCAGGTCGATCCATTCGACGATCTTGGCGATGGCCGCATCCGAGAGCTTGGGGCTCTCATGCGGCATGTGCGGTTCCTTGGCGTGCGTGATCAATTTGACGAGCTGGCTCTCCTTGCTCTTGCCGGGCACGACCGAGTTGCCGATCTGGCCCCCCTTGAGCAGTCCTTCGCGGTCGCTGAGATCGAAATCGGATTCGACCTTCTTGCCGCCGTGACAGCGCAGGCATTTCGATTCGAAAATCGGCTTGACGTGTTTCTTGAAGACGTCGAGCCCCTTGACCATCTTCTCGGCATGATCGGCGCCGACGGGGTCGGGGGCTTTCTTCGTTTGCCCCGGCGTGACCGAGATCGACAGAACCAGCGCGAGACCAGCGGCGAGGAGTGTGAAGCGTTTCATGCTATTTAGAATACTGGATGGATGCGGATGGGGTCAAAGGTATTTGTTTTCCCGGGAACGCTTATGGCATATTGGCAAACCCTTGCTTGGCCGCACCTCAAATTAGCTTGCAGGCGATTTTCGGCGGCGGTAAGATGCAGGTGGATTCAGTTCAATAAGTCAGCCCTGTTCTGCTAGGCAGCGAATTCGGTAAGTCTGCCCAGCCTGCATCAAGGCCGGCGAGGAAAAGAGGTTTGGCATGGAACTGGAAGGTGTGGTTCACAATGGTGTCATCGTCCCGGATGATGCGCAGACGCTTACGGAAGGAATGCGTGTGCGTATCGAGCCGGTAAAGGTTGACAAGCAAACGACGTTTGGTCAGCTCTTCGGAGACCTGGTCATCGATTCACCCGATTTGCCGGCCGATCTGGCTGCCCAGCATGAACACTATCGACTGGGGAAGCCGAAGCGATGACCGTTTTTATGGACACCTACGGTTTGATCGCCTGGATCAACACGAGGGACGCGGCGCACCAACCTGTGAAATCGTACCTGGATGGCTACTCCGGCAGCATCGTGACGACGGAATGGGTCTTGCTGGAATTCGCCGATGCTTTGTCCCTGTCGAGCACCAAGCCATTTGCCATCGAGGCGATCAAACGCATTCATCGCCTGCCAATGTTTCTGGTCGTAGGTTTTGCCCCGGCTGTTTACCTGGCTGGATTCGACCTTTACGAGGCCCGGCCAGACAAGGACTGGTCGCTGACAGATTGCATCTCCTTTGCCGTGATGACCGAACGGGGGCTGTCCGACGCACTGACGGCAGACCACCATTTCGAGCAAGCCGGCTTTCGAGCCATTTTCAAATAACAGGCGTGGTCCTGCCCGAGCACGCCGCATTCGTCGCAAAACTGGCCGCAAAAAAGGCGTGAGGGCCGCCCGGCCTCGCCGGCACTCCAAGTCAGCGCCTGTTTTTCGCTGGCAGCCTGTTTTCAGCACCGGTAAGATGCATCCAGATTCAGTTCAATGACAAGTTCGGCCTCAAGTATCGTGATTGCTATGAGCGAAGTTGAGGACTCCAATCCGGTTCCTGGCATCCGTGGCGTGTTCATTGCCGGATTTTTTTCTGGCAATATATCCGGCCTCACGTACCTTACGATCAATGGCCACCTAATTGATTCCGTAACACTCAATCCAATTGCCTTAATCGGGGCTTTTCTTGGCATTGGGCTTGTCGGTGCAATGCTTGGCGGCCTCTCGGGTCTATCCGTGAAATTGCTGCGCGGCGCGATGAAGGCGAAAGACGGATGGCATATACCGGTTGCCGTTGCAGCGGCGGTATCAGCGACAGTCGGTCTTTTGATTAGCTGGCCCTTGATCGCAGTGTTGTTCGGCGATTGAACGAACGGAGCAAAGGATGAAAAGGAAGAAAATACATGGTTTTTCCGTGGTATTGACTGCGCCCGCTCTCAGCGCGGAAGAGTGTGATGCGCTCTATGAGGCCGGTTGCGACGATGGCACCATTGTGACACGCAACCGAGTCACTTTCATTGCTTTCGACCGGAAAGCCGCTTCGCTCGAACAGGCGATTCGCTCAGCGACCGCCAATGTGCGCGCGACCGGGTTCGAAGTAGAACGGGTGGAAATTCCCGCCTTTGTTTAACTGCCGCCGAACTGTAGTTGTGATGTCCGCACCCTCACCCCCTCTCCCGGAGAGAGAGGGGAGCCAGGCCGCCTAAGCATCCATCGCCCACAGCAGCAGCGCCTTCTGGGCGTGCATGCGGTTGCCGGCTTGGGGGAAGGCGATCGATTGCGGGCCGTCCATTACCTCGTCGGTGATCTCTTCGCCGCGATGGGCCGGCAGGCAGTGCATCACCTTGGCGTGTTCCGGTGCCGCCTTCATCAACTCGGCGTTCACCTGGTACGGCAGGAAATGCTTGCTTCGCTCCTTGGCTTCCGCCTCCTGGCCCATGCTTGCCCAGACGTCGGTGTAAATGACATCCGCTCCCGTGACGGCTTTGACCGGGTCGTCGATCTCTTCGAGTTGGCCCCGGATGTGCGTTTGGTACATTTCGAGAAACGGCTGATCGAAGCGATAGCCGGCCGGCGCGGACAGGACGAAACGCGCGCCGACCTTGCCGCAGGCGATGGCAAGCGAGCGGGCCACATTGTTGCCGTCGCCGATGAAGGCGAGCGTTCGGCCTTCGAGGTTGCCGAAGTACTCGCGCATCGTGAGCAGGTCGCCCAGCGCCTGGCAGGGGTGGTGATAATCGGACAGGCCGTTGATGACCGGCTTGTAGGACCAGCGCGCGAATTCAACGACGTTGTCGTGCTGAAAGGTACGCAGGACAATGGCATCGACGTATTCCGAGACGGTGCGGGCGATGTCGGGCAGGCTCTCGCGCTTGCCGAGGCCGACGTCGGTTCCGTTCAGAAAGATTGCCTCGCCGCCGAGCTGGGCCATGCCGGCCTGAAAGCTGACGCGCGTGCGCAGCGACGGCTTTTCGAAGATGAGGCCGAGGACCTTGCCTGCAAGACGCGGCTTGTGCTTGCCCTTGAGCAGGCCCTTTTTCATGCGGGCCGCCGCCTTGAGGAGTTTGAGGATCTGGTCCCCATCCCAGTCGAGCAAGTCGAGGAAGTGACGCATAAGCTTTCTCCAAACATTTCGTAACTGCTGGGCAGCAAAGTTACCACGGATTTCACGGATGGGATAAATATGGCTTTCTCTCCATCCGTGTTATCCGTGAAATCCGTGGTTGAGTTTGGTAATGAGCGTTCAACTCTTGTGTGACAGCAGAACGGTTTCAATGATGTCGCAGCCCGCCTGCAGCGCATCGTCCGGCAAGTTCAGCGCGGGCAGGAGGCGAATCACGTTGCCGTGGGTGCAGTTGATGAGGAGCTGCCGCTTCAGGCATTCATCGACGATCGGCGTGCCGTCGATGGCGAGCTCGATGCCGATCATCGTGCCCATGACGCGGATCTCCTGGATGAGCGGGGAGCGATTTTGCATTGCTTCGAAACGCGTGCGGAACGCCTCGGCAATCTTGGCGGCGCGCGGCAGGAGTTCATCCTTCTCGATGGTCTCGACCGTGGCAAGGGCGGCGATGCAGGCGATCTGATTGCCGCCGAAGGTGGCGGCATGAGTGCCGGGGACAAGCTTTTGGGCGTATTTTTTCTTCGCCAGAAGTCCGCCGCAGGCGATGCCGCCGGCGAGCGCCTTGGCCAGCGTGATGGCATCGGGCTCGACGCCGAAGTTCTGGAAGGCGAACCAGCTCCCGGTGCGGCCCATACCGGTTTGGACTTCGTCGAAGATCAGCATCAGGCCATGCTTGTCGCACAGTTCGCGCAGGCCTTCGAGGTATCCTTTGGGAGGCAGATTGATGCCGCCTTCGCCCTGGATCGGTTCGATCAGGATCGCGCACGTCTCATCGGTCACGAGTTTGGCGGCGGCGTCAAGATCGCCGAAGGGGGCGTAAACAAAGCCGGCCAGCATCGGGCCGACGCCCTGGTGGTATTTCTCTTGGCCGGTGGCGGTGAGCGCGCCGTAGGTTCGGCCATGGAAGCTGTTGAGCATCGTGATGATCTTGTAGCGTCCGTTCGGCTTGCCGTTGAGCCGTGCCAGCTTGATTGCGGCTTCGTTCGCCTCGGTGCCGCTATTGCAGAAGAAGCACTGGGCGTCGAGGCCGCTGCGTTCGACGAGGGCTTTCGCCAGCAGTGCCTGCGGCTCCATGTGCCAGGTGTTGGGGACGTGGATCAGCTTGCCGACCTGGTCGCGCACGGCGGCGACCACGCGCGGCGGGCAGTGGCCAATCAGGTTGCAGCCCCAGCCGGGGAATAAATCGAGGTAGCGTTTCCCCTCGGCGTCCCAGATGTACGATCCCTCGCCGCGCACGAGGGACACGGGATAGCGGCGGTAGTTGCCGATCACGTATTTTTCGAAAGTGGCGATGGTTTCGATGCTGGTCATGGGAAATATCCTTCCCGCTTGCTGCCAAGCGCTCGCATGGCGACACACGAGCGCTTAGCCGCAAGCAGTCATAGTGCGATCTCCGTGCCGATGCCCGTGTCGGTGTAAATCTCCAGAAGCAGCGAGTGCTTCAGTCGGCCATCGATGATGTGCGTCTTCTTGACGCCTGCGCGGAGGGCGTCGAAACACGCTTCGACCTTGGGGATCATCCCCTCGTCGATGACCTTCTGTTGAATGAGTTCCTGGCAGCGCTCGACGTTCAGGCTCGCCAGCAGCGAATTGGGATTCTGGCGGTCGAGCAGAATCCCCGGCGTGTCGGTCAACAGCACCAACTTCTCCGCTTGCAATTGGCTCGCGACGGCGGCGGCAGCGGTGTCGGCGTTGACGTTCAACCAGCCGCCATCCGCATCGAGTGCCACCGACGGAATCAACGGGATGATGCCGGCTGCACAGAAGTCGCGCAACTGATCGGCATCGATACGCGTCACCGTCCCAACACGCCCCAGATCGATCGGGTGGCCGTCCGGACCTGGCAAAGCAAGTTTTTCGCCGAACAGAAACTGCAGGGAACCCAAATGCGGCCCGATCGCCCGGCCGCCCAGTTGCCGCACTTGTTTTTCGAGGTCGGCGTTGATTTCCTTCAAGAGGACGCGCACGACGATGGCAAGTGTCTCGTCGTCTGTGTAGCGCCGCCCCAGTACCTTGCGCGGCTTCAGGCCCGCCTCGGCCATGGCGCGATCGATCGGCTTGCCGCCGCCGTGTACGACGATCGGCCGCAAGCCGACGGTGGCCATGAAGATCACATCTTCGAGGGTCGCCTTGAGCGCATCGGGTTCTTCCATCGCGCTGCCGCCAAGTTTGATGACGATCAGCCGATTGCGAAATTGCCGAATGTAGCTAAGCGCCTCGATCAGCGTTTCAGCCTTGCGAATCGCGTGGTCCATACCGTGGCGGACTCTCGAAGGGCGAGGTTGCGAAACAAAAGATTGATTGTAGCGAGGACGGGGAGCTGGGCAATCGGTGGAAGGAAGAATGTTTGGGGATGCCGGCTTGCCGTTTAGCGTCCGCATGGCGCCATGCGAACGCTAAACGTAAACCACGCTTACTTCCTGGCTTTGCGCGCCGCCGCCTCGACGTTCGGATCGCCCCAGCGCTTGCCGTCGCCTTGGGGCGCTTTGGCTTCGCCATCGTAAATCGGCAAGTTCTGGGTCGCCGCGTTCTTCGGCAACAGGACGCCGAAGCCATCGACGGCGCGCAGCACGCCGTCCGTTTTGACTGCCAAGACTGGCTTGCGATGGGTCAGCTTGACGACGATCTGTTTCGGCGGGTTGATTTCGACATCATCAACTTTTTCGACCCACGGATGCAGGGCAAAACCTTCGCGCAGATGCTGGGGCAGCTTTTCCTCGAGAAGATTGAGCTGTTTGGGGAGCTTCGAAACGTACCAGACTTCGTCGAGAAATTCCGGTTTGGTCAAACCTAGCGGCGGGTTGCACTCGATGGCCGCGAACTTGATTTCATAGCGATCCTTGCCGCGAAGTTGTTCCAGGCCCCAGCGGCCGGCCCAGATCACGCCACCCAAGAGCAGGACGACCAGCACAAGCAGGAGAGCGATCTTCCACAACCAGCCGAGAAACCAGGATGACTTTTCGGGACGAGATTTCGCCGGCATCTTTACCACACGGAAATGGCCAATTCGAGTTCGACGTGGAAGCGATTCTGCACACGCGTGCGGATCAAATCGATGAGCCGCAGCACATCGCGGGCGGTAGCGCCGCCTTCGACGACGATGTAATTGGCGTGCCGTTCACTGACCTGGGCGGCGCCGACCTTCGTGCCGATCAGTCCGGTCTGCTCGATCAAGACGGCCGCGTTCAGGCCGGGCGGGTTCTTGAAGATGCGTGCAGAAGCTTGATAGCTGTAGGGCTGCGTCGCCTTGTACTGAATCCAGGCTTTCCGCAGTCGCTTGACGATCGTCTCGGCGCGGTCGGTCTCCAGCTTGAACTCCGCGGAGAGCAGCAGCGGATCGTCGAGGATGGTGCCGGTCGAGGTGAAACGCAGTTCGTCATGCTCGCGCGTCTGCACCGCGGCTTGATTGTCGAGCACGTCGACGCGCCGGACGAACTGGCCGATATCGGAGTTGCGATCGCCGGCGTTTAACAGCAAGGCCCCACCGATCGTGCCCGGCAAGCCGACGAGGGACTCGAGTCCGGTCAAGCCATGATGCGTCGCATGGGCGATGACGGCGGCCAGTGTGGCGCCGCCACCGGCGCTGAGACGAGAGCCCTCGCTCGTGATCTGCGTGAATGCCGGAGCGCCCAGGCGCAGAATGATTCCCTTGACGCCTTCGTCGTGGACGAGGACGTTGCCGCCGCTGCCGAGGATGCGGAAGCCCAATTGGCGATCGAGGCAGCGTTTCATCATCGCGCTCAACTCGGCCAACGAACGCGGCTGGAGCAGGACCTCCGCCGGGCCGCCGATCTTCAATTGCGTGAACGGCGCCAAGGGGGCGCCGGATTGCATGAAGTCCGCGAAATCTTTGAGTTCAGCGAGCAAGTTCGTCGAGGCCATGCGGGGTCTCCTGGGCTGGTTCGCAGCCATGTTTTTATTTTAGAGCGCCCAAAACAAAGAACCACGGATCACACCGATAACACGGTTAGGAATAGAAAGAATGTCGGGCGTCTTACGGTTTGCCCTCAGAATTGGGTTTCTTGATTTTCTTATCCGTGCCATCGGTGCCATCCGTGGTTCATTGTTTTAGATGTTCTTGAGGGATTCGGGGCGATTGGTCACTTCGCTATAAAGCTGTTTGACAGCGCAGTGCCCGCCCGCCTCTACGAGGTGGGGCTAAACAAAGAGGGGTCGGCATGTTCCAGGTTACTCGCGAGATTCGCTTCTGCTACGGGCATCGCCTGCTGAATTACGACGGCAAGTGCCGGCATCTGCACGGGCACAATGGCCGGGCCCTCATCACGCTCGAAGCCGATCGGCTCGACGCCCTGGGGATGGTCGTCGATTTCTCGACCATCAAGCGCGTCGTCAGTGGCTGGATCGACGCCAACCTCGATCATCGCATGATCCTGCACAAGGACGATCCGGTGCTGCCGACGCTCAAGCAGCAGGGGGAACCGTTCTTCCTGATCGATGTGAACCCCACCGCCGAAAACCTGGCAAAGCTGATCTTCGATTACGCGGCCTCGCAGGGATTCCCGGTCGTGGAAGTGAAGCTCTGGGAAACCGAGGACTCGTTTGCCGTTTATCGCCTCGGCACGCGCGGTGGGGTGAGCCCCTGATTCAAATCGCAAGATCAGGGGCCTGAGATGAATTTTCCGGTATTCCTGCGTTTCCGACTTGACAGTGCTTGCCGGGAAATCGTAAGATAAGAATGTAAACCCGGAGCGAACTCACATCCAGTCTTTTGTGAGCGCGGTTTTGGGCCTGATAGCAAAAACATGTCCTTGGTTTGATCGCCAAGAAGCTATCGTCGCGGCAGAAAAGATTTCCAAGAATCGCGTCCCATATCACGGAATGATGCGCATGTGCGGTGTCCCAAGTGAGGACCCAATTTCAGGCGACTAGCCAACGTAGAACCTTCCGGGAGCGTCGTATTGTTCCTAGCCCCCCTGGGACTTGCACGCTTCCGGATGTTTTTTTGCGCCCGTCGGCATTCCCTCGCATATCTCCGCAATCCCCTTGGCCTTCCGTCAATTCTTGCGAACCCGTGCTCACAGTCGCGGACGCTTGCTGCGCCTGAAAATGCGCCTCAAGTGCGCCGGATTTTGCGCCGCCTTGGGCTGCCCGCTCGAAGTCCTCTTCCCGCACGGTCAAGTAGTGCTTGGCCGCAATCGCCGCCGTGTTGCCGATCCACTCGCAAACAACGTGGATCGGATATTCCGCCGCGAGTTCCGTCTCGCGGCTTGCCCGCAAATTGTGGAACAACTTCGGCCACACCTTCGCTCCCGCCCGCCTAATGATCCGCGCCAGCTGCATGCGCATGTTCACGTACTCGCTGCGATAACTGGTGATGACAAAGACCGCGCCGTCCTCGGCCAGCTCGAAGGCAGCTTCCAGGTGGGGGCGCAACTCCGGGAACATCGGAATCCATCGTTCGCCCGTCTTGGGGCTGTCTACTCGAAAGCGGTTCCGCTCCCAGTCCATGTCCTGCCAGCGGAGGGCAAGGTGCTCCGATGGACAGCGCAGGCCGCCGAATCTGGACAACGCGATGATAAGCCGCCATTCGGCGTTGGGGGCCGCGTCGATGACGCGGAAGATGGTTTCGCGGTCAACGTGGAATTGCCGCTCCTTGTTCACTTGCCCACTGGCCTTGATTTCGGCGAAGGGATTTTCGGTAATCAGTTTGTCGCGCAATGCCGCCTTGCAAAACTGCCGCGCACGCTTGATCGCACGCCCCGCCGTTGCCGGGGCGTACCCTTGCTCGGCCAGCGCCGCCGCCCAGCCTTCGGCGTCCGCCGGCGTAATGCTGCGCAAGTCCCGTTCCGCGCCGAATTGGTCGATCAGACGCGTCTTTACTTGGTTCAGACTGATGATCGTGCTGGGCGCGGCCGTCGGCTTGCGATTGGCAATAAAGCCGTCGAGAAATTCTCCCAGCCGGGCCGTCCGCCTCGGTTCAGTCAAGCCCACCGCCGCCAGCTTCCCATGAAGTCCGTCGCCGAGGTTCGCTACCCATGCCGCCGTTTCCCGATCCAGAGAGCAACCGCCGATCTTGGCCGCGTTCAAGGCTTCCACCTTGATCTTGATTTCCTCGGCCATGCGTTGCGAAACCTTGCCGAGGCGAATTGTTTTGCGGCCTCCATCGCGGTCGGTAAACAGGATGCGCCGCCGGCCGTTTGGATCACGAGAGATACTTGCCATAGGTCACTTGCCCTTTCGTTTCGATGCCTGAATGTTCAGATTCAAATAGTCCGCTAGTGTGTCCAGCGTCGCCATTTCCAAACCGCTCTGGCCGGCCAGGAACCGCGATAGTGCGGCTTGGTCGATGCCGGTCGCCTTGAAAATCTGGTAGCGCGATTTTCCGCACGTCGCCACGGCTTGCCGTATCTGGTCGCTCAGCTTCTTTCGTTGTTTGGCCATGATGGTAGATTGTACTCGTTGCTTGTTTATACGTCAAGTATTAAGTTTTGATTTCCCATCGGTCGTCATCTTGGATCGGCGCGACGCGATCCCACTCCTCACCTGATGCCAACCGATGCAGATACTTGCGGGCCGAATCGAACGCCTTCCAATCGTGCCGCCGATGG
>SHZY01000138.1 GCA_009692065.1 Gemmataceae bacterium
CAACTCAGTGGTAGCGATCCACAGCCCTTGCTCTTCGCGTTTTCGTTTGCCCAGAGCCATCGTGACTCCTTGGTCTTCGGTACGTTGATATCCCCAACATCTGGGCAACAGCATACCATGCCTGTCAAGAGGCGTTTTTCAACGGGCTGGTAGGCGACGGTGTTGGTTCTACCGTCGTCTACGCTTTCGGCTCCGTGGCGGTTCGCCGCAGCGGAATCAGGATTGCACAACCGTTGCCGGCTGCGCTTCGGCGGGGATCGGCAGCGGCGCGGGTGCCTTCTTCGGTTCGAGGACCCGATGCGGCACTCCCTTGAGATCCCAAACCAGACCCAGCATACTCATGAACCTCAGCCCGTAGTAGGTGATGTCGACTTCCCACCAGTAGAAACCCTGACGCGCCGAGTTCGGATAGTGATGGTGATTGTTGTGCCAGCCTTCGCCGAAGGTCAGGAGCGCGACTACCGGGTTGTTGCGGCTATCGTCCTTCGTTTCATAGCGGCGTGTGCCCAGCAGATGGGCCACGGAGTTCACCATGTAGGTGACGTGCCACACCGCGGCCGTGGAAATGAAGAAGCCCCAGATCACCAGCTGGAATCCCGTCACGCCAGAGTCCGGCTCCTGCGAGGCGACAAGCTCGCCGAAACCATAGAGCGACAACGCGAGCACCACGGGAATCAGCAAATCGAAGCGATCCAGAAAACGCAGTTCGGGATACTTGGCAAAATCGGGGATCAGCTTGAGGTTGGTGCGAAAGCCCTTCTCGGTCAAGAACCAGCCGAAGTGGCTCCACCAGAAGCCATACTGCCGGGGCGAGTGCAGATCATCGGGATCGTCGGAGTGCACGTGATGGTTGCGATGATGCGCCGCCCACCAGAGCGGTCCGCGCTGAACCGCCGAGCAGCCGATGCAAGCGAAGACGAACTGCACGATCCGCCACGTTTTGAAAGAGCGATGCGAGAAGTAGCGGTGATAGAAACCTGTCAGCGTGAAAACGCGCACCGCATAGAGCGCCACCGCAATGGAAACCGCCAGCCAGCTCCAGCCGACCAAGAAAACGAACAGACAGGCGAGATGCATCGCGATGAATGGACCGGCGCGGACCCAATCCAGCCGATTGCTCAACTGATCCGCAGGGATATCTTGATCGGTGGGCGGGTAGGCCCAAAGCATGACCGATCTGAGAACTGAATGCGAACGGGGTAAATCACTCATTAGGCTCTTTCGCTAGGCGGGAAAACAAAAATTCACTTGTACCTTACTTGAAATGGGACTATTTTCAACCCGAATCTCGCTCAAGTAGTGGCCCAAGCTGGGAGCCGAACGCATCGGCAGGAGCCTCGCCCTCCCGCATTCGGACACTTTTCAGGCAAGAATTCCATGCAGGACTTCACCATGCACATTGGTGAGGCGCCGGTGGATGCCGTTGTGGTAGAAGGTCAGGCGCTCGTGATCAATTCCAAGCAAATGCAGTACCGTGGCGTGGAAATCATACCAGTTGACTGTTTTTTCGACCGATTTCCAACCCACGTCATCAGTTGCGCCGTAGGAGGCGCCATGCCTCAGCCCAGCGCCGGCGAGCCAAACGGTGAAGCCGTACTGGTTGTGGTCCCGTCCCAGGCCGACAATATTGGCAGCCGACTGCGTAAATGGCGTGCGGCCAAACTCCGTAGTGAACAAAACCAACGTATCGTCGAGCATGCCGCGGCGGCGTAGATCGCGCAGCAAAGCAGCGATGGGCCGATCGACGCGCAGCGCCTCCTGCCCGTGATTTTGCCTCATGTTTTCGTGCCCATCCCAGTTGATGCGCGGATTGCCAAACGACCCGCCGGAGAACATCTGCACGAACCGCACACCGCGTTCCAAAAGCCGTCTTGCCAGCAAGCAGCCGCGGCCGAACTCCGCCGACTCCGGGCGATCGAGGCCGTAGAGCGATTGCGTGGCTTCGGTTTCCTGGCGTAGATCGGCAACCTCGGGGACCGCCAGCTGCATGCGTGCCGCCAACTCGTAGCTGCGAATGCGGGCGGCCAGCGCATCGTCGCCGGGACGTTGTCCTTGATGATGCTGATTCAGCGTGTCGATCAAACTGCGCGTCGCGCGGTCGGCATCGGCCGGAAGTTCCCACGCGGGAAATAAATCGTCGATCGGCGTCCCCTGGCTGCGCATCATCACGCCTTGATGGCGCGCCGGCAGAAAACCGTTCGACCAGTTGATCGAACCGCCCGCCGGCTGGCCGCGCGTATCGGGAATGACGACGAACGCCGGCAGGTTCTCGGTCTCACTGCCGAGACCATAGGAGAGCCACGCTCCCAGAGTTGGGAAACCGTTGAGGCGAAAGCCGGTGTTCTCCTGGAATGTCGCCGGCGTATGGTTGGACGTCTCGGCGACCATGGAGTGGATGACCGTCAACTCGTCCGCGACCTGAGCGATTTCGGGAAACAGCTCCGAAACCCACAGCCCGCTCCGGCCGCGCCGACGAAACGCCCAGTCGCTCTGGCGCAAGAGGCCGACCTGTCCGAAGAAGACGTCGGGCCTTTCGCTGGACTGCAGCGAGCGCCCGTGCAGCCGTGCGAGTTCCGGCTTGTAATCGAATGAATCGACCTGGCTCAAGGCCCCGCACAGACAGATGTGGATGGCGCGCCGCGCCTTGGGGGCATGGTGCGGCGCGGCCTGGCCGTCCTGCGCGAGCAACGATGCCAGCGCGGCGCCGCCGAGGCCGTGCGCGGTCCAGTGCAGAAAATCGCGGCGGTTCATCGTTGGTCCCTCTCTTCGTTTAGCGCCCGCATGGCGCCAGGCGGGCGCTAAACGAACTCACGCTAATCCACATACACAAACTCGTTACTATTAAACACCGCCCGGCAAAACACCGCCAGCCCGTGCCGCTCGACGATTGGCCGCACGCGCGCAATCTCGTCGTCGGTCGCGCGCCGGCCATACGCCAGCTCAACAGCGCGCGCAATCTGCTTTGCTACGTCGTCTCCAGCTTCCTTCTTCAAGCGTTCCGCGAATCGATCCGCCATCCGTAGCACGAATGCGCCATTCATCAGCGACAGGGCTTGCAACGGCGTCGTCGTCAGCGCGCGTCGCGGCGCCACCGTAGAGGGATCGGGGCAGTCATGCGCATCAAGCAGCCCGTTGCGGCCGCTGCGCGCCCAGGTGCGGTAGATGCTGCGGCGATAGAGCGCGGGATCGTCGGTATCGATCGAGTTGTAGTAATGCGTGGCGCCGCGGACCGTCAGCTTGAAGTCCTGATAGCCGGAGCCGCCGCGCTGGGTGTTCAACTGCCCGGCGACGGCGAGAATGCTATCGCGCAGGGCCTCCGCTTCGAGCCGTTGCGGACTCCGGCGCCACAGCCAGCGGTTGCCCGCGTCGCGCTTGGCGGCGTCTGGCCGATGGCGCGACGCTTGCCGATAGGTCGCGGACGTGACGATCAACCGGTGCATATGCTTCAGGCTGTAGCCGTTCTTGACGAACTCGTCGGCCAGCCAATCGAGCAACTCCGGATGGGACGGCCTGCCCCCGTTGAAGCCGAAATCGCTCGGCGTTTCCACCAGGCCGACGCCGAAGTGGTAGTGCCAGAGCCGATTGACCATGACGCGGGCGAACAGCGGATTCTTCGCATCCGTGAGCCACTCGGTCAGCTTGCGGCGGCGCTCGGCATCGGCAGCGTCGGCTTGCAATCCGAAGTCGGCCGGCAGCCTGAGCGCGGCAACGCCGCCGGACGTCAACAGCGGCCCCTTTTGCGCTGGATTGCCACGCTCCAGCAAATAGGTAGCCTCCGGCATCCGCGGCGCGACGGCGTAGACCCGATTCGCCGGCGCTTCCATTCCCCGTTTAGCGCCCGCGTCTACAATCAATCGCAACAATTTTTCTCGTTTGCCCCTTCCCACAACATCGAGCCGCCGCTCGATCTCTTCCTCCGACACGTAATCGGTGACCGCCCCCGCCGTCGCTGCCACTTCCTGGGGCGACATAGCCCGATCGTAAAGCTCCGCGCGTAGGATCGTGCCAGCGAGGTGCTTGTTCCCGCCGACCGGCGAATGCCGCAGCCCGAACAGGAGCATCGCCTTGTTGGCGTCGAACGTCAAGAACCCGTTCGCCTTGTAGGGATTGCCGTAAGCGACGCCATTGCGAAACATGGTGATCGTGCCATCGGCTTGATAGGTGATGGCAACGTGAATCGGCTTGTTCTGCGCCTCGGTCTCTATCGGACCGCCGACGTCCTTGGTGCGGCGGAAACCGTCGCTGCCTGGCATCCAGCGGCCGATCTCGCGCTCGCCGATGACGATGGCGTCGAAGAGTTGTCCGTCAGGCGATTGCAAGCTGACGGCCGCGCCGCCGCGCTGCGTCAGATCGTTCAGGCGAACAACGACGGCCAGCGTCTTCGCCTGGAGCGCCTTGCTCAACGGCGGCGTGGAGGCGTAGGCGTTACCCCCCGGCAGATGGAGTCCGTCGGTTTTGAGCGTCGCTTCGCCATGCAACTTCGCGTCCAGTCCGGCGATTTCGTCCTTCAGGCTCTTGGTGAAGTCCCAGCGTGCCAGCGGCTTCGGCAGGAACGCGGGCGGAACCATCTCGTCCTTCTTGCGTTCCGCCAGGACCTTGGCGCGGATTGGTTTTTCCAGGGCGGTGAGGGCTTGGCGAAGGTCCATCAGTTCACGACTTAGTTCCGCTTGGCGATTCTCGTGCGCTAAACGAAGAGGCGCGGACGTGATGTCGCGCTCGCCGTGCCGAACGCCGGCGACGGCGGCCGACAGGCGGTAATATTCTTCGATTCGCACCGGATCGAACTTGTGATCGTGGCAGCGCGCGCACTGCACTGTCAAACCGAGGAAGGTCTGGCCGAGAGTGCCGACGATGTCCTCCAGTTCATCGCTGCGCACGACCGCTTTCATGGGTGCGCTCTGCTGTCCCTGGCCGACGGAATCATAGCCGCCCGCGACGAGGAAGCCGGTCGCGGTGATGGCCGATGGATCGTTCGCCTTCAGCACATCCCCCGCGATTTGCAGGCGGGCGAACTCATCGTACGGCATGTCCTCGTTGAGCGCCTGGATCACCCAGTCGCGGTAGGGCCAGGCGTTCTTGCGCAGCTCATCGTGCTCGAAGCCGTGGCTTTCGCCGAAGCGGACGATGTCAAGCCAATGCCGGGCCCAGCGCTCGCCGTAATGCGGACTGGCGAGAAGGTTGTCCACCAAGTCTGCTTGCCGTTTAGCGCCCGCGTCGCGCCACGCTTTCTCAAACGCGTCAATCTCTCGCGGTATTGGCGGCAGCCCCACCAGATCAAAGTGCAACCGCCGCGCCAGCGTGCGCGCGTCGGCTTCCGGCGCCGGCGTCAATCCTTCCGCTTCCAGCTTCGCAAGAATGAAATGATCGATCGCGTTCTTCGGCCAATCTTTCTGCTTGACCTTCGGCAATTCGGGCCGCTTGACGGGTTGCAGGGCCCACCAGTCGTAGCCGGCGCGCTTCGAGGTTGTCACTCGAAACGGATCGAGCGGGTCGGCGCCCCAGGCCGCGCCCGACTCGATCCACGCTTTGAGGACCGCCTTCTCTTTGTCGGCGAGCGGCTTCTTCGGCGGCATCTCGCCGGCTTCGACGCGCTGCCAGAGGACGGTATCCTTGAGGTTCTTCGCAACGATCACCTTGGCCGCCGACGCTTTCTTCGTCAGATCGAGCTTCCCCTTGGGTTTCGCCCCGCTGTGGCAATCGATGCAGCGCTCGATCAAGAGCGGCGCGACCGTTTGATCGAACGCGCGGTCCTGAGCGAACGCCACGGATCCCATGAGGAGGATGACAAGCAGTGCAACAGGAATCTGACGGCGTGGCATGTACGGCATGCTGCTAATTTTCCACTTCGGAGGCGCGGCAGTCAATAGCCCTGCGAGCAAGGCCCAGGAATCGGGTGCGCGCGTCAGCGCCATCGCCGCTGTCCTTAGCGTATCGCCTTCGGCGCCTTCTGCCCCTTGGGGATGATCGTCGTGTAGGGGCGATCCTTCATGCGCTTATCGAAGTCGGCCCGCGCGTCCTTGACGGCAAGCGGGTCCTGCATCAGTTCCACGGCACTCAGCGCCAGCACCTTGGCGGCGACCATCATGCCCTTGTGCGCGATCGGCGAGCCGGCGGCGGCGACGTTCTGCCAGCTGTGCCCCGGACTCCCCAGCGCGAAGCACGCTGTCGAGAGGCCGGCGGTCGGGACGTGCCAGCTGACATCCCCCACGTCGGTGGAGCCGCCATCCTGATACGGGGCCGGCGGCAGCTCGTCCACTTCATCATGCAGCGGCTTCTTGTCCTTCAAGCCAAAGTCAGCGTGAAGTGCCGTCTGCAACTGCGTCGCCAGATCGCGGTCGGCATCGTCGAAATTCGGCGCCCCAACCTTGTTCAAATTGCGCAACACGAGCCGAGAGAGCGGCAGGTTCGGGATGATCTCATGGCAATCGGCGTCGATCTGCATGGCAACTTTGGTTCGGCTCATCTTGGCGCCCCCCTCGGCAATGTCCTTGAGCCAATCGAAGTGGGCCACCGCGTCGCCGTGATCGTTGGCCCGCACGTAGTACCAGACCTGGGCCGTCGCCGGTACGACGTTCGGCTGTCCGCCGCCGTTGGTGATGACGTAGTGAATTCGGCTCGTTTCCTTGATGTGCTCGCGCATGAAGTTGGCGCCGACGTTCATCAGCTCGACGCCGTCGAGGGCGCTCTTACCCTTGTCGGGGCTGCCCGAGGCGTGGGCTGCGATGCCGTGGAAGGTGAATTTCGCGGAGACCATCGCCTTGGAGGTGCTGTAGTAGGTGCGATTGCGGTTGCCGGGGTGCCAGTGCAGGCAGATATCGAGATCGCGGAAGAGGCCGGCGAGGAGCATGTAGACTTTGCCGATCAGCGTTTCCTCCGCCGGGGTGCCGTAGACGCGGATGGTGCCCTTGAGCTTGTGCTTGTCGTAGACGTGCTTGAGGGCAAGGGCGGCGCCCATGGAACCGGTGCCGAGGGCGCAATGCCCGCAGCCATGGCCGGCGGTGCGGCCCTTGGCGGGCTTCTTCGTGCCCGTCACTTCCTGCGATAGTTCTGGAAGCGCATCATACTCGGCGAGGATGCCGATGACGGGGGCGCCTTCGCCGTACTCGGCAATGAAGGCGGTCGGCATATCGGCGACGCCCTCCTTGATTCGGAAGCCCGCCTTCTTCAAGACGCCGACGAGCCGGGCGGCGGAGCGATGCTCTTCCAGGCCCACCTCGGCGTAAGTCCAGATGTCCTGGTTGACATCGATGAGGTCCTTCTCGATCGAATCGAGATGGGCGAGAATGTCCTTCTCAACCGACGCGCCGGCCGGCTGATCCGCGGCGTAGTCGGCGGGCAGAAAACTAAGTGAGATGGCGACGGCCAGAAGCGATAGAGCCCAGCGACGCATGGCAGTCTTCCTCATGGAGTGATCGAAAAAAAAGACGGACAACGGAGTCCGCTTGATTCAAAGACGCTAACCACAGAGACACAGTGGCACAGAGAAAAAAAGGAGGGAGGGGGAGTGGTGTATTCACACACACTGCACACAAATCGGTTTTGCGAAAACCCCGCAGGTCATTTCCCGCCCTTCTCTTCTCTGTGTCACTGTGTCTCTGTGGTTAGTAATTCGGAATAGCTTCATTTGCCGACGACAATCTCGAAAATCGCTTCAACCTCCACGGCTGCGCCGGTCGGCAGCGCGGCGAAGCCCAGGGCGCTACGAGCATGGTAGCCGAGGTCGTCCTTGCCGAAGAGCTGGTGGATGAGGTCCGAGGCGCCGTTGACGACGAGGTGCTGATCGGTGAATTCCAGCGTCGAGTTGACGCAGCCAAGCAGCTTCAGGACGCGCAAGCCGTCGAGAGTGCCGTGCATGTCGTGGACTGATTGCAGAATCTTGACGGCACACTCGCGGGCGGCTTGCACCCCCTGCTCCACCGTGAGGTTGGCGCCGAGCTTGCCCTTCATGTCGCTGACGTGGCCGGAAGTCATGAGCAGGTTGCCGGTGCGGACACACAGGTTGAGGTAGCCCTTGTCCTTCTTGGGGAAGGCGATGCCGAGGTTTTTCGCGCGTTGTTCAGCGCCCATGCGGGGTTCCTTCGGCGTAGCAGTTGCGTTGCGCGTTGGTTTTGCTACGCCGCAAGCGGCAATTATCGTTGTTCGAATTCTTCGAAATCAACTACCTCGCCCCCGTTGCGCGTGATCAGCGCCCGCAGCGTGGCTTCGTCAATGCGGTTGTAGAGAAAGCGCACGACGCCGTCCATGAAGCCGGCGTGGAAGTCATCCGCGAACTGCCCGCCGCCGATCTTGGGGCGGTCTCCAACTAGCCCGGAGCGCAAGCTCCGGGGCATGGTAATCCCGGAGCTCGCGCTCTGGGCTGGTTAAGCTGGACTACGACAAAATCTCGCGCACCACGCGCCCATGGACATCGGTCAGCCGGAAATCGCGGCCGGCGAAACGATAGGTCAAGCGCGTGTGGTCGATGCCCATCAGGTGCAGGATGGTCGCATGGTAATCATGTACGTGGCAGCCATCGCGCACGATGCTGATGCCGTGCTCGTCGGTCTCGCCGTGAGCGATGCCGGTCTTGACGCCGGCGCCGGCGAGCATGGACGTGAACGCGTTCACATAATGGTTACGGCCACGCGTGCCGGGCGCATCCGTCCAAGGCGTACGGCCAAACTCGGTGCAGATGGCGACGAGCGTGTCGTCCAACAGGCCGGTGCGTTTGAGATCGCGCAACAGTCCGGCGATGGAGCGATCGACGCGGGCCGCTTTGCCGCGGTGCTGCTGCATGTCGCCGTGGGCGTCCCAGTTGTCGCCGGCGCCGGTGTCGATCAATTCGACGACGCGGACGCCGCGCTCGATCAAGCGGCGTGCCATCAAGCATTGGTAAGCGAACGAACGCTGATCGCCGCGCGCGAGACCGTAGAGTTGCAAGGTCGCATCGGATTCACGCGACAGATCAAACGCTTCGGGCGCTTCACGCATCATGCCGCGGGCGACTTCGAAGGTGTTCATCCGCGCGCGCAGGTTCGGATCGTCGGGCCGAAGATCGGCATGGCGGGCGTTGACGCCGCGCAGCATCTCAAGTTCAAGGTCGTGCAGGCTGCTGGCGCGCGCCGGGCTGCGCAAATTTGCGATCGGCTCCGGCCCCGGCACGACGCGCACCCCCTGATGGATCGGCGGCAGGAAGTTGCTGTCCCACACCTGCGTGCCCGCGTAGGGCAGATGCTCGGCCAAGACAACAAACGCCGGCAGATTCGGATTGCGCGTACCGAGTCCGTAGCTGAGCCAAGCCCCGATGCTCGGCATCGGCACCGTGGACGAGCCGGTGTGCATCGCGAGCACGGCCTGGAAGTGCTCGATGATATCGGTGTGCATCGAACGGATGACGCACAGATCGTCCGCGACGGTCGCCAGGTTCGGGAAAATCTCGCTCATCCACAAGCCGGACTTGCCGTGCCGGGCGAAGCGAAACGGCGAGCCCATTAGCGGCAAACGATCGGTCCCGCGCAGATGAACCCCCGCGACGACTCGGCCCTGATCGCGCAGCAGTTGTGGCTTGTAGTCAAACGTATCAACGTGCGAGAACCCGCCGGTGAGGAAGACGAAGATGAGCCGCTGGGCCTTGGGCGCATGATGCGTTCGCGTCGGCGCGAGTACCTGGGCGTCGCCGGCTTGCGCTGCCGCCAGGAGCGCCGGGTAGAGGCCGCCCGCAGCCATGGAGCAGGCGGCGTGTCGCAGGAAGGAGCGGCGGGTGGGGTGGCGCAGTTTCATTTGCGTTCGACCTTTGCTTATTTTCGAACAGGCGCGGGCGCGCCGCGCAGCAACCCTTCCGTGCTCAGGTCCTCATCAATGTCGGGCCAATGAATCCCATAGCCGCCGCCCGCGACTTGCCAGTTCTTCCGTTGCTTCAGGGTCGCATTCAGCAAACGAGGATACCAGGTGAGGGGAACGGTAAGCTGCCGGGGCCGCTGCAACGGCGTGATGTCGCGCGAAACCTGTATGGCGGCCCCGGTCAGCTTCATCCGTTGGATACTTCTTATGCCCCGCAAAAAGGATGAGCCGGCGTCCCAAGTAAAACGGACTCATCGCCGAAGCGTGGTCCAACGTGGATCTTTCAGTCGGCATCGGTGTGCCGGCAACCACGAAGCGGGCTCGCTCGGCTCATCCTTTTCAAGGAGTTATCCATGCGCTTCTACAACCACTCTCACGCATTTTACTGCGGCGTCGATCTCCACGCAAGAAGCATGTTTACGCACATTCTCGATCACGAAGGCAACACCGTCTTCGAAGCCGATTTGCCCGCCAACCCTGAAGCGTTTCGCAACGCCATCGCGCCGTATCGCGCAGGCCTGGTCGTTGGCTGCGAGTGCATGTTCT
The DNA here is from genome assembly GCA_009692065.1 of Gemmataceae bacterium. Lineage (GTDB taxonomy): Bacteria > Planctomycetota > Planctomycetia > Gemmatales > Gemmataceae > SIAQ01. The sequence goes on from SHZY01000138.1 coordinate 10,366, forward strand.
CCTGGTATTGGCTCGCCGATCTCTGCGAAGACGACGAGATTCCCTTCACGCTCGGCCACGCGCTGTACATGAAAGCGATCCACGGCGGCAAGTCGAAGAACGATCGCATCGACGCCGCCAAGATCGCGGGCCTTCTGCGTGGCGGCATGTTTCCCATGGCGTACGTCTATCCACGTGCCAAACGCGACACGCGCGACCTGCTGCGGCGGCGTTGCTTTTTCGTCAACCAACGCGCGCAATTGACGGCGCACATCGTCAACACCAACAGTCAGTACAATCATCCGCCGTTGACGAAGAAGCTGTGCTACGCGGGCAATCGTTCGGATGATCTCGCCGAGCGCTTCACACAGGCCTCGACGCAAGCGAGCATCCGTGCCGACCTCGCACTGATCGACGCCTACGACGCGCAGATCGACGAAGTCGAACGGACGGTTCTGAAGAACGCGAAGATTATCGATCCGGTCACGCTGAAACTCCTTCGCACCATCCCCGGCATCGGCAAAATCTTGAGCCTGGTGCTGCTGTACGAGATCGATCAAATCGCGCGTTTCCCCGAAGTCGGCAACTTTCTGTCGTACTCTCGATTGGTGCGTTGCGAGCACGAATCGGCCGGGAAGAAGAAGGGCTCCGGCGGCAAGAAGATCGGCACCGCCCATTTGAAGTGGGCCTTCTCGGAAGCCGCCTGCCTGATGTTGCGTGCGGAAGCCGACGCCAAGAAATGGCTCGACCGCCAGGCACGCAAACGCGGCAAGAAGAAAGCCCTGTCGGTCCTGGAGGCGAAGTTGGGCCGTGCGGTGTATCACGTGTGGAGCAAGCAGCAGGCGTTTGATTTGCGGCGGTTCTTCGCGTAGCATCCCTTCTTTTCCCCGGAGTACCGGGAAAGAGAAGGAAATAGGCTGAGGTTCTGCACGAACAAATACGATACGATAAATAACTTATAGCGGGAAATATGTACAACACCAGTTGAACCAACCTCGGCCCGGCGCGGCGAGCTGTCTGCCGAACTGAGGCACAGGAGCGAACGCATGGCGCGGGAGTCAACATCTGGGACATCGATCCCGCACGACTCCCCTGCGGCGAAGGCTCGACCTCACACGCTTGGATTGGCCGCCGCGTCGGTGACCGCAGGTTTTCTTTCACAGGATCCAGCCGAGGCTGCCCACGTGCGGAGCCGTTCACGAACTGAGCCGATGCGCTGCGACTGCCGACTACGAGTTCCGTCGAGGTCTCGATTCCTCGGGAACGCTCCCGGCAACCGCGCGTCACCTTTCGAGGATCGAGCTCGCCGCTTTGCTTGGCCTGCCCGTGGCACGGAGAGGTTTCTGGGACGCTGAGTCTCCAAATTCCCCCTGGAGGGAAAGAGGAGACAACGCCGTCGGCTCGTGGGAACACGAATCGGCCTGAGCCCGTAGAGCTGTTTGGTGCCGTCTCGGTATTTTCCCTTGGTGGAGAAAATGCCGCAGAGTGGACGCCGTTGCTTGAACCATCCCGGCGCAGACGTTCGGAGCATCCTGCTGCTAGAAAATGAATCGGTTGCATCAATTACGACATGCAAAAACGAAATGCAAAGGTCGCCGTGGAAGGAACGTAGCTCAACCTTTTAGGGGCATAGAACGGTTCGGCGGCGACCGCGCTAGTCAGTGAGCGCGCGGCGAGCCAAGCCACCGCGACACCAAAGATCGTAAATGAACGGCCTCCGGTTCGCGATCAGATCGCGAGACTGACTTACCCACGTGAGCAACCAAGGCTTGCCCGTCGCTTCGGCGCAAATAAAGAATTCCTCAAGATGCTCAAAGGATGTCGTATGACCTTGTGTACGCGCCGCGTCGCCGACCAAAAGGTATAGACAATGCAGAAAGAACCCGCGCTTTGGGCAACTCTCGTCCGATGCAAGTTGAATGAACAATGGCTCGTGGCCAATGCCAGCGCACACAATAGCCCAATCCTGCTCGCAAAGCCCGTCGGGGTCACGAGCCCAGCTTCGAATGTCGTCCTCGGTGGCGTCGTAGGACAATAGCGTCAAGGTACCTTCACTCCAAGCCGCCGAACGAACCAGTTCAGCAGCGGGGCCGGCTGTAACGACCGCATGTCTCGAAAAGCCGTTATGCCGGCCCCGGCTGCTGCAACGGCTGGTTCGGCGGCTTCTACGACAGGTGCAGTGCTTTTGTCAGGCGGTGATCTCGACGACGTCACCGGGCTTTATCGAGCCCAGCGAGCCCAGCGAGGCAAGCGCCGCAGGCATCAGCGGCACCAAGTCCGGCAGCCGATTGCTCGGCGAAACCAGGACGACCACGGCAACGCCAGCCGCTTGCAGGTTCTGTTGATGGCGCATGCTCTGATCGACCGTCAGCAAGACCGCGAACCCATCGCCGGTCATCAACTGCAACAATTCGCCGTTCTTCTTGCCCGACCAGCCCATCTCAGGAACGGTATGGACATCATGGCCGGGAAGCTCCCGCCGCAAGCGGCGCGGCACGCACTCGTCAAGCAGAATTCGCATGGGACACCAACATCTGTTTGGCGAGTCCGAGCGCTGCCACGGCCTGTTCGCGGGTCACGCTGGGGAAGTCCTCCAAAAACTCGCTGAGAGGATCGCCCGCCTCCAGGTAGTCAAGCAGAGTACGGACCGGGACGCGAGTCCCGACGAACACTGGCGTGCCCCCGAGGATGTCGGGGTCGCTGTGGATCACAGGTGAAGTCGCACCAGTCATGGCATTCCTCCTTCCCTGGTGATTGTACCAAATCCTCGATTTACCGCCTCGCTTCTTGCCAAGCGGCGCGTCAGTTAACTTGCATCGAGCTTGATGCCGCACTCGGCGCAGCGGTGGCTTTTCTTTGCAAACAGCGGGAAGAAAAAGAAAACGGGAAAACAGATGCAGCACGAAAGGATGGTTAGCACGAAAAGCATGTTGAATATCGCCTTGTTTTCCGGGCTGTTCTTGTCAATGAAAGTGTCCGGATTTAAATCGCTCCCGCAATGGATGCATTCAAAGCCACGTTTCTTGTTGCGAGGTCTCATGAACTTGGTCTCGCGCGGAAACAAGCCGCCGAACGACCAAGCTCAGCCGCCGCGGCCCTCGCTGAGCTGAATGACTCGGAAACACAAAATGGGCCGCGGTCGGTCTGCAGCGACTGGTTAGCCGCCGCCCTTTTCAGCCAGAGCAGTGAGAACCTTGCTTGCTTCCTCCTCGGGCAAGGTCTTGATCTTCTCAACAATGGTGGTCCCAATTGGAAAGCCCTCCAGCTTTCCACCGCGCAAACGCAGCAGATCCAACCGGACTCCATCGACTTCGGCGTGGCCTTGATACCAACGAGCCCAGCCGTTCTCCAACACGCGGCGTGCAGCTTAGCGCGCCCAGTCACCCGAAAACTCGTCAAAGACCACGAGCCCGCCGTCGACGGGAAAAGGTCGAACATCCGTTCGTTTCATGAACGTCCGGAACTCCCATTCCGCCTTACACGCCTGCTCCCAGTTCATCCGGAACTTGACTTCGACGATCAACCGCCTGCCGTCGATCAACTCAACCGCGCCATCGACCCTCAGAGCGGTGAACATCATCACGGTCTTGATGCCAAGGGATACCTTGTTGGCCAAAAGAAGGTTGAAGACCTCCGCTTCATACTGGCCATCCGCCTTATTGGTGCGCGGCAGGATCGGCGCAGAGAGCGTGACGACCGATGGGCAGTGGGGATCGATGGCTTCGGGGGCGATCTTCCGGCTGAGCAGTTCGGAAAGGGTGGGCATTGTTCGACCCCCATCGCAGGCTGGATTAAGGCGGCTAACGGTACGGCTAAGCTGCCGGGGCCGCCTGCAAGACCTTCATGCCGCGCGAACCCAGGATGGCGGCCCCGGTCAGCTTCATCCGGTGGTTCGGCTTACTTCGCCTTCTGAAACGGTGCTTCCGACAGATCACGGTTTGGAAGACAGCTTTTCAAACGGCAGAATATGCACAGCCCAGCGGCTACAAGCGGCAATGATGCGGCTGCCGTCCGGCGTGAAGGCCACAGCGATGACCCTGTCATCGAAAGGACGCTTGGTTTTCGGGTTGAGGGTGGCGACTTCCCGTCCCGTCGTGGCGTCCCAAATCTTCACGAGGGAAAGGTTCTCATAATCCCCACTAGGTTCGTACCCGCCGGTGACGATCCACTTACCATCCGGGCTGAAGGCCGCACAGTTCAATGCCTCTTTCTTCGGGAGTTCGACCGCGAACAGTTCCTTCCCGGTGTCCACGTCCCAGACGTTCAAGGCCGTCCGTTCGTCGGTGCCTGGGGCTGGTCCCCGAGACTTGAGAAAGACACCGCAACTGGCAGAGACGATTCGTTTGCTGTCGGGGCTGAACGCGATGCCGACAACGTTCTTTGCTTCGGCGGTGAGGACTTGCTTGCCAGTCTGAGTATTCCAGATTCTCATCACATGGTCGCGGCCGCTGCCAGCAACCCATTTGACGGCGATCCTCCAGACGCCCTTCGTGTTGGCTTCCAGTTTGAGCACTTCCTTCGCCGTCTCGACGTCCCACACCCTCACACTGTACCAGCCGCCACTGATGATCCGCTTGCCGTCCGGACTGAAGGCGACGCCCCGCACCGATTCGGTGTGTCCTTTGAGGGTGAGCAGGTGCTTGCCCGTCTCGGCGTCCCATACCTTCACGAGATTGTTTGTATTGCTGCCAGTGGCGATCCGCCGGCCATCGGAACTGTAGGCCACGGAAAGGCAATCCGCCACGTCTTCCATCTTGATGTTGAGAAGCCGCTTACCGGTGGTTGCGTCCCAGACGTCGGCGTGGGAATGGTCCCGGTACCCGATGAAATGGCCCGTCACGATGCGCTTGCCGTCCGGGCTGAGGGCCGCATCATGGATGGCCCATGAAAGGTGAGGGCCGCCGAGGATGAAGGGGGCATTACCTGGATCGGCCTTTTTCTCTTGGCCCGTCGCAGACGGCACCAGAGAAACGAGCGCAAGCGCAAGCAAGCAGTAGCCCAACGGATAGGTGGCCTTCCTGTTCATTTGGTATCTCCACCATTCTCATGCCGCCGAACGACAAAGATAAGTTGCCGGGCCGGCTGCAACGACGTTGTGTCTCGAAAAGCCGTCATGCCGGCCCGGTCAACTTCATCGGATGGTTCGGCGGCGCTGCCCTGCTACACATCTCATGGCTCAGGCCACAAGCCCGGCCAGATGCTGTAGTCGTTCCCCCAGTACAAAGCGACCACGGCGCCATTCAAGACCAAGCCAACGGCTGTGACTCCCGACCATTTCTCCACACGAACGATGGCGACAACAGCGCAGAGGAGGCCCAGAACTACAAACCAACCAAGCGTATGTATTCCGGCCTCCACAGCTCTACCTGCCCACCAGCCGAAATGGTCCCAGAGGACTTCGAACACCACACAGCCGCAAACGAAGCCGAGAATCGGTGCAACCACCGAGATCACGTTAAACCGAGGAGCGGGGCGGGTAGCGGAAGCCTCGGGCGGCCACGGTGGCGCGCTCGCAGGCGGCCTTCCGGTGCTAACCCGAAAAGCGCACCGTGAATTGCCAAAAGAGCCTTTGGTTGTAGATAAGTTGCAGCTGAATACGAACTTGCCACAACCAAAGGACTCAAGATCATGATGACAGGCTGTCTGGAACAACTTGCGCTTTGGGACCTCGGTCCGCAACAGGTCACCGTCA
>SHZY01000139.1 GCA_009692065.1 Gemmataceae bacterium
ATGATGCGAAAGTTGTTTGGAATTGGCACTGCCAAGAGCCTGCAAGGCCTCGCTGGCCTTTTTTGGTCTCTCTATTTTGCCACCGAGATGCTTTGGAGTCGAACCTGCGGCCGCCGGTCGCACCGAAGTGAAAATGTTCCGACGATCGATCTTTGGACCGTCGCCGTCGCGCTCGACGTGATCGGTGCCGAAATATCGACTTAATCAACGGGCTGTTAAGCCTGCGGCTACAAATACTTGCGGGTTCTCGTTCTTGGAAACCAGCGCTGTAGCATTAACTTTCGAAGAGTAACTTCTTGAATTAGTTTGTCGCTTGCGGCTTCGCGTTCTCGCGTCGCCTGGAAATCGCGCAGCCGCAAGCTTGATATTGTTGTGGTTCTCCGCGCGAGAAATGGTTAGAGTATTTCGGAATGGTCACTCCCGCCTTTGCGACTTCGTTCAACGCCGCCCGGAGATTTCAAAGCATGCGCTCTTCTCATCTGACGGTCATCGTTGTCCTCGTGGGCTCCTTTCTCGGCGGTTCTCCGGCAAGCGCCCAGGAAGAGGACTTCACGAAGGTGGCCCAGGCGTTTCGCAAGAACGGCCAGCCCGTGACGGCGATCTCCGAGACGACGTTGATCTGCGAGGCCGAGGAGTTTCAGTCCGATGGCAAGGGCTGGCAGGCGAAGACGCTCGGTACCAACTACTATGCGGCCACGTTTGCCAACTCATTCCTGAGCCGCAAGGCATATCTCGGCGCTCCAGAACAGTGTGAGACGACGAGCGCCAAGCTCGATGTTGTCGTTCCGAAGGCGGGGCAATACCTCGCGCTGGCCCGCTACGAGGCGCCTTATCGGTTCGAGGCGCAGTTCCGGCTGGTCATCGAGCAGAACGGCAAGAAGGTGCTCGATCGCCTCTACGGATCACGCAACAATCTGCGCATCTGGGGTTTCAGCGAGAAGCTGAAGAAGGAAGTCGCCTGGCCGTGGGGCGCGGTCGAGAACCTCGTCTGGGAAGGACACGACGCCTTGGTCAACCTGCAAGCCGGCAAAGCGACGCTGACACTTATCGCCGGGAAGCAACCCGAACCGGCGGCGCGGCGCAATGTCGATCTGATCATGCTCACTAGCGATCAGGCGCAGGTAAAGAATCGCATCGAGAAGGAAAACTACTTGCCGCTCGACGGTATGCTCACGCAGGATGGTGACGTATTTCTCAAGGTCCACAATCGGCCCGGCGGCGGCGATCTCAATCTAACGATCGGCAACGGCACAGAGCATTCGCCCTACTGGATTCACATCCGCAACTGGAAGCCGAAGACGGTCACCACCAAGCCGGGCGCTTCGAGCGACTGGGTCGAAGTCGGCAGCTTGCTCGATACCCTGAGCGATGGCCAATGGAACCTGCCGGCCGCGGGCAAGGGGATGCATTTCGACGTGGAGTTCGGCCTGAAGAATGCCGACGGCAAGATCGAATCGCTGCGCCGCTTCAGCGATCTCAAGGGCAATGTCATGCTCGCCTACGACGGCGATACGCGCTACTCGCGGCGCATCCGCCTGAGCGAGGAAATTCTCTACGATCTCGTCGGTTATCTCAAGAAACAAAAGATCCAGGGGACCGCTCCCAAGCGAACCCTCGTGTATGGCTCCACCTTCGATCCCCGGCCGACCGACGCGAAGTACACGGCCGCCCTGGACGAGTTCGTCAAGCTGATGGGCGCCACGGCGCTGGGCCGCAGCGCGCCGGAGAACTTGACCGACGACGGCCTGGTCCGCGGCTACTTCGACGTGCGTTCCATCGGCATGCCCCTTGAAGCGTACTGCAAGAAACTTCAGGCGGAAAAGCGGGCCGACAAGATCGCGGTCGTCAGTCTCGGCGACGAGATCGGCCTGGCCCTACCGCCGGCCAAGGACGACAAGGGCTTCCGCGCCTGGCTGCAAAGCAAGCAGATGAAACCCACCGACGTCGATCCGGCCGCAGGCAGCGATTGGAACAAGATCAACTACAACCCCGCGCCGGCAACCGCCAAGACCAATCCGGGGCTCTACCACTGGTCGAAAATCTACGGCTATCGCTACGGCATCAAGCAGCTCAAGGACCAGACCGACATCGTGCGGAAGTATCTGCCCAACGCCGGCGTCGGTGCCAACTTCTCGCCGCACCACGCTCATATGTATCTCGGCGACACGCATCACTGGATCTCGGTCTTCCGCGAAGGCGGCATGACGATGCCGTGGGGCGAGGACTACATCTGGCAGGTCCCGGTCGGCAGCCAGCAAATGAACTTCATCATGCTCGATATGTTCCGCGCCGCCATCAAGGACAAGCCAGGCGCGAAGATCCATTACTACGTGATGCCGCACACGCCGGGCAATACTCCCGCGAGCTGGCGCCGGCAGTTCTACGGCGATCTCGCGCACGGCGCCAAGGTGCTGAACCTGTTCGAGTTCCGCCCTGTGCAGCACGCCTACACCGAGAACCACTGCAGCTCGCCGGCGATGTACCAGGAAGTCCGCAAGGGGCTGCACGAGCTGGGCAGGTTCGAGGACATCATCCAGGACGGCAAGCTGCTGCCGGCCCAGACCGGCCTGTGGTGCAGCGAGACCGCCGATGTGTGGGACGATCATCGGGCCCCATTCGACTGCGCCAAACGGACCCTGTATATCGCTCTGCGCCACCGGGAAGTGCCGCTCGATTTCGTGGTCGATGGTGATGACTTGAAAAGCTACAAGTTTATCCATCTGTGTGACCGCCACGTGAGTCGGGCGGGATCGAAAGCGCTTGCCGAATGGGTCAAAGCCGGGGGCTCCTTAATCGCAACGGCGGGCGCAGGGATGTACGACGAGTTCAATCAGCCGAACAAGATCTTGCGCGACGTTCTCGGAGTGGAGGAAATGGAGCTGGAGGAAGCCAAGGAAGTGATTCGCTTCGAGAAGCAGGATTTGCTTTTCGCAAAGCCACTGGCGAAAGTGACATCGAAAGACGTCGACCTGTCCGTCTATGGCGTACGCAGCAAGGTCGCGCTAAAAGGGGCAGAGGTTAAGAGCCTATTTCAAGATAAACTGCCTGCCAGAACGTTCAACATTGTTGGCGAAGGTGAAGCGTGGTATGTGGCATATCTGCCGGGACTCAGCTATTTGAAACCGTCCATCCCCTTGAGGCCGGTTGACCGCGGCGCCACCGACGATAGCATGGCCCATTTTATTCCGCGCGATTTCGACTTTGGTTCGCGGTTACTTTTCCCGTCGGTAACCGCTTTGGACCTTCCGGTAATCTGTTCGAAACGGCTCGTCGAAAATACGGTCATCCAGGCCAAGCAAGGCACGGTGATCTCGCTCATCAACTGGACCGGCAGCCCACAGAAGGACCTAAGAGTCATGGTCAATGTGCCGGTGTCCACCAAGCAGGTCAGCCTCGCCAGTGGCGGCGTGGTGAAGATGAGCAAGGACGCCGGCAAGCTCGTGTTCACGCTCGACCTGGACGTGGCCGACGCGTTGATACTGCGCTAGGTACTTTCGCCGCTTGCCGTTTAGCGTTCGCGCGACGCCATGCGAACGCTAAACGGCAAGCGGCTGAGGAAATCTCTCCATGACCACTTTGACTCTCCTGCTCACCTCCTGCCTCCTCGGCCAGGCCGACCCCGCCTTCGACCTCAAGGCGATCCTCGCGCCGCCGCTGAACGCGCGCGTCCTCAAGACGAGCGAGAAAGCCGGCATCGTCACCGAAGAGGTCATGTTCCACTCGGAGATGGACGGCAAGAAGTCGGTCGATATCTTTGCACTCTTCTCCTACCCCAAGGGGGCCCGCAAGCTCCCCGCGTTCGTCTGGAATCAAGGCGGCCTCTACCAGGCAACGCCTTACTTCCCCGAACTCGGCGCCAAGCGCGGCTACGCCACCTTGTGCATCGACTTCCCCATTCCGGGCTACCGCTCCACCGGCGGCTATCCGATCAACTCCGGCGTGGAGTTGGGCGCCGATCCACGCCAGGCGCCGATCTATCACGGCGCGGTGGCGCTCCTGCGTGCCGTCTCTTTCCTTGAAACGCGGGCCGAGGTGAATAAGGACCGCATCGGCATGGCGGGCAGCTCATGGGGCGGTTTTTACACAACCCTGATGGCCGGCCTCGATCCGCGCCTCAAGGCCGCCTCCTGCATGTACGGTTGCGGCAGTCTCGAGCTTGGCAACAACTGGTGGGACACGCAAGGGCCCGATCCTAGGCGCAACGACGCCTTCCGCAAACACTGGGCGGCAACGCTCGACCCGACCTTGCGCTTGAGCAAGTCAAAGACGCCCATCGCTTGGTTCACCGGCACCAACGACACCTTTTACTGGCTGCCGAGCGTCATGGACTCGCACGCCAAGGCCGGCGGCCCCAAACATCTGAGCCTGCTCGCCAATTACAATCACGCGTTGACGCCGATCATCGACGACCAGGTCTTCGCCTGGCTCGATGTGCATCTGAAAGGCGCCCCGGCATTTCTTATGGTGAGTCCGATGGAAATATTCGCAAAGGATCGCGCCGCGACATGGCGATTCGAGGGGCCGCGCAAGGCGGTTTCCGCGCGCGTTCTGGTGAGTTACGGCACGCCGGGAAACTGGGTCGGCCGGCACTGGCTGGAGTTCCCGGCTCAGATCAAGGACCAAACCTGCAGCGCGCAGTTGCCTCTGGCGAGCTTGCCCGGCTTTGCCATCGGCACGATTGTCGACGACAAGGGCTACGCCTATTCGACGCCGATGGTTCGCTTCGATGCGACGGACAAGACCGCCCCGCCGGTGCCTGCCTACGACGGCTGCTCGATGTGGAACAAGTGCGACAGCGACCTGCAGTTCCTCAAGCTGCACGGCTTGCCGACGCTGCCGGTTTCGCAGGGTCTGGCAACGATCACGAAAACGAAGTCAACGCTGGGGCCGATCCATTTCACGGCCGGCGTGCCGCACGTTTTCCGCGCTCGGATTGTCGCCAAGGAAGCCGGCACGTTAACCGTGACGCTGCAAGGCGCCTTCGACGGCAAGATGCGCAGCGAGGAGAAGTCCTTCGCCCTCAAGGCGGCGAACAATGAGATCGAGATGGCGTTCACGCCCCCCGTTGCCCTGTCGGCGAGTTTGCGTGCGATCATCACGCCGCCGGACAAGGGAGCCGTGCAACTGGGCAATGTTCGCTTCGAGCCGGTACGCAAAGGTGGCAGGTGAAAGTGGGTCCCGAGTTCGCCGCTTGCGGCTTGGCGCTCGCAAGGCGGCACGCGATCGCTAAGGACGATGAAACCATGGCTGAGCAAGCGACTTGCAAATGTGGCCGACCGTATTCTCCGCAGCAGTATCTCCCGGGCGATACCGCGAAATGCCCGGGCTGCGGACAGGAGCTATGCCTGGCAAAGTGTACGTGTGGCACGCTCCTGATGAGCGCCCACCGGCAGCTCGATAATCCGTTTGTCTGGAGAAGCGTGGTTGATTTTAAGTGTCCAGATTGCGGCAACCAGATGGCTGTGAAACTGGAAAGCCGGAGGAATCGGGTCGCAATCGCAATGTTCTCAGCAATCTTGTTCGGAGCGATTGCGTTTGGAGGCGTCTGGTGGCAAAGCTCCAGCATAGAGCTTGCCCTTTTGGCCGGTATTGGCGCGGTAGTCCTGGTCGTCACCGGTTTTTACATCGCGATTTGAGATCAACGAGCTCCTACTCTGGAGGAAGTCCGCCGCGGCGACGGTAACCTTGAAAGGAATTGACGCGTGGGCCCTGATCCGGTCGCCGACATGCCAAATTTGGTTTGGTAGACAACTTGCCCTTCGCAGGCGCTCAGTAGCCCGGTTGAGCGGCGCCGGCGGCGTTTTAGCCATTCACGGGCTGATCTGATACCGGACGACTTTTTCTCCCTTCAAGACTGCTGGCGCCGCCCCTTCCAGGAGATCGATCATCAGGTTTCTACAGCGGGCGCGCGAGAGAAAGCTGTCGGTCCAGTCGGCGGGCGAGAGCTTAACGCGCTGGAGCTGGTCGAACATGATCCGCACCTCGCCCTCGAATCGCGTCAGCTTGACCCCGGCAACCTTGTCGCGGTATTCGCTTGTCGCCGGGAGCCATTGCCCGTCCACCTGGAATGCGATGGCCGTTGGCACTGATTTCGCCTGCCGCTGCGCGTCGTGCAAGTAGATTGGTATCGTTTCATAACACTCCGCGAGCTTGTCCTGCCCACCGGCCTTGATGCGAGTCTCGACGCGAACCTTGCCCGCGTCGATTTGAAAGGTGCGCTGGTAGCCGATGCGGCCTTGCAACACCTTCCCTTGGCCGAGCTGTTCGATGGGAATCATGCCGCTGACTTGCACGGTTCCTTGATCGCTTTTCAGGTCGGAGACAACGTCCGGCTCACGGATGCGGGCGGAGGTGAAGACCTTGCCGTCGAGGTTGCAGCCGCTGACGGCGTGGATCGGCCAGGTGCGCCAGTCTTCGATCTTGTCGAACGTCTTGTCCCAGGTATTGCCAGCGCGTCTGCCGAGGATGACCGATCCGGTGGCCGGGGTCCAGTAGGCGGAGAGCTGACCGCCGCCGAAACCGAGCGGGCCGGCGAACTTGAAAGTGCCATCCTCCTGGCCGGGAATCCCGACAGGGCCGGAATGCACAATCACGGCCTGCTTGGGAAACTTGGCCACGGTGAACACCTTGGCGAAATCGCGCACGAAACTCTCGTCACGCTGGAACGGAGATTTCAGCCAGGGAGAGTTCTCTTGCAGCAGTTTTTCATGGCGCGCGTAGCTTCCCTTGGGATAGGATTCGTAGCCGGCGTTGACAGTGGCGGGGAAGTTAAAGCTCTGCCAGAGCCGCCATTTCCACGGGTTGGAGCGGAGCTCCTCGTTCTTGAGGAAGCCTCTCTTGCCCGAGACCGGATTCTCGGCAATCTGGCCGTTGAATGCGAACGCGCGCTTCGCCGGGGCGTCTTTGAGTTCCCCGAGCGCGGGAAGCCTGGCGAGATAGATGGCCTCGTCGGTCACAAGCGAGGCGATTTGATCGCGGGCGCCGCCCCATTCCCATTGGTCGCCCCAGGCGTCGCTTGAAGTGCGCGAATTGAAATGGCTTGGCCCGACAAACCATGTCCCACCCGGCTCCGGCAAGCAAAGGTGAGCGCGTAGCCGATAGCTCTTCGCGACCGCCTCCTTGGCGAATGGCCAATCGCTGGCGAGCGCAGCCCAGACGGCGAAGAAGTTCGTGGTCCCCTGGTAGCCCATGTCGATGCCGCGGTTGTCGAACCAGAAACCCGCCGCGTGAAAGTGGCGCGGATCGGTGCATATCCGCCGCGCGTAGGCCTCGGCATCCTTGCTGAACGCCGGGTCGTCGATCGCCTTGCTGACGTGCCACAAGCCGACGACGGGGACCATGTCAAGGTTCGGCTCCTCGCCGACCGGGCCCCAGTCAAGCGCGCGCTGTCCCATGCGGCGCAGGCCGGTCTCGTACGCCTTCTGCACTTCGGCCGGGAGCACGTCCTTGAATCCTGGGTAGGGGTGCGCCATGATGATCAATTGATTACCGAACCAGTCGGCGCGGGCGCCGCCGCGCTCGGGATGGTGATCGAGCTGATCGTCCATCATGGTCAGGTGGATCGTGCTGGTCACGAACGCGCGCAGCTTGAGGGCGCGGTTGCCCTGATAGACGTTGCCCGCGTATTGCCAGTTGGTGAAGGTGACGAGCGGTTCCGGCCAAACCGGCGGGATCATCACCCCCTCGGCCTTCTCGATATTGGCGAGCACGAACAGCGACGACGGCGCGTTCACCGCAGGCGCGCCTCGCTTGGACCCGACGAGCGGTTGCGGCATCAGCGTCAGGAGGTGCGTGCGATAAAGATACTCGGGATCATCCCCCGCCGGCACGGCCTTGAGTCCGCCCGTGATGCCATGCGTGAAGTCCTTTTCCGTGAGGGTGCCCAGGAACTTTCGCAACGTTTTTTGGTACGGATGCTCGTCCGGCAAGGCCGAACGCACTCCCGGCGTTCCCGTGAGCTTGCGCCCGCTGGCGCGGGCGCTGCCAGAAAGTGCGCTCAAGATAAAGGCAACGAACAGGATGATGCGCATGGATGGCCTTTCGTGGGTTTCGCGTAAGCGAGGGCTATGTCGAAATCGCTCGCTTGCGCGGCGGGCACAGACTCGGAACGGTTTTGTTGCACCACCTGGACATTGCTTGCAGTTCGTTTTACTCCATCGCTATTTCGCCTTCTGCTTCGCCAGCGCTACGATCTCCGTGGCTGCGAGCGCGCGTCGATAGCAGCGGACATCCGCCAGGCGTCCTTGGAGCGTTCCCGTCGATCCGGCGCCGATGCGCAGGGGCGCGGCGCTGTCGAGGTCGTAGTTGTCCCCCTCGGCCAAGGGCGACTGCGCGACCACCTTGCCACCGACGTACAGCGTGAGGCCTTTTGCCGACTTTACCGCGGCGACATGATGCCATGCCGACGACAGCGAGCGGCCCCAGCTAACCTGTCGCCCGGCGGAAAAGGCGAACACCTTGCCCGAGGGGAGCGTACTGCAGAAAACCTGGCCGTCGTGTTCTGCCATCGTCCACGCCCGGCGATACATGACATTCGGCGTGTGATCCAGCCGTGCCAGGCGCTTCCAGGTGCTGCTCCCTTCAAAAGAATAGACTTCCGCGAGCGGCAGCGTTCCGGCCAGGAGTCGGCCGTTGTGGACCAGCATGCCCATGACTTCGAGTTCCTCGCCCAGCCGGCCTACGTCGGTCCACTTGCCAACGTCTTCGAAACGATAGACGCGTCCGCTGCGCCATGTGCCCACATACAGACGTCCTTGATATTGCGCGAAGGAATACGTCTGCGTGTTGTCGCCGAGCTGGCCGCAGTCGGTCCAGGTCTTGCCGTCGAAACGATAGACATGGCCGCCGTCGTAACTGCTGGCGTAGATGAAACCGTCGTACACCGTCAACGCCTCGACGCGCTTGGGAATACGGGTGGACGTCTTAGGATCCAACCCTTGCGGCACCGGCAAGCTCGACCAGCGCGCCTCCCCCTCATAACGAAAGAAGCCGGCCGGCTTGTACAGCGACGACGCGTAGAGTTGCCCCTTGAACACCACGAATCCGCCGACCGCCTCGGTCTGTGGCAACTGGCCGCAGTCGGTCCAGCGCTTGTCGCCTTCGTAACGGAAGACGCGCCCGCCCAGCGTGGCGTTTTCCGACTCTTTCAAGGACGACCCGCCAAGCCGATACTTGCCGGTGCCGGCATAGAGCTTGCCGCGATGCACGGCGAGGGCCATCACGGTGTTGGATTTGTCGGGGGCGCCGCAGTCGATCCACTGGTCGCCGCCGCCGTAGCGATACACGCGGCCCGATTCATCCTTGCCCGGCTCGCACGTGCCGGCATAGATGGCGCCGTCATGTACCGCGAGAGCAAAGGCGAGGATTGCTTTGCCGGGCCGGCCGCAGTCCCGCCACGCGGACGCGCGATTATCGTCGATGCCGAACTGCAGGTGCCGCCAGTTGGCCTGATTCGTCGTGGCGCCGGTGTTGCTTCTGAGAGCGAGATGAAATCCGCGCCGCTTGACGGGATCGTACTGGCTGATCAAATCGCCCGGCAGCGCGTCCGCGAGCTCGTTGGATTTCAGCCACATCGCCAGCGTGATGTCGCCGGTGCCGAAGCGCGGCGCGTGCTTGGCGGGCACTTCCAGCGCAGCGTTGCCCGTGAACAGCACCGAGAATCGATCCGAGTTGAAGTCGAGCTTGCCGACGACCTGCGCGTGATTCCCACCGCGCACGACTTCGCACGCATTCCCTGCGAGCGGCCAGTGGGCAACAAGATCGCGCTGCAGATCATCGCCGGCCTGACACGCAGGCCCCAGCGGGAACACCGCCGCAAAGCCAAACGAGAGTAGAACAGGTACGACCAAACGCATGCCGCGGGCCCTCGGTTATTCCCCCAGGGATTTCAGGATCGTCTGCGCCACCAGGCGATTGCCGGCCTCGTTGAGATGGACGCGGTCCGTGGTGAGGATGCCGGACGTTTTCTTCTGGGTATTGTTCGCCTGAACGTGATCGACGAACGCTTTACGGAGATCGCAGAGATTCAGGTTCAGCTCCTTGGCCACCTTGCGGCTGATGTTGGCGTAATCGTCGAGCTTGCCGTCGAGATTGTTGGCGCCGCCGGGCAGTTCGCCGATGACGCTTGGCGTGCAAAGCACCACCTGAGCGCCGGCCTTGGTGCATTTGCCGATCACTTCCTTGAGTCCCGCTTCGAAGGCTTCCGGAGAGGTGCCATTTTTGGGATTCTTCTCACCGTGCCAAACGTCGTTGATGCCGATGTAGATGACGACGATGGTGGGCTTTCTGTCAATGACTTGCTTGTCGACGCGTTTCTGCAGGTCGGGCACCTTGTTGCCGCTGATGCCTGCGCCGATGCATTCGATGCCCAGGTCCTTCTTCTTGTCGGCAAGATGTCCGCGGATGACCTGGATGTAGCCCTTGCCCGAGTTGCCGCCGGCGGTGATGGAATCGCCGAGGAAGACGATGCGGTCCCCTTTCTTCAAGGTGACAGGCGTCGGATCGGCGTGCACGGCGGGAACGGCGGTTGCCAAGCAAAGGACACTCACGAACAGGGTGGCCAAGCGGGTCATGATGCGTCTCCAGGAAAGTGAATTGGTGGGAAGGTAGATTACTACCTGCCGGCGGGCGGGACCAGCTTTTACTTCGCCGGCGGGGCGCGGGGCTTACCATTACAGAGAATCCTAACCACAGAGGCACAGAGAACACAGAGAACACAGAGAACACAGAGAATAAACTTGGCAGGTAGAATACACTGTGTCGGTGTTTGCAAAACCAAGAAAGCGCCACAACTCATTTATGCAATTGATTCTCTCTGTGTCCTCTGTGCCTCTGTGGTGAGTAATTCGGGTCGGATCAATTCGATTGCAATGCCCACGGGCGACCTCTACACTGATGCGATCGACACTCCGACCCATGGCAGGAGCGGCTCATGCGATTTCTAGTACCACTGGTCCTCTCGTTCTGTGCCGCCAACGTCTTGGCCGGTGAGACGGCGAAGCAGGCAAACTGGGAACGCTTCCGCGGCCCCAATGGCGCCGGCACGTCCGATGACAAGGCCATCCCGTTCAAGTTCGGCGCCAACGAGAACATCATCTGGAAGGTCGCCCTGCCCGGCGCCGGCAACTCCAGCCCGATCGTCTGGGGCAAGCACCTTTTCCTCCAGTCGACCAGCAACGACGGCAAGCTGCGGAGCCTCCTTTGCCTCGACACCGCCGACGGCAAAATCCGCTGGCAGAAAAGCATCCCCGCGGGAACTGCCAAGATTCGTGCCGACAGCTCCCTGGCGTCCTCCACGCCGACCACGGACGGCGAGGCGGTTTATGTCTCGTTCTGGGATGGCCAGGACGTTCTGGTTTCGGCCTACGATTTCCAGGGCGAAAAACTCTGGAGCAAGAAGCTGGGCGCCTTCAACAGCCAGCACGGCGCGGGGGCCTCGCCGATCCTCTACAAGGACAAGCTCATCCTCGCCAACGACATGGACAAGGACGATTTCACCACCAAGGTGCCCAACGCGCGGCCATCGATGCTGATCACGCTCGACAAGCGCACCGGCCGGCTTGTCTGGGAGACCGCGCGCGTCGCCGAGCGCGCCTGCTACTCCGCCCCCTTTTTGCTGTACCGGCCAGGGCAAAAGGAGCCTGAATTGATCGTCACGAGCACCACAGCGGTGACCGGCTACAACGTCGAGACGGGCGCGAAGCTCTGGGAAGCCAAGGGCTGGCAGGAGCATGCCGTCAAGGTGCCCATGAGGACGGTGGCATCCCCCGCGCTGGCCGGCGACATCCTGTGCGTGTGCAGCGGCGGCGACGCCGGCCGGTTCGCCATCGGCCTGGATCTCAGTGACAGCAAGAGCCCTCAGCGCATCTGGGAAAACCGCAAGGACTTTCCCTACGTTCCCAGCCCCGTGGCCCGCGGCGAGCACATCTACTTCGTCAACGACGCGGGTGTCGCCGGCTGCGTTAACGCGCGCACCGGTAAGCGCGTCTGGTTCGAGCGCCTCGCTGACACGGGCTTCCACGCCTCACCTCTGCTGATCGATGGCAAGGTCTATGCCACAAGTACCGCGGGCGACGTTTACATCTTTGCCGCCGAGCCGACCTTTCGACTCCTGGCACGCAACGAACTGGGCGAAACGGTCCGCGCCACCCCCGCGGTTGCCGATGGCCGCCTTTACATCCGCGGCGAACGCCATCTGTATTGCGTCGGCAAGAGTCGAAAATAAGCGCCAAGCCCAGGGGTGAGGTACTCCGAACCCTTGGGATATCCCAGAGGTTCGAAGTACCTCACCTCTGGGCTTTGGTCATTTCCCAATCCCTTTCTCTTCGACGATGGTACTGCTTTCAAAATCGTAAACCGCCGAGTATTGGCCGACGCGCACCGTGATGCGGGTTTGGCCCACTTCGCCCACAAGGTATGGGCTATCGTAAGTCTTCGTTGTACTCCGGAATGGCTGAGGCGCACCAGCGATGAGGGGCGCCTTGGCGGGTTCGCGAAAGAACTCGATCGCCGGTAAATCGGGACCGGTGTAGCGCAGCGACGCCTCCGTCGTTGCCAGTGGGGCCTTGAGGATCGCTTCCTGGAACTTCTCGAAGGAGGCGAACGTTGGCACATCCCCCGCATGAAGCAGGATGATGGATTGCGGGGCTTTCGGGAAAAGCGAGTCGCAGTTCTGCCGGCCCTGCTCCTTTCGGCCTGAGCGTTCGAGCCGATAACCGCCGTCGCAGTAGATGCCGGCGAAAGCGGGGCCGTTGCTGACGAAGAGCCAATCGCCTTTCTCGACAGTCTTCAGTGCGGCAGTGAAGTCGATGGCTGGGTGGTCGCCGCCGGTGAAGCGAGTGATATAGACGTTGCGGTGCTGCACGTGCTGGCGATTGCCTTGCGGCAGCGGGAACAGGATGGCGTTCTGGTCGTCGAAGACAAGCCGATGCCAGGCGCCGGGGAATTCCATGCTCCCCTTCTTCTGCGAAATTTGAGCGCCCAGGATGTAGTGAGGACCGGCAAAGGCGAAGACCGTGCCGCCGAAGAAGTGATGATTGGCGATGGCGTAGTGCGACTCGGGGCGATTGAGCTTGCGCAGCAAGAGGGCGGCAGGCGGGAGCTTGTAGGTCGTCGTCCAGTAGATCCCGCGGTAATTGATGTTGGCTTCCGCAAACCGGCGCGGGTCCTCGCCGAACAGCAGGTCCTTCCAGGGATCCAAATTGGAACCGACTGCGTTTGGTTTGCCGCGCTTGCCTGAGCGCACACCCTGAATGGAGATCTGCTCCTCTTCGATCATCGTCAAATCGAGCAACATCCGGAACCGCTGCTTCACGATCGGATCGCTGGCAAGATCAACTATGTTGAGAAGCGAGGGCCAGATGAAGGTCTGATGGTTGGTGAATCCCATCTCTGACCACAAGCCATTGAGAGCGCGATACTTCGCCCATTCGCGCCACCAGGGGGTCCAATCCTGAAAGTATTTACCGGGCGATCGGCCCTGGAATTTCCGGTCCTTGTATTCGGGATCGTCCTTCAAGACATCCAGGGCAAGGTAGGCGGAGGTCACCCACGGAAGGTGATCGATGGGCAGAACGGCGCTCACGTCGGCAAGGGGGCGCGGAAGGATTGCAGGTGCCTTGCCGGACAACGATTGTTGCAGATAACGCCAAAGGTGGGCTTTCAACGCACCCTCCGCGGCCGGAGTCAGGCGGCGCGGACCGAGCTTGCTGCGACTGTGGAATAGCGCCAGAACCCGGACCAAGTTAGGTCCGGCGAGGTTCCACGAGTTGCTGGCGTTGGCGTGATGGATAATCCACTCATTGGCTTCGTCGGCATCAACGTCCAGAGTTAGCATCGCCAGAATCGCTTCGAAGGTATCCCCGTTCAGCCCCACGCGCATGAGATCGCTCACCCCTTCGTCGCGTAGCAGCTTGGATTTTTCGTGGGTGCCTTGCACAATGCGCGGGATCAGGTCCGGAGCCAGGCGATAGGCGGAGTCTTTCGGCCCAATCGCGTTAACGGCCCGAGCGGCGGCGGCCAAAACATTCACTTCGGTTTTGGGTTTTTTGAGGAGTTCGGTCAGCGAAGGAAACGCATCCTTGGCGCCGGCGCCTCGCTCCGCCAGGGCCAGGCAGGCCAGCTCTTGCACTTCGGGAATCTCCTTCTCCAGGAAACCGGCTTTTTTCAAGAGGCGGACCAAGTCCGGCACCTGGGCTAGGCGGGCTAACTCGCGTGCCCCGTAAAGTGAGTTGACAAGGAGGATGGTCTTGGCCACCGCTTCGGGTGCTTGCGTTTCCTTGGCGAGCAACACCTCGACCAGGGCGGGGATGAGATCGTCAGCACGGTCCGGCATGAGAACAATCGTCTTGGCGGCTGCCTCCTCGGCACGAAACGCCTTCGACCGCAAGGCATCGATCAGGACAGGAAAAGCTTCGCTCCCTCTTTTTGCCAAAAGCGCGGCCCCGGCCTGTTGCGCGGCCATGTCATCATCACGTAGGAATTTGCCCAGCGTCGCGACTGAGACAAACGGGCCGATGGCCTGAATGGCGACCGCACGCGTCTCGGCCTTCGGGTCCGTCAGCAGCGGTTCGACGTCCGGGAGCAGACCGCCCCCGATGCGCGACAAGGCCTTGGCAGACGCCCAGCGAACTTCCGCGGTCGGATCCCGCAGGTTCTTCAACAACGCATCCTTGGCAATTCTGGCCTGCTCCCCCGTGAGCGCGTTGATCGCCACGACGCGCACGCGGCTATCCCGATCATTGACCAGACCGACCAGCGCGGCGCCGGCCTCGGGGTTCATGTTGGCCAGGGCGGCCAAGGTCTGAGTATGCAAGTGTCCGTGGTTTGGAGCGCGGATCACCTCGAGCAAGGGCTTGATGGCAGTCTTGGCGCCTTGGCCAATCGTTCCCAGAGACAGGATCGCCTCCGCGCGCGCGGAGGGAACTGGATTGTTCACGACAATCTCGATCAACCCAGGCACCGCCCGAGTTCCCGCCTTGGTCAGGGCAAGGCCAGCGGTTCGGCGTGCGGACCAGTCCTTGTCGTCCAAGGCCAGGAGCAGGAGTTCCTGGAATTCCGTTGCCTCTGGACCAGCGGCAATGGATCGGGCCAGCAAGCGAATCGCCGCGCTGCGCACCTCCGGCTGAGGATCCTTCAACAACTTGCGCAGACTGGGGATGAGCGCCTTGCTGGCGGGGCCGATACGCTCGAGCAGCGTCAGGCTTTCGCGCCGCACCGCGTCGTCTTTGGATTGCAGCGCCAGAACCAATGCAGGCGCCGCTTCCTTGCCGAGCTTCACCAGCGCCGCCGACGCCGCCTGCTGCACCGGCACACTCTTGTCCGCTAGCAGCGGCACGAGCATTTCCGCCGCCTTGCTCGCCTCCGCCGCAGAGATCTTTAGCTTCTTGATCGCATCGACGCGGGTCGCCTCGTTTGGGCTCTGCAATCCCTGTTTCAATTTCTCAACTTCCGCCTCACCACCATGCGCTTCACTGGCCAGAATGAGCATGACCACGAAGGCGATTGTCCGGCTGACTTTCAGAAAGCCGATCCGCATGAAGCCATGCTGCATGAAGCGGTTGATTCCAGGAACGCGCTGGGTGTGCGGCATAGCATTTCACCGGGAGAAAGTGACGGCTGCCTTGCCCGAACGGCTCGCAGGTCTCATGCTGACCACCGTCAATTACGCTGGAAAAAACGGCAAGGACATCAGGCGGTAACGGTGGTGGTGCATCCATACCAGATGCAACGATACCCGAAAACGCGTTTCGAGGCTATACCACCGTGTGAACGGTTAGTGTAGTGTTTCACCCCAAATGGCACACAGCCTAAAGTAGCCGACCGTCTCCTCCGGGTGTAGTGAAATCAAGAACCCCCTGGAGGAAAAGACATGAGCAAGCGACGAAAGTGGTCTGCCGAGGAAAAGCTGCGGATCGTGTTGGCGG
>SHZY01000140.1 GCA_009692065.1 Gemmataceae bacterium
CTTCAACCCGGACCAGAGCAAGCTCCCCGCCCAGGCACCGAAGGGCGCGATCGTGCTCCTTGACGACAAGGGGAACCACTCGTTCTTGAGCATGGCGGGCGAGAAGATTGACTGGCCGATCAAGGACGGCGTGGTCGTCCCGACGCCCAAAGGAAACCGGAATCACATCGTCTCGAAACTCCATTTTCGGGATGCCGACATCCACGTCGAATTCATGTTGCCGGAAAAGGGCGCCGGCAACAGCGGCGTCTACATCCACGGGCACTACGAGGTGCAGATCCTGAACTCGTTCGGCAAGGAGGCGATTACGCAGGAAGATGCCGGGTCGCTTTACGGCTTCTCCAAGCCGCTCGTGAACGCTTGTCGGAAGCCGGGGGAGTGGCAGGTCTTCGACATCCGCTACCGGGCGCCCCGGCGCGACAAATCGGGGAAGATCACCGAGAACGGAACGGTCACGGTGTGGTTCAACGGGAAAAAAGTTCAGGACGTGGCTCCGTTCGGCGAACCGAGGTCGACATTCCACCCGTTTCGCTTCGGTACCACCCCGTACCTGGAAAAGATCCGGGATCGGCAGAAGAAGACGATGACCGGTCCGGTGTTCCTTCAGGACCACGGCAACCCCGTGAAGTTCCGCAACGTTTGGGTCGTTCCTGCGGACGACCTCGCCTTCATCTATGAACCCGGCGACAAATGAACCCTGGGAACGCTTCTCGACGACGTGGATAGAATGTGTTGCAGTCCAGATTGCAAAGTAGGGAGCGTACCCACGCCAAGGGAATCGACCCGGCTAGGGTGTGGTCGCGACCGGCGATCAAGGCGAAATGCGGGCTGATGAAAGCCGATGTTGTTTGGAAAAATCCTTTTTTTTTTGGAGACAAAGCCATGAAGTTTCATGCCGCGGTGGTAATGATGATCCTGCCCCTCATCGCGATGGTGGGGGCGACTCAGGCGGGCGAAAAAGCCGAGCGCGTTTACGAGATGCGGACCTATTACGCCCCCGAGGGCCGGCTCGACGATTTGCATGCCCGCTTTCGCAACCATACCGTGAAGCTCTTCGAGAAGCACGGCATGACCAACATCGGATACTGGACCCCGATCGACAATAAGGAGAACAAGCTCGTTTACATTCTTGCCTACCCCAGCCGTGACGCGGCGAAAAAGTCCTGGTCCGCGTTCGGGGCGGCCCCGGCGTGGCAGGCCGTCAAGAAGGAAACCGAGGCGAAGGGAAAGATTGTCGCGAAAATCGAATCGTTGTACCTCAACGCGACCGACTATTCCCCCGAACCCAAGCCGGCGGCAAGGGGCGATCGCATCTTCGAGATGCGCACCTACATCGCGACGCCGAAGAACCTCGACAACCTCAACGCCCGCTTCCGCAACCATACCGTGAAGCTCTTCGAGAAGCACGGCATGACGAATATCGGCTATTGGGTTCCCCTCAAAGGCGAAAAGGGCGCTGACGATACCCTCGTATACTTCCTGTCACACAAGAGTGTCGAGGAAGCGAAGAAATCGTTTGGCGCATTCCGCGACGACGCCGACTGGAAGGCCGCATTCAAGGCTTCAGAAGAGAAGGCCGGCGGGCCGCTGACGACACCGAAGATCGGTGTCAAATCGGTCATGATGAAGGCGACCGATTATTCGCCGATTCGGTGACGAATCTCAACGGCCGCATCGCGATGTTGCGCGATGCGGCCAAGTGGGGTCTGCATTGGAATGGCCCGCTTGCTTCAACGGACATTCTTGGAATCGAGCACTTCGCGATACGACTTTCCCGGCCAGTTGTTCCACCACTGCTGGAAGAGTTTCAATTGCGCTTCGGCAAAGTGCTTTTGACTTGGTGAGAGCTGATCTGATTCATTGAAGTGCAATTCATAGTCCGTGTCGCCGAGCAGGACGAGCAGATACTTGTAGTACAGGACCAGGTCGGGCCCTTCGTCAAAATGCGACAACTCGGTGAGGCCATCTTCCAATTCTCGCGCCAATCGCCTGGCTTCGATGTCACCAGCAGTAGCCAGTTTGCAAAGTTTGATAAGGTGAAGGACTTCACGCGGAAGGCAGTTACCGATTCCGGTGATCGCGCCAACCGCGCCGCAACGAATGAAGCCATGACACACTTGCGTATCCACGCCAACCATCAGCAGGACATCGCTGTCGGCATGAGTGATGTGCTCGGCGGCATAGCTCAAGGAATCCGCACCGCCGAATTCCTTGAAGCCTACGAGATTCGGAAACTCACGCCGGAGATCGAAGAACAGGTCCGCTTTGGTCTCGAACCCATAGTAGGGACTGTTGTAAATAATGGCGGGCAGATCGGGTGCCGCCCCAAGAATGCCAGCAAAATGCGCCCGCTGAGCCGCCGGAGAAGTCCCGCGTGACAGAACGCGTGGAATGACCATCAGCCCCTTGGCTCCCACACGCTGCGCGTGAGCGGCGTGAGCGGCGGCGCGCGCAGGATTCTGAGCACCAGTGCCCACAATGACGGATACTCCGGCTTCGGCCAGCTGGCGAACACCTTCCTGCCGTTGCTCATCCGTCAGCAGTGGCCAGTCTCCCATCGAGCCGCAGTACACGACTCCATTCATGCCAGCCTTCATCAGGGCCTGTCCCTTCTTCACGAGGGCAGGATAATTCGGCGTGCGATCCGACTGGCACGGCGTCATCAGCGCGGGCACACAGCCCTGGAAAATGTGTGAATTCAATGCGTTTCCTCTCGAAAGGGGTTTCGGTTTGTCACATCAGTTTCGTGATTTCGCGTTCGTAGCGGGCGAAGCCGTATAAACACCGATCAGTTCGATCTAGGTCGATGCCCACCGTCATTGGGTTTTGCCTGGCGTGGGCAACTTCAGGGAATGCTTCTCGTACAGTCGCGGCCAGTAGCTTTTCCAATAGGTGTCATAATAATCGTTGGCGGCCTTCTCGATGTGGTCGAGTTTCTTGACTTTGGGGGCCGTTGCCGGGTCGTAGCCCTTCAGATGGCCGACGCCGGCGCGTTTGCGCGGCGACACGAATCGCCATTCCGATTGGCCGAGCACTTCGCGACAGAGGTCCCCCAGGCCGGTATCGTATGCCAGGAGTTTTTCGCGCGTGTGAATATGGTTGTGATCGTGATCCATGGTTCGGTTGGTATCGTACCATGACTGGTAGCCCTCCGCCCAGTATTCGGCGCGATTCGCCAGGGCATAGCATTGCTTCGGGCCGCCGAACACGATGAGCACCTTGTCTTTCTTGGTGATCTCAACTTTCGCGTTGGTTGGCTTCCCGTTGACGAGAATGTCGCCCCCGTCGAGGCATTTTTTGAAGAGCTCTGGCGACTGGTCGGGAAACCATTTGACCAGCGAATCAAATAGACTGACGGGCTTTTCGCTGGTCACGCGGCGGAAGCGCTGAGCCGCGTAGCCGTCGTTCCATAACCCCTTCTCCTTGGCGCGTTTGAACGCGGCGCCGAGGCGTTTACGCAGATCTTCGTCGAAGCCAGCGCTGTCCACGACATGGCCGAATTCGTGGACGAGGATGCTCTCCACTTGCATGCCACCGTCGTATTCGAGCACATCTTCTTCGGCAAAGACGGCCGTGAGCACGCCATTCTTGGTGGTCAGAAAACCGCGATTCCGCCAGTTGTAAAAGTCAAGTTCTTTGCCGGTCTTCGTGGAACGGAATTGCGGGAGGTCGGAGGTATGTTCGTTGTGGGCGATCAAAAGGCAGAGCACGCCCTTGTCGCGAATGCGCTGCGCGATGTTCGGCCGCGTGTCCTTCATCAACATGTCGAACTGGTACGCGGTTTCGAGAATCGCAAAATCGGAAACGCGCTCGGAAGTAGCGATGAGAATGTTCTGAACGAGGGCGCACTTTTTGTAAAAGCCTTGGTCGAGCTTGTATTTCTCGGCAAGCTCTGCCGACAACGGCTTGACTTTCAGCGAAGTTTCCTTGTCGCCGACCGACGAACAGACGCCTGCCGCCTGGATCAAGGAGGTGAAAACCAAAAACCAGCCAAAACACACTCGACGCATGAAGCACCCCAAAGAAACAAACCGGGTTATGTGGAAATAGACCGACGATGCATTTTATGGCGTTTTCCGATCTATCGCTGGATCAATTGGCACCTCGCTGAAGGTGAGGGCGGCAATGCCATTGGCACCGAACAGGAGACCTGACGACTTTCCGTCCCAGTCCCGACTGCTCAAATAGGTGATGGACTTCGCTTTCGATGGCGCCGTCAATTTTAGTTTGACAATGCTCTCGGAGACTGCACCCGAACCCACCTTTGCCGTTCCGTCATCGAGAATAATGGATCGCTTCATCTCGTCCTTCCACGACATCGGCTGGCCAAAGTCGAGTGCAATCTCATCCTTGGCGACCGTGGTGAACCAGGCCCGCTTGAGGTTGGGAGCGGTGACCGTCGAGCAGCAGGTACACAAGGATATTGCCAAGCTCGGCTCGCTGTCGCGGCCGTAGTCCTGAGAACCGTTGGACCACAGCTTCCAGGAAGTCCTCGTCACCCGTCATCGCGACAAGCGCCGCGATGTGACCCACCATGCCCTCGGGAGGCAAAAACACATCAAGAAGAGTTTCGGCGACGCTCATGCCGCCCCCCGATGCCCAGTGTCGCGAAGGAGGGAATGCAGATTTGCTACGCGAAAGGTTCTACCTGTGCGATCGGGCTCGATGCTTACCGCGCCCTCTTCGACACCATCCAGGGACTCCGAGTTGTCCACCACACGGAAGAGCGCGCCTCGAATAACGGCAGCTTCTGCGAGGTTGAGCACTTTCCCGACACTTTCGACCAAAAGTCGGATCGCCTGCTCTTCATTCGTTGCCGCCAGGAGAGCGGCAGCAAAGGTCCTACTCGTGGGTTCGTTAATGCCTGCGGCACTTGCTTTCGAAGAGAAGTTTGCCGTTGCGGCCCTGAGCGTGGCCAAGGCCTTTTGCAATGCCACATCGCGGACGAGCGTGGCCAAAGGAACGCCACCGCGGCCAGGCTCGACCGCTCGCGTAAGCTCGGAAGTTGCATCACGGGCGCGATCAAGCATGGCTCCGAATGCACGCGCTGCGATAACCTCGTCGGCTTGCTTCCGATGACCGGCGTCTCGCAGGCGAGGAATGACTCCCCTTTCGATATCTGGGAACTCCGCTTGGCGGCCGATCGCACGTGCTAGACGTTGTCGTTTTTCGCTAGACGAGGTCGACGTTTCGAACACCCTAGAACGAACGAGATTTCGCTCATCGGCAGTCGGGTGTTCGGGGGACAATGCCTTATGAAGCGTATCTGACCAGTCCGGCAGGTCTCGCTCGCCCCGAAGCCATCTGAGTAGCCAGTTGTGCAAGCTGGTCCCGCCCTTGCCAACGCGATGTTTGAGGAAAGCATCGGCAAGCGCTCTCCCAACGGGTTCGAGTGCGAGGAGATCGAACCTAACACCAGTCGCGAATCCGAGACCGCCGTCCTGTCGGATCGATCTCGTCGCCGCCTGGCGGTGCGTGTTGCGAACATAGTTCGATGGTTGCCGTAGCCGCTGAAAACTCCATACGGCCCCTTCATGATCACGACCGAATGCTCGGCGTCCGAGACTCCGTTCAGAGGGGTCCTGCGGATCGACGGAATACTCCAGTTTGCAGGCCAGCGACTCGATACCATGACAAATCGCAGTGGGCTTGAGGTTGTTCATGCCACTGCCCTCCAACGTTTCGTGAAGAGCCAGCGCAGCGAGTGGCCATGAGATCTGGCGGACAAACCAGACTCGGCCCAATTCGGGCACGACAAGTTCGCGAAAAAAAAGGTCGGCACTCCGAAGCCCAAAATCTAAAACCAATCGTTCATGATGTATTTCACTCGGGCTCGGAGAGAACCAAGAATAGGTAGGCTGCGCCATACATGCGGCCCCACGCTGGAATAATGGGTTTCGGGTCAAGGCCATTCACTATTAGATGGCGCAAGAACAGCACGGTCCAGCGAGACAACCCCACAGAAATCTCTCGGCAATACGGCAACTTACTGTTGTTCTGGAAAGTCTATTCGCGCGCCCGCTAACTCGGATCATTTTTCGCGTAGGCGAGAAAGGTGATTTCCGTTTCTGTCCGTGGTATATCCGCCGAGCTGTTCTATCCCATTGCTGTTCGGGAAGACCCAACAACCCGGCTCTCCGCAGTTCCTCCCTGCCGAGAGACCGGTGGTGCATCTCTCGTTTTATCCTCAGGTTCAACATCTTTTGGAGGGTCAACTCATGCAAGTCCTCAAACGCGGCCACACGGAGTTGTTCCGCCGCGGCCCCGACGAGTGCTTCGATTCGCTCGCGGGCCTCACCCGGTTCTGCCAGGAGCAGAAGGAAAAGTCGGTCGATCGCTGGGTGCCGCCGCGCAGTCCGCGGCCACTGGCGCTCGACAAGCTCGTGATTGATTTTGCCGATCCCGGCGCCATGCAATCCGAGGAAGCCTACCAGATGAACGACTGGAGCTTCACGCAACTCTGCCAACTCGCGAAGGTCAGTCGCGACACCGTCATCCAGACGACTACTCGAACAATGCAAACAACCACGCGTCGATCAGCTTGCCATCCTTCAGATATTGGCTTCGCAACAACCCTTCCTGGACGAAACCACATTTCTCCAGCACCCTTGCCGACGCCGGATTTAGCGTGTACACATGCGCGACGATCTTCAGCAGGCCGAACTCGTCGAACGCGTGCTGGCAAATTCGCTTGACGACCGCGGTCATAATGCCGCGGCCCCAATAGGGCTTGGCGAGCCAATAGCCAACTTCGGCCCGATGGGATTGGAAGTCATGAAATCCACATCCGCCGATCACGGCGTCATCGGCGCCGCGAATTGCGAAATGACAGGGTCGCCCTTGCTCCTCGGTAATCTTGGCGACGCGAACGAACCAGTCGGCGGCGTCCTTCTCGGCGTAGGGGAACGGGATTCGCAGGGTGCGCTCGTAGATGTCGCGATCGTTGAGATGCTCGATAAGGGTGACCTTGTCGGTCTGCTGGAACTCGGACAGGTGAATTTGATGATTTACGACAACCTTCATGGCGCCCCCCATCTGTTGTCAGAACACAAGATCGGACAATGTGTCACTGCAGTGGGTTCGGGGTGCCAGGGACACTCCGAAGGCTTCTGAACCCGGCCGCAAGCTGTCGTGTCGTCTGGAGAATAACATAATGGCTGGGCCTGGGCTTTGTCTGGGAGCATTTCATCATGACTGAGCGTGTGCATTTTCACCCGGACCTGATTTTCACGCTTGGCACGCAGGTCGTGACGCTGGTGGACATCGCTCCCTACTCGGCGCAGGTACGGCTCTTGCGAGAGCGGTTGACCGTGCCGGGGCTGGAAATTGACAGCGTGGACGGCTTTCAGGGACGAGAGAAAGAAGCAGTGATCATCTCGCTGGTCCGATCGAATCCGGAAGGAGAGATCGGTTTCCTCGCCGACGTGCGGCGCATGAACGTGGCCATGACGCGCGCCCGTCGCAAGCTGCTCATCATCGGCAATAGCGCCACGCTGTCGGCGCACCCTTTCTACCAAGATCTTATCAATCACTGTGAGGCGGCCGGGGTTTATCGCTCTGTCTGGGAAGATGAAGCCTGAACGGCACGGTTTCCGGTGCCAATCTGGACGGCTGAACATCACCAGCGCTGCGGCTGGTCGGAGAGGTTGGCCAACGGCTTGATGAGCAACACGATGAAAATGGACAGAATCGCCGCGCTGGCAAACACGCTGAAGATGATGTTGAGCGGCACCGCACGATCGCGCATCGCACCGAATCCCCAATCGGCCAGTCCGCCACAACTAATGCTGACGAAGTTCATGATCCCGTAGCCGGTGGCTCGAAGTCGCGGTGCAACGATCTGCGATAGGATCGGCATGTTGTTGCCATCGAAGAATCCTCAGCCGAGACCGAACAGGACGAGGAACGCGACGGCGATAGTGAGCGAACCAGCGTTGCCGACGCCGAAGATCGCGGGAACGATGAGGCTCATGCCGATGGCGCTGACGAAGATGCGGCCGCGTTCGCTCCGGCGCATCCAGCAATCCGCCAGCCAGCCGCCCGCCACCGCGCCGACGATCGCGGCGACCTGCCAGTAGAGCGTGGCTGCCACCCCTGCTTCGCCCTGGCCAATATTGAACTCCTTCTTCAGGATGGACGGCATCCAGTCGCGCACCACCCATCCCGCCAATGCCGGCAGCGTGAAATAGATCACCAGCAAAATGAAGGAGAGATTGGACAACAGTTCTTGCGCTGCCCGAAGCGGCGAATGCCCTGGAACGGCGATGGCGCCTTCCGACTTCTCTGGATCGCGTAACAGGAACACCAGCGGAATGGCGTAGACCATACCAAACACGCCACAGGCGTCGAAGGCAACCCGCCAGCCCAGATCCGGTGCGTCGGCGATGTGGCCGCCGAAACCGCCTGCGATCACGCCACAGTAGATGGCCAACTGGTGCAATCCTACCGCGCGCGACCGCGTGTGCCCGACATGATAATCGGTGATCAGCGCCAGTGCCGCCGGAATGTAGAAGGCTTCGCTGAAGCCCATGATCGAACGAGCCCAAAGCAGTTCGTTGTACGTCATGACGTGACCGGTCCACCACGTCACCGCCGACCACACGAACAGGCTGATGCAAATCGTGAACCGCCGGCTGAACCGATCCGCGACATATCCGCCTATTGGACTCAGGAAGGCATATACCCACTTGAACTGTCCGAGCATGAAGCCCCAGTTCTCGTCGGTGCCGATGCTTGGGATGTCCGACATCACCGAGGATTGCATGGCCGCCAACATCTGCCGATCGAGATAATTCAGGAGCGCCACGGGCATCAGCAGAAGAACGATCAACCACGCCATTGTGACCGGTGGAGAGGGAGAGGAAGGCATTGGCACGGTTAGGTTACTCGTTGATTTGTTACGTCGCGGAGGACAACTCAGCGCCTACCCGTGTTCTTGCCTCGAATACCGTACAGGGGCGGGCGGGCCTGTTCTCGGTCGTGGTGTGGCGACCAGCGGGCATCGTCCGAGCAATTCGCCTGTAGCCACTGGCGCAGCGGCACGTCGCCGTCGGTCGGATCGTAGGTGCTGTTGGCGCTGGAGCCAAGACCGAGAAGCTGCCGCCGGATGGGATCGACTCGCTCGTAAAGATGCTGGACCGTCATCTCATCCTTAGGACGCAGCCAACGATAGGCATAACCGATCCAGACCACCTTGCGTGTATGCGGGCCGAAGTTAGGGCTGCGTGAATGCCACAGACGGCGGTCCAGTACCAGCGCCGCCCCAGCCGGCACACGAAGGGGGACTGCTCCTTCTGGGCTGGAAACACCATCGTTCGGGCAGTCGAGTTGATCGGTGAGGTGGGACCCAGGCAGAAGCAAGGTGTTCCCCCAGTCAGGACCACTGACGTCCGTCAGGTAGTAGCCAATCTTGAGGGACAACCTTGGCCGAGGATGACACTCGATCTCCTCGTTGACGCGCATGCTGTCCTGGTGCCAGGCCACGGGTCGCTCGGGAGGTTCGCTCAAACGCGGCGACACGTCAAGGTGCGTGTGATAGACGTAAATGTTCCAGCCGAGGAGTCCCCAGACCTTCGGAAAAATCTGTGGCCAATCGATCAGATCGACAAAAGCATCGTCCTCCGGCAGGATATTGGCGAAGGAGAGGAGCCGATCCTTGCCGTGGCTCGCAGTGCGTTCGCGCCCATCGACTCTGTCAACCGCGGCGATCAGTCGAGCGATCATTTCTGAGTTCAGCGCGTCGGGGATCACAAGATAGCCGTGCGCGTCAAGTTGCTGGCGTTCCGTTGGCGCGAGGGAGAATTGTAAGCACCTGGTGTCCATGACGTGGTCCTGGAAAGATCGGAGGGTTGACGATGAGTAATTCTACGGCGGGCAGGGAGGGACGCCAGCATTCCAAGTCCTAATCCACGTTCCTCGCAAGGAGTTGGCGCGGTGAATAACAACGAAGGCCATCCTGCCGTGCCGGAACCGCACCGCCGCACGCTGCTCGACGTCGCCGTCGCATCTGTCGGGGATGCGATCAGAACCCAGTCCCAACGGCAACGGCAGTTAGCGATCGCGTAAGATGGTGTTGTATCGGCCGCAAAGTGGGCAAGTAGGAGAAGTCGGGACGTTGTCCTTGGCATGATAGCCGACACCCTTATTCTATCCTCATGGCGCCGAAGCTCCCGGCGACTTGTCCATGCCCACGCAGCGAGTTTGCGCCAAGGACGTGCGGATAGATCAGCCAACCGAAATAGGTTTGCCATGATCGAGTACCCAAACAACCTGTTTGGCGAGGCCGAGGAACCGGGCGAAGCCTATGCGGTTCGGTCTGTGCTGGACCAGTTACTTCAGGATGCAAAGCTCTATCGGCAAGGCAACGATTTCAAGGAATTGCTCGATTTCGTAGCTCGATTACGAAACATCGCGCCGTTCAACGGAATGCTGTTGCAGATCCAAAAGCCCGGATTGACCTATGCCGCTTCGATATACGATTGGTGGGAACGATTCAAGCGTCGGCCAAAAGAGGGAGCGAGACCGCTGTTGATTCTTTGGCCCTTCGGCCCGGTTGCATTGGTCTATGACGTGATGGATACGGAAGGCGAACCGCTGCCGCAGGACGTGGCGAGCTTTTTTGCTATCGGGAAAATCGACGCATCACGAATTGCATCGTTCGAGGATCTGCTCAAACGAAAGAACGTTCATTGGACTTGGGTCGATGCAGGCGACTCCAAGGCCGGACAGATTCGCGTCGTGAAACCTGCCAACGGAACCGATGAACCGGCGGTATATCGGATGCAGGTTAATCGAAATCATCCGCCGGCGACTCAGTTCGCGACTCTGGCGCACGAGCTTGGCCATCTTTGCCTCGGGCACCTAGGTGCGGATGCAAGACTCGGCATTCCCCAACGAGACACCTTTGGCCACGAAAAGGTGGAACTCGAAGCGGAATCGGTTGCATACATCGTTTGCAAGCGGAATGACGTGAAACCAAAATCCGAAACCTACCTCTCGAATTTTGTAAACCACCGCTCCACGGTCGATGACCTGGACGTATATCAAATTACTCGTGCGGCAGGTCAGGTTGAATCGCTGCTGGACATTGCTGGACACACGAAAATGCCACAACCAAATCGGCGGCGCAGATGCCGAAAAAAATAGAGCGAACGCAAATATCGCATGGGAGCTTTCAAATGCGTCGTTACCCTCTCCGCCACCTTTCACTTCGCGTTCCCTGGCATGACAACGCTTGGAACGGCACCGTTTGCAATGATCCGGTCGGCAACATGGCGTGCTTGGCACTCAAGAGCATCGGGCCAAAGCGCAACGACGCCTTGGAATCAGCAAACCGCGACAAATCGCTTGATATCATCCCCGAGGACGACCGCCCGTGCTGCGTCAGCGAGCGAGGCTTCTTCATGGCCCCATTCGATCTTACTCGGACGAAAAAGCACCCGTACGTCGAAACGTCACCCGAAACGCACGGGCATTTTCGGGATACAATCATTCGCCAGCCAAGTTATTCGGCCGATGCGATACCGTTTCGTTGGATGCGTAACCCTGAGCGATGGATGAGCGAAAAGAAGCACAACGAGCCCGATTTTCGCGATCGGTACAACCTCCTTCTCGACCAGGCGTTGGAGCCCGATACCGATTCTGGGCGTCGAGCGGTCAGGCATTCTCAATCCACAAATCTCAAGACGACTGCTGGCTCGACCACCTGACGGACATCAATTCACCTCTCCAAGAAATGTAAGAAGCGCTCGACCCGAGCTTGAATATTTGATACCAACGATCGGCACCCGCGCCCTGGTACCAAAAGCGAGAAACCGCGAGCAATGTTCGAGATCGTCAAGACTCTTGGGATTGACCTCGCCTGTCGGAGTTGGCGGGATACGGGAACGGCGTTGATTTTGTTCAAATCTGATGACGATCCCCGATGGGAGGCCGTTCGTACTGGAGTCATCTCTTGGCCGGCCCTGCCCGTGTCGGCCGTCGCGATGGCGGACGTAATCGATTCATTCGCCGTTCAGAACCAGATTGACGCGATCAGCCTGGACGGCTCACAAGGATGGCGGGAACCGAACGCTCCGACTCGCCCTGGTGTCGGGCGATGGTGTGAGTATCTTGCGCACACGCAGGGAAAGACCGGGACATTTTGGGTAACGTACCCTGGCACCCAGGTTGGCTGGATTCGGTTCTGCATTGAAGTAATC
This sequence comes from Gemmataceae bacterium, assembly GCA_009692065.1. GTDB lineage: Bacteria > Planctomycetota > Planctomycetia > Gemmatales > Gemmataceae > SIAQ01. The sequence continues at coordinate 12,201 of SHZY01000140.1, forward strand.
CAGCGGCTCGTGGCGACGAAACGTGGCCACCTAGTCAATGCGCCGGCTCCATTGTGGTTGCCTCGGCCGGTGCCGGGAACCTATTGGTTGATCGAGTGTTTCCCTACCCAGACTTGGCGTTCGAGCAATCTCGTTCCGCTTCCTGGAAAGAGCAGCAGACCACCGGTCGATGTGGGAAAATGGGCGGCAAGCCTATGGCAGCGCTATGGTTTACCATCGACCGGCGCGTGGTGTGGTTCCCATGACGATCTTCAGGCCGTAGTCGCCTGCCTTCCTGCTGCAGGTCTGCTTGGGGCGCCGTGTATACCGATTCCACTCGGCAACTCGGGACGACTGATCGATGCAACGACCGCCCACCCCAGGCACTGGGTCGAAGGCCTGATTTGGGACGCAGCCCCGCCGTGTGAGAGGCTCGACTCGCCAGTCGAGTTGCCGCGCCGTGAGCCCGCCGCGCGTTAAACCGCTTCTGTACGTGTACCGAGTCCTGCTGACTGGCACCCACTTGATGCAATCCGGCGAAGTCCAGGCGAATCTGGTCAAGCTCAACGAATCGGCGAAGTTGCCGTACATCGGCGATTTGATCCAGCGCAAGATCGCCGGCACCGAGAAGGAGCGGCTCACCGAAGCTGATCTCGACTTCCACCGATCGGAATACCGCCATCGCTTCACGAAGGTTGCAGACTTGAGCCGACAACCAGCGCAGCAACATTTCTTTCGTGAGGTATTTATGGACTCCGATCGCCGGGAACAGATTCGGGTTACGCTGCGACGCTTGGCGGAATCGCAGGCGGCAATGAACGCCCGCACTGGCAGCTCAAAAAGCTAAAGAAATGCGTCAATATTACATGCTGGACCAGCTACCCATCGTGGGTGGCCGGCCCTTTATTGGCGCCATGTCGGCGCCAATCCAACCCTGCATCTTATCAAGGTGGGCGGCCATCTTAACCCGAGTCCCCGGCAAATTCGCGGACCGCTGCCGCCTTTTGTAAGCCATCCGCAGTCGCTCGAAGCCTGGATCGAGAAACCAATTCTTGGAGGAAATTGAAGCATGAACGAACCATCGACAGCCGCGGGCGGACGCGACGTGCGCCAGCGCGGACTGGTGCCGCCCGAGCGCCTGGCCCGGTGCAACGCGCTGGTGATCGGCGTCGGCGCCATTGGCCGTCAGGTCGCCTTGCAACTGGCAACTCTGGGCATCGCTCGAATGACGTTGTTTGACGACGACCTGGTACAACCAGAGAACCTTGCCCCGCAGGGCTACTGGCCCGGGGACTTGCAACGTCCCAAGGTCGATGCCACCGCCGACCTCTGCTGTCGCATTCATCCCGTTATCCGAATCACGACGATTCCCGAACGTTTCAAGCGTTCGAGCCCACGCGATTTGGCGATTGATGGCGTACCCGTGGTCTTTTGCTGCGTCGACAGCATCGTCATGCGGCGGATGCTCTGGGACGCGCTCCGCTCGTCCGCGTACTTTTTCGTCGATGGCCGCATGAGCGCCGAGGTGCTGCGCGTGATCGCCGTGGGTGAGCCGGCGGTTGATGACCATTATCCGCGGACGCTGTTTGCAGCCGAGCAAGCCTACGTCGGCCCCTGTACTGCACGTTCGACGATCTACACTTCCTCGATTGCCGCCGGCTTCATGGTCCATCAATTCGCCAAATGGCTGCGCGGCCTGCCCGTTGGTCCAGACCTCACGTTGAACCTCCTGGCCGGCGAGTTGACTGCTAGCGAATGATTGACCCTCATGAAAGGAGGAAGGATGCTGGTTCAATTTAGCAAGCTCGAACTGGCGACGGTCCTTAGCGCTTTGCGCTATTGGCAACGCGACTTGAGCGACAACCCTGATGATGGTCCCATTTCGCCCGACCATTTCGACGACGTTATCACGCCGTTGACCGCCCTGGAAATCGACGATCTGTGCCAGCGGATCAATGGCGGGCCGGTCATCGAATAGCACAAGCCCAGCCTGACCACCATGTTCTTCTCACACCCCAACGAATGGAGGAATTATGTCACACGTAGTTGCGATCCGCACGAAAGCACAAGACCCTAGCGCCATTGCCGCCGCCTGCGCGCGATTGAATCTGGCGCCGCCGGCGCAGGGAACCGCGGAGCTGTTCAGCGGCAAGGCCACCGGCTTGATAGTCCAGTTGCCGGGCTGGCAATATCCGGTCGTCATCGAAACCGAAAGCGGTGTAGTCCATTACGACAACTTTGGGGGGGCGTGGGGCTCTCAGCGAGAGCTGGATCGGCTACTTCAATTTTATGCGATTGAAAAATGTCGTTTGGAGGCGCGAAAGCAAGGCCATCACGTCACGGAAACCGCCCTTGAAGATGGCAGCGTCAAGCTCCAGATCGTGGAGGGACTGTGACATGGCGACAACGCCACGCCGCCGCCTCATTCGGCTTGATCCACCGGCCGTACCGGCGCCGCCTCAAATCGATCGCAAGATTCAGAAACTCCGCTGCTGTCTCGATAAAGAGCGCCTGTCGCTGGCCCGCTGGATGAAGCGTCTCAAGCGGGCTTGTACGGCGGTGCAAAAAATTCAGCGAGCGATTGTCCGCATCGAACACCGAATTACCCAAATGGAGGAATGAGATGTCCGCAGCAAATCAACGCTCGATCTCGATTGTCAGCGCGGGAATGCGTAGCGACGGTTCCCCGGCATTCGCCCTGACCGAAGTCATCGTTACCGACGAGGAGGCCGAGAACGGGATCCAATATTACCTCGTCGAAGCCGAACTCTTGAAGCGCGGATTCGAGGAACCTTTTGTGCACTTCCCCGCGCAAGAATCCCCCGCCTTTCTGCACGACGCCGTCCGGCAACACCTCGATCTACCGCCCGCCGTCGCCGAACCGATCATTCACGCTTCCACGGAGAAATCAACATGCCTCGCGTCATCGAAGTGATCGTGTCGCCGCAGGGCGAAACCACGATTCAGACCAAGGGCTATGCCGGCGCCGACTGCGTGCAGGCCAGCAAGTTCCTGGAACAAGCACTTGGCATTGCCGGGTCCGACCGCAAGACCAACGAATACTATCAATCTGAGCAAATCGAACAGCGGGCCCAGCAATAGGCCCGGTCCAGTATTTCCATGGCCCCAGGAGCCGCGAAGCCTTCGCCTCATGGGGCTTTTCGCTTTGATCTGATGACATTTCACCAAAAACTCCCGGCGTCCGAACCGTGACACATCCTATCTGTCCCACATTGACGGCGAACCACTGGAGGTCTGCTGATTTTTCGTTTGGTTCGGGGCAGAGGAGCTGAATGTGTCGGCTGTTTGTGCGGAAAGGTGGCGACCAGTCGC
>SHZY01000141.1 GCA_009692065.1 Gemmataceae bacterium
CCTGCCCTCAAGGTGATCTTGACAACCAGAAAGGGCGTGTCGAGGCCGTACGATTTCCAATCGATCTTGGGACCAACGGCAACAAAGCGATCCGCCTGAAGCTTGCCCCACGGTGCCAGTGCGATCTTCAGCATCTCGTCGTCGGCCGTGAGATCGCCCGCGGGCGTGTCGGTGACCTTCCAGCGTCCGGTCTTGGACTCCAAGGTAAAAGCCGTGGCAGTCCCCTGGTAGCGGATGCGTTCGATATCGGCCGGATTAATATTCAGAAGGTTCGCGTCCAGGAGTTCGAAGGGATCCTTGCGCAAGTGCGCAATCACTTTCTCGCTGAGGACGAATACCGTGTCGCCGCCGACGAGCCGAGCAAAGCGTCCGCCTTCTTTGGGGTCCTTGGTTTCCGTCTTGCCGCCGATCTCGAGGCCGCGTGGTTTGCCTTCTTTGCTCGACACCTCGATCTTGAACGCCGGCTTGTCGAGGCCGAACGGCTTCAGGTCCTTGGGCTGGCTGGTCTCGAATCGCTCGACCTTGAGCCTGGTCAACTCGTCGGCCAACTTGTCCATGGAGTCGCCGTTGGCCTCGGCATCGATAGGCCCGCTAATCTTCCAGGCTTTGGCGCCGCGCGTCAGGTGGTAGGGCTGCGCATCGGCCTGGATTGTGATCTTGGTGATCGCGTCGGGCTCAAACTTCCAGATTTCGCGTGGCCGATAGGCGAGTTCGGAGCGCTGGGCCAGCTTCCATACATCGTCGCCAAGTTGATTGATGCGTGCCCAGCCGGCCACTTTCACGTAGACCTTGTCCTTTTCTTTTTCTTTGAGGCCGAACTGCATCACGATCTCGCGTGTCTTCTTTTTTTCGTCCTTGGCATCGTCGATCTTCCTGGCGTTCTTGTCGGATTCCTCGAGCGTGATTTTGATCTGTGCCACCGGCTTGGCAAGGCCCACTGTTTTCGGATTGACATCGTCCAGCACGTCGCGGTCGCTGGCGCGCAGGCTGGCGAGTTTTTCGAGCAATTCCTCGACGGCGGCGAGTTCGACTTCTTGAGATGGTTTCTGGAGACGCCAAATCTCGCGGCCTTTTTCTTTCCCCTTATCGGCCTCCTTGGTCTTGACGAAAACGAGCGCTTGCGCGCCGTGCTGGATCTCCAGACGTTTGACGTCGTCGGTCTTGAAGCGTGCCAGCAGCGGATCGCGCAGGTCTTCCAGATCGACGCCGATGTCGCGCAGCTTGTCGGCCTTGATCTCGAAGATCTGGTCATTCTGGTCGAGCTTCGCGTAACGATACTCCTCGATGATGATCTCAGGCTGCTTGGGCGGCTGACCGAATTGGCCGGGCGGAGTCGGCGCCTTGATCACACGCGGCTTCGACGAAGAAACCTTGCCGATCAGGAGCTTTACCTTGCTGCCGGCCGGGCTTTTCGCTGACAGCACGTACGCCGGATCTTTCAAGCCGGTGTCGTCCAGCGACTTGGCCTTGGCATCGACGAACTTGTCCGCCCACAGGTCGGGAAATCCGCGCAGCAGAGCGTCGCGCTTGGCGGGATCAATGCGATCTTTCGAGCAAACGCTTTTCCACTCCTTGTCCTTTCTTGCGGACGCCTCCTCGAGAAGCCAATCATCATCCTGTTTCACCAGGGTGAACTTCGACAGCGGCGTTTCCACTTCGATCTCGGCCGCAACAATCTGTTCGACCTTGTCTTTGGCGTCCTCATCCCGGGCGACGCGTTCAAAGGGAAACAGCCGCTGCTGACGAAAATACTCCGCCTTGCGATCGAGCGAGGCAAGCACGCCGGGGCCGAGGCGGATCACTTCGGGTTTGTCGTCGAGCCGAACGTAGGTGGGGCGCGTGAAGCGGTTGGCTTCCACCGCTTCCTCGCCGAAGTGCAGCGTGTGCGTGGCATCGCCGATGGTGACTTTGATGGTGAGAGGATTGTCGTCGAGGCCATAGAGCTTCAGATCGGCGCCCTCCGCGATGGCGATGGGGGCGAAGCGTGAGCGCAGGGCTGCGAGCGTCGCCAGCCACTGCTCGGTTTCTTGCTTGCGCGCCGGCCAGCTTCCTGGCAGGTGCCAGTCGGCGCCGGTTTTTTCAAGGACGAACCGGCTTTCCTTGCCGCGCGATGTTTCGATGCGGGTCACCTTCGTAGCGACGACGGATTGTTCGAGAAACGTCGCCGTGGGACTGGCCGATTCCTCGATTTTGCGCGTCGTAACCCAGAACCAGCTTCCAGTGCCGGCGCCGAGCAGCAAGATCAGCACGATGGTTGTCTTGAGGTTCATTACGTGTCATCCTAATATCGTTTGGCTGGGCGCAGAAGGTAGCCAGCACACTCCGTGTGCGGGGGTCGGCACACGGAGTGTGCCGACTACTCTCGATCAGCGCATGCGGCGTACGAATCCAACGACGGCGCCGAAATAAACGAAGATCAACGGCAAGCCGAGCCGGGCGCCCCATTGCCAGAGGTTGAACTCGACGTCACTCACAGTGACGCGCGGATACTGCCAGGCTTCCACGTCGCGGGCAAGCAGGTCGTCGCGTCCCAACAGCCAATTGGTCACATCCAGCAGCATTTTTTCCTTGAGCGGCGGCAACGAGGTTCCGACGAACGCCCCGCCGCTGCCGATCACGGCGATCCTCGCCTTGGATCCCTTGGCTCCATCCTTGTCGTACCACGACGGCGGTAAGGTCGTCTCGACCGCGACGCCAATCGGGAACGGGCCAAGCCGTCCTTCCTCGACGGTCCCCTTCTTCGCATCGTCGTCCTTGGCCGGCGTGTAGCGAGGCGCCTTGTTCTTGACGATGAACGGGTTGTCCTCATTCCAGCTTTCTCCGGACGTGAGCAGAAAGACGGCGTCCTCGTTGACCTTCTGCTGAGCCTGGTTCAGCCAGGTCGCCGACGCGGAGAGCGGTCCCGCCATGCCCGGCAGCGCCAGGCCACCGACCAACCATCTCACTCCATCCGGTGGCAGGGTAGTCGGCATGAAGTAGACCGGCCGCGGATGACGAACGCGCACTTCGTGTCCTTCCTTGCTTCCCGTGGTGCGATTCATCAGTTTCAAGCTGCTGCGGATCGGGTGCGCGGTGAAGGCGGCCGTGGTTTTCGTGATCTGGACGGTCACCGTGCTGTCGTCGAACAAAAGCCCGGGAACCTCGACGTCGCGAATTTCCCGATCGAAGGCGCGGCTAAATTTACGCGCGTTGTATTCCTTAGCTTCGATGTTGTAGAGGATGGTCTGCCGTGGCATCTTGAAACCCACTTCGGCGAGCATCGCCTCGAGCTGGTCGATGGGTTCGTCGGGATCGGGGCTCTCCCTCGGCTCGTTCGTCGGCCCCAGGAGAAACAGCACCGGCTTGCCTTCCTTCAAGAACGACTTCAGGGCGCTAAGGTGGGCAGTATCGAGCTTGTGGACACGGTTTGGAATGATGCTCTTCGCCGGCGCGTTGAGCAGCGTGAGACGCGGCACGATGAGCAGATCGACGTTGGCCAGCATGCTCTTGGTCTTCGCTTCCACATCGAGCAAACGCCGTTTCTCGCTGAGGTTCTCCACTTTGAGCATGGCCTTTTCTTTGACGAGGCTTTCCCTCTCCTCATGCTGGCCATCAAGGACGTGCTTGAGAACCTCCTGGTTGTGCTTGTACGTGGTCGTCTTGTTCTTGCGATCATCGCCGTCTACGTCGATCAGCTTGTGAGGAATCCCGGATTTCTTCAAGCCTTCAATCTGGGTGCGCAGCATGACCCCTTGTCGGCCGTCGGCGAGAGCGAAATAGACGTACGTCTTGTTCAATTCCGCAAGCGACGCATCGGTCCACAACTTGAGAAGGCGAATGGACTCGTCCAGCTCCTTTTGCATCTGCGTGAGCGATTCCACCGTATCGGCCAGCTCGTCTTCGATCTGCTCGAATCGGCTCTCGTCGTAGGTCAACGCCGTCGGCTCTTCGGTGAGCCCGCCTCCCTCCGACAGCTTGCGGACCATGATGTCAGTACACTCGTAGCCGTAGGTGTCGAACGTCTTCTTCGCTCCGGTCATCGTGAATTCCAGCTGGTCCTTGTTGCGAAAGCCGAGCACGGGATGCACGATCGCCAGCGCAATTCGCGGCTTCTTCTCTTCCATGTTGAAAATTTTCCGCGCGAACGGCCCGACGCCTTGATACTTGAGCACGAGGTTGGTGCCTTCGATCGAGCCTTGTTTGTCAAGTTGATAGATGTCGCTGAAGCTGAGCCGCTGGATCTGCTTGTTCTCCTTCGAGTAGAAAAAGATGCTGTTCTCCGGGGCTTTCTTGACGGCCTGGGCCAGCTCCTTCGAGATGGTCTCGATGTCTTTGAGCTTGTCCTCGTAGTTGTCGTCCTGGATATCGAGAATGCGGACTCGGAAGCGTGGGCCGAGGTCGTGGAATTGCTCCGCCAGGTCCTTCACCTTCTCGACGATCTTGCGCTGGGCCGAGAAATCGTACTTGTCCTGCTTGTTGTCGGCATTTTGGCCGAACGAGACATATTGTTGCAGGACGATGATCTCGGTCTCACCGTGCAGGCTTTGCAACTGCTTGCGAATTTCCACGGGCAAGGTGAATAGTTGCTCGCGGGTGAGGTCGTAGCGTTGATAGAAAGTGAACGCGACGATGTTGGCGCCGACGACCAGCGCAATCATCAAGGCGGTTTGCGCGAAGACGTGGAACCCGAAGGCGCCGCGCCTTGACGACGCGAGGCCGGCGATGCCACGCACTTCGAAAAGCACCGCCAGCGTCACGGTAGCAGCGCTGGACACCAGGACGAGGATGCCAGCGTACTCATTTTTCAGAACGCTGTAGAGAAACCAGCCTGCCAGCGCCGCCATCACGCCGGTGACGCCGAGGAAGCGTGCCAGGAGATGGAGCACCTGCCAGAACGAAGAAGCACGTCGTTTCATCGCCATCGCCTGCTCTCCAAGCTGCGCACGGTCAGGAACAGGCCCAACAGTGCCACGGAACCATAGAGAATCAAGTTGCGAGTATCGATCAAGCCTCGCCCGAAGCTGCGTTCAAAGTGCAGCGGCACGGTGAAGTAGTACAGAACTCGGTAGGGCGCATCACTGGTATCCATGTCAGGCCGCCAGATGCCGCCGACAACGAAGAACATCCCCAGAAACAGCGAGATGAGCGCCGCGATCATCTGGCTCTTCACCAGACTCGAGATAAACAGCCCGATCGACAGGAACATGGCGCCCGCGAGTGCCAGACCCAGATACGTTGTGACAATGAGCCACGGATCGATCTCACAGTGCAGCGTCCACCAGGTCCAGTCGGTGAGGATCGGCAGATACAAAAGCGTCGGCAGCCACATCAGCACGTAGAAGCCGTAGCATGCGACGTACTTGGCGCAGACGACCTGCCAATCACGCACCGGGGCGGTCAGCAGCATCTCCAGGGTGCCACTGCTTTGCTCCTCGGCAAACAGCCGCATGGTGAGCAGCGGCGCGATCGACACGAACACGAGCCAGAACGGCACACTGTTGACGATCAGCTCCATCGGATACGAGATCCCCTTGGGTCCTTTCGCGGTCAGCATCTCCAGGCTCAAGTAGAACAGATGCCCGGTTACCGCCAGAAAGACCGCGAGAACGACGTACGCGATCGGCGACCAGAAGTACGCACTGAACTCTCGGCGAATCAGGCTGAGAGTTGGACGCATGGGGAAGACTCCTATCCTTCTGCCGCTTGCGGCGTAGCAGTTGCGCAATAGCGCATGCTACGCCGCAAGCGGCCTAGACAACGGCCGCCGCCTCTTTTTTCGTGATCTGTACGAACAAATCCTCAAGCGTCGGGCGTTCGACACGCATTTCCAGCAGTCGCCATTCGTTGTCGGTCGCGAATTGGCTCACGAGCGGCGCCAGACTGTTCATGTCGTCGGCAGTAATGCGCAGCTCCTGCGTCTCGGCCGCCGCGTGACTCCGAATCCGCACATCGAGAACGCCCGGCAGGGTGCGGAAGATATTCGCGTCGCCCGTCCCGCCGACGACAACCACTAGCTGTGCCCGCGCGCCGGCGCGCGCCTTGAGGTCGTCCAGCGAGCACGATACCGCCACCCGGCCGCGATGAATGATGATGACGCTGTCGCATGCCGCCTCGACTTCGCTGAGAATGTGCGTCGAGAGCAGGATGGTGTGCTGCTGGCCCAGTTCGCGAATCAGGCCTCGCGTCGAACGAATCTGCGCGGGGTCGAGTCCGGCCGTCGGCTCGTCGAGAATCAACACGGGCGGATTGGCGAGTAGTGCATCGGCCAGCCCGACGCGCTGGCGGTAACCCTTGGAGAGGGTGCCGATGATCTGGCGATCGACATCGCTCAGCCAGCAGCGATCGAGGACGTAGCCGATGCGTTGCCGGCGCTGACTTCCGTAGATGCCCTTGATGCCAGCGCGGAAGTGTAGGTATTCGTTGACGCGCATTTCCTTGTAGAGGGGGCAGCTTTCCGGCATATAGCCGATCTTGCGGCGAACCTCGACCGAGTCCCAGAAGACGTCGTGTCCGGCAATGGTGGCGGTGCCGGAGGTTGCGGTGATGAACCCGGCGAGAATGCGCATGGTGGTGCTTTTGCCCGCGCCGTTGGGACCGAGGAAGCCAACGACCTGCCCGGCGGCCACGTCGAAGCTGACTTCCTGGACGGCGGGATAGTCGCCGTAGTATTTCGTCAGTTGGCTGACATGGATCATGAGGTTGGCCCTGCAAACTCTGGGATGATTGACTTAGCCCGCGGTCGATTTTTTGGCAAGAGCCTGGGTCCCCGTTTAGCGCCCGCAGTTTTACGGCAATCGCCTGGCGTCGCGTTGTGGCACGCTCGCCCGAGCGTGCCACGGACCACGACCGAAGGTCTCCTGAAACGCCGTGAGACCTACGGTCAAGCTGAAGTGGCACGGTCGTGAGACCGTGCCACAACAGTGGGCATTGCGACATTTTCCCTGGCGATTCCCGTGACAATCGATTATGATTGACGTTGAAGGGACTACCGGGGTCTGCGTTTGGCATGCGTGGACGTCGCGCGAGCGCTAAACGTAAACCGATTCAGGGGGGCACATGGCATTGCAACACCCGAAAATCACGCGCCGCGACATGCTGCAAGCCGGCGGCATTGGGCTCATGGGGCTATCGCTCGCCGATGTGCTCGCAATGCGCGCTACAGCGACTAACCAGCCCGGAGCGCATGCGACGGGATCATTGCCGCGTTCCGTGATCTACATCTTCCTCTCCGGCGGCCTCGCACAACACGATAGCTTCGATCCGAAACCCGACGCTCCCGATAACATCCGCGGCGAGTTCGCGCCGATCCGCACACGCATTCCCGGCGTGCTGATGAGCGAGCATTTGCCGAAGCTGGCGGACCGCATCGACAAGTGGGCGATGGTCCGCTCGCTGACGCATCCGAGTAACGATCATTCGCTGGGCCACCACATCATGTTGACGGGGCGCAGCCAGGCGCCGCTGGGCTTCAATCCGTCGATGCCGCGCCCCAATGACTTCCCATCGATCGCGTCGATGGCCGGGAACCTGGTGCCGCGCCGCCACGGCCTACCATCGGCCTCGGTGGTTCCTTTCAATTACATCCACCATTCGGGACGCATCCTCCCTGGCCAATATGCTGGCGAACTGGGCCATCGGCACGATCCGTGGCTGATCCAGGCATCGCACAACTGCCCCGGCTACGGCCCCTGTCCTGATTGCTTCGATCACGAGCGCCGGCCGGATCGCGAGCACATCGGCACCCCAGTTTTTCAGCCGCCGGTCCTCCGCTTGCCCGAAGGATTGGACCAGACGCGCATGGAAAGCCGCCGTGGCTTGCTCGATCTGGTGCAGAGCCAGCAGCGACAACTCGATTCCTCGGCCGCCGCGCTCGATCTCGATCAACACCGCGCCAGTGCGATGACGTTGATCACGTCCAGCCGCATGCGCTCGGCCTTCGATCTCGCGACCGAAAGCCCAGGCGTCCTCGATGCGTATGGCCGTAATCTCTTCGGCTATTCGTGTCTGCTGGCGCGCCGACTCGTCGAACTCGGCGTCGGCATGATCCAGGTCAATCTGGGGCGTAATGAAACCTGGGACACGCACGGCAACGCCTTCCCGCATTTGAAGGACCGGCTTTTGCCCCCGATGGACCGATGCGTTTCCGCTCTGCTCGACGATCTGGAAGCGCGCGGCATGCTTGAATCGACGATGATCGTTATGGCCGGCGAGTTCGGCCGCACGCCGCGCGTCAGCCATTTGCCGCAATACTATGCGCTGCCCGGCCGTGATCACTGGGGCGCGGTGCAGACGGTCTTCTTCGCCGGCGGCGGCGTGCGCGGCGGCACGGTGGTCGGCTCGTCGGACCGCATCGGCGGCTACCCCGCAACCAGCCCACAAACGCCCGAGAACATGGCCGCCACCATCTACGAAACGCTTGGCCTGCCGCGCAGCATCATGTGGCGAGATGTCGCCCAGCGGCCGCATCATGTCTATTATGCAGATCCGATTGGTGGGTTGATGGGATGATCGTTGCGCGCTGGGCCGCGAAATTTGGCTCCCTCGCCTTGGAGGTGTATGATGAATCTGCACGAAAACCGGTCGGGCCAGGAATTACGGAGTCTGCCATGCAAGCCATCACGTTGAAAGACGCAAAGCGGAACCTGCCGCGTCTCGTTGAACAGGTTCTCGCCGATGCCGAAGCACGCATTGTGGTCACCGACGAGGGGGGACAGGTCGTGGTCATGCCCCTGGATGAATTCAACTCGTGGAAAGAGTCGCTGTATCTCTTGTCCAATCCGGCCAATGCCGCGCACTTGCGTCGTTCCATCACCGAGGCGGAGGCGGGCAAGGCGGAGAAACGAGAGTTGAGTCCAGAATGAATCTGACCTTCACTCCGTCGGCCTGGGACGACTACCAGTGGTTTGTGCAACATGATCGCAAACTGCTCAAGCGCATCAACCTATTGATTCAGGATGTTTTTCGAGCACCCTTTGAGGGAATCGGCAAACCCGAGCCGCTCAAGGGCGATCTATCGGGATATTGGTCTCGCCGAATCAACGACGAGCATCGATTGGTCTACACAGTCAAGGAGGACAACATCGTTGTCATCGCGTGCCGCTACCATTACGCCGATTGATCCCATCACCATAGAGGTCCCCCCGTGCAACGCATCCCCCGCGAACTCGCCCGTAAATATGCCTTCGACTGGCGCGATGAGCCGCTCTTGCGCGTCCAGCCGAACGAAAGCTTTGAGCTGGAAACCTACGACGCCAGCACCGGCTACTTCAAGACGGAAGCCGACAAGGCGATCCCCGGCAAACGGCCCGGCTTCGACAAGGTGCCGCCGCTCGCCAATCCGATTGCCGGGCCGATTTACGTTGAAGGAGCCCAGCGCGGCGACGTTCTCGTCGTCACGCTTGAATCGATCACCGTCGATAGCTATTCTTGGATCGCCATCGGCCCGCGCCGCGGCCCCGCCGGCGACTCGACACGCTGGCCGGAACTCTCCGGCGAATATACCACCAAGATCTTTCAGCACTCGCCAGGCCCGTCTGGCACCACGCGCGACGGCACGCTCCACTTCAACAGCAAGATCTCCTGGCCGATCACGCCGTTCATCGGCACCCTCGGCGTCGCTCCCGATCGCGAAGTGACCACCAGCCTCGACGGGCAGGGCGAATGGGGCGGCAATCTCGATATCCGCGACGCCACCGTCGGCAACCGCATCTACTTGCCGATCCATCATCCCGGCGCCCTCTTCTATCTGGGCGACGTCCATGCCAGCCAGGGGGACACCGAGTTCACCGGCACCGCTGCCGAGACCAAGGCAACCACCCGCGTCAAGCTCGACGTCATCAAGGCCAAGAAGATCCCCTGGATGCGCATCGAAAAGCCGGACGCCCTGATCGCGATCAACGCCAATAGGCCGCTCGAAGTAGCTGTCGAGACGGCCACGTTTCATCTCATGGATTGGCTGATCACGGAATACGGCTTCACGCCGACCGATGCATACTGTCTGGTCAGCACCTGCCCCGATTTTCGCATCAACGTTTATCAGATGTGCAAGATTCGTGGTTTGAGCTTCGTGGCGGGGGCGGAAATACCGAAGCGGTATCTACTGTCGTGAAGTCGCGTGAAAAGGTATCAAGTGATTTCCGCATGGGCGCAAGGCTCCCGACCACGCCCGGAAGCCGCTCGATCATTTTCGCCCAACCAAATCAGGGGTCAGGTGTCAGGAATCAGTTTACAGCGGTTCTTCACTGACTCCTGACTCGCGACATGTCGAAGCCGGAGTGCTCGAAGAAGACTCGTGTCCCGTCGGGGCGAAGACAGATCCTCAGGACGGTCGGCTAAGGAACCCAGCCGGGCAACGCGGCGGCCTGCTTCACCCAGGTCGCCATCTGGGCCTCGTCGAGCTGGTCGTCCTCGTAAATGTCGAGGTAGCGCACGTCCTTCTGCTTGGACTCGCCAGGGGGAACGGGTCGCAGCGACATGCCGCTGAAGAAGGTCACCTTGACGTACTTCGTGATGCAATGGAAACCGAGGAACCAGCCTTGGCACTCGATGCCGTAAAATGGCGAGTTCCACTTCACGGCCTTGCGCACGTTGGGCACGGTGCGCACGATGAACGCGTCGAGGCGGTGCCCGACGTCGCGTTTCCAGCCCGGCATCGCGGCGAGATACGCCTGTACGGGGGCGTCACCGTCGGCCTTCGCGATTTGCGGATTGCCGCCTGAAAGGAGTTTCACCGGATTGGCCTTTGCCCCTGGCTTCGGCGGGGACTTGGACTACGGGGCGCTGGACCGGAGGTTCGCCGCGACCGCGGTCTGGATCAAGGCCTTGAATGCCTCGGCATCGAGCACCTCTCCCTCCCGGATGTCGATGGCGCGACGCGTGTTGCCTTCCAAGCTGGAGTTGAAGAGCCCCTTAGGGTCCTCCAAGGAGGCGCCCCGGGCGAAGGTCAGCTTGACCACTTGTTTGTAGGCCTCGCCTGTGCTGACGATCCCAGCGTGGGACCACACGGGCATGCCCCATGGGTTCGTGGGCTTTGTCCATTTGCATTCCTCCACGATGTCCGGGTCCGCCTCGTGAATGAGGCGGCGAACGCTCCGCCAGGGTCTCGCCACGCCAGCCAAGACCAGGAGTCAGGAGACAGGGGTCAGGAGTCAGAGCGGCACTCCCCTGACACCTGACTCCTGATTCCTGAGTCCTGACTCCTGCCCTCGGCGGGGACTTGGACTTTGCGGCCGACTTGCGCGGCTTGCTTGCGCGCGACGTGCCCTTGGCCTTCGGCTTCGCCTTGTTCTCAGTCATCATTCGTCCCTTATTGTTGGATGTTTCTCAAGCCGCTCCAGGTGTTCATCGGCGAACTTCATTGATTTTCCGCCCACTATCGGCATTGGGATAAGGAGTGACGTGAAAATAATGTGATACCAGAGGGGGACGTAAATCCACGACATGGCCACGATTAGTAAGCCAAAGGCAACCAACAGTACAACGAGAATCAGCGGTGAGCGCCTGTTTTCGCCGGCGATCAGCGCCGCCAGAAATCCGGATAGGACCGAGATGATCGAGCCGCGGACAATATTCATCACCAGAATCGTCGTGTCAGCCGTGAACGCATCGCCATTCGCAACGGCCGCTTCGAACGCGACTTGATGGGCGTCGTACCAGTCCGGCCAAACATCTGACAGAACCTTCTCGCTTCCGACCCAAAATGATTGACCATACAATAAATCCGGCGATAGCGCCCAAGATGATTCGAATCATGATTTCCTCCTGGTTTTTTCGGCACCAAAGGCAAAACGGGCAGGCGGAGAGTTTCGGGGACGTGCACGAAACTAATTCGGAAGGCTTCGTGCGCGCCCTCAATCCTCAGCGGCTGTGTTGCGAAGCTTCGCTATGGTCTCAGTCATCATTCGTGCCTTTTTGATTAACCCGCAAGCGGCGACGAAACCTTGCCGACAAACAGGATGCTGCCGGTGCGGTTGTCGCGGATCAGGAAGAGGAACGGATGATCGGCGTGGAAGTTCGCCTTCAAATTGGGGCGGACGGGCTGGCCAAATGTCTCGAGGAATGACCCGGTTGCCGCCGCCGCCTCGGTCCCTTTTTCGTTGACATCGACGAAGGCCTGGTGGAGAACGTCGTGCAGATACCCGGTGCTGCCGCCGCTGAAATCGGCCCCAGGCATAAACGCGGCCGGCATCCCCATCCCCGATAGCGTTGGCTTGAGCGCGAATTTCGCCGTGAACTTGAATCGAGGCAGCTTCACGTCCACGACATGAGGCTTCTTCAATTTCAGCCAATCGTCGAGGTTGGCTTGCTTGAAGGTCCGCTCGATCTCCTTCAGCCCGTTTTTCTTTCTCGGCAGGATCACGATCATCGACAGTTCGTTTACCTCGTACGGCAAGTCGAGAAGCTGAAACGTGTCGTGATCGACGAGGTCGTACGCCGCGTTGCGATGCATCATGTCGGCCTGCACTTTTGACTTGGCGGTCGTCCAAAAATCTTCCTTCTTGGTCGCTTGCGAATCGAAGCGGTCAGACCAGGCTGCCTTGAAGTAAATCGCGTTCGTCAGTACCAGCCGCGTAGTGGAGTGGACGGCGCCCGGTGGAACGAGGTTCTTGATCTTGCCACGGGTCTCCTTCTCCACCCAGTTGTGATGGTGTTCCTGGCCTTGTCGGCTTTCTGGAAATCAATTTCCTGGAGCCCACCGGCATAATTCTTCTTGATGAGCTGCAGAAAATCGTCGCGGAGATCTTCGCCTGGTTGCGCCCAGAGTCGATTGGCGACGCTGAGCTTATAGGCCCGGTTCCCCTCCGGATCGTTTTGCATCCGAATGAGCGCGCCGAACACCGCATGCAGCTTGTCGTTCGGAAGCGTGTAGTGCAAGGTCTTGGCCATCTCCCTGGCAGTCGCTCCTTTGGCACTGCCATAGGTCATGGCGAGGGCGGTCGAGATGCTGTACGGGGAAAGAAAGACGTTGCCGTCTTGTCCCGCGAGGTTGCCATAGAGTTCCAGGGCGAATCGATTGTTGTCTTTGACGGCCTGTGCGACGTCGGCGCCGGTGATTTGGCCCTGAGCGTGAGCGACGCTTGATACGACAAGGAGTGTGATGAACGCTGAACAGATACGAGCTTTCATGAGGTGGCTCCTTGGAGTGGAAAGAGGGGAAGGATATTCTATGCGCAATACGTCGCGTATTGTGAGGCCGTTCGAGCGTTTGTGAATTCTTCGGTTGAATCGGCCGAGTAGGCCCGACTCACCGACCTCAGCCTGTCGCTGCCTGGCACAGATGAGAAAGAATGGAATTCCTGGACCACGACTTCCCCGGCCTCGACTGCAATTCGCTCCCGCTTGAACACTCGGGCGTTTCCATGAATCACTGGTCTCGATGTGCAAGATCGGTAAGCTGGCCTTCGTCGCAGAGGCAGAGTTTCCGAGGCGGTATGTTGTTGCGTAACGACCTTGAATGTAAAGGCCCAAGTCGAAGGGAGACATCAATGCATCGCCGAATTGCCTGGTTTGTCGCACTCTTCATGACCGGCACATTGCCAGGCTTGTTCGTTGGCGAGAAGGTCAGCGCATCGAAGCAATCCGGATTGCCACACCAGGCAACAGCGGGCCAACCTGCCTCACGTACACACGAACGCACGGAGCGGTTCGATCGCGACCCAGACTGGGATCGCAGCAATAACGAATCCGTCGAGCGCCGAACCATCCGCCAGGACTTTGGTTTCAGCCTCACCGCACACGCGGGTGGCATGCGCGGTGAAATGGGCGGATTCATCACGCCGGTCGCCGAGCCCGCTTACTATGCCAAAAAGCTACCCGCCAAAACCTTCAAGGACCCGCTGTCCGCTTCAGGCACGCTCGCCTGCACCGGGCAGGCCTTTCACGCCTTGATCTGCTTCTTCAACGCGGGCACGCTCAATGAATGGCGAACACCCAACACAATCGCCTTGCGGATCTCGGGCCGTGGCGATGTGTTCTACGCCTGGCTGGAGTACGCTACTCAAACGTGGCGCGCGGGCGGCGATGATCCGCAGGGCTTTCCCACCGCGAAGGATCCGAAAACCGGCCGGCAACGGCTCAAGGGGTTTGCATCCAAGGGCGTCATCCATCGCTGGACGCTCACCTACGATCCGCAGGCAAACAATGGCCATGGAGTTGTCACGGCGACGATTGACGGCGTCAAGGCGGTGTGCCATCTGGCGGATGGCCATAAAGAGGACGGGGCGGAGTTCAATCGCTTCGGCTTGCTCAACGTGATGAAGTCGGCGGACACCGGCGGCGAAGTTTGGCTCGACGACATCACCGTCAACGGGCAAGCGGAGGCATTTGACCAGGACCCCGGCTGGGAAGGATTCCAGAATCGACGCAAGTACGAGACCACGATCGTCAGGCCACGCTTTGACTTCGGCTTTCGTCCAACCAATTTTGCCGGCGGCGCCAAGGCCGGTGAGCTGGGCGGCGTGATCTACCGCGGCGATTGCCGTTACCCCGAGCGCATGGCATTTTACGGTGATCGCCTGAACGACCTGACCCTGGAAAAACCGCTGCGGGCCGCCGGGAAAGTCTGTCTCAAACGCGGCGTGTCCGACAGCAGCATCTTGATCGGTTTTTTCCATTCCAAGGACAGCACGCGCGTCCAGCAATCGCAGGCTTCAGGGATTCCAAAAAGCTTTCTCGGCATCTCGACCGACGGCCCCAGCCGGGAAGGCTTCCACGTTGCACCGATTTATCGTGTGAACGGCGATCGCCAGGGTTACGCATCGGGCAAGTTGCCACGCATTCACCCGGACGGCAAAGCGCATGACTGGACCTTAGAATACGCGCCGACCGCAGCGGGCGGCAAGGGCCAGATCACGGTCACGCTCGACAAGCAGTCCGTGACACTTGTTCTGGCTGATGGCCACAAGGCAGCCGGCAGCCGCTTCGACCGCTTTGGCCTGATCACGACCTGGATCGATGGCAACGGCCAAACGATCTACTTCGACGATTTGAAGTACACATGGAAACAGGAATAACGGAGTGACGCATTCCGCCGCAAGATTCGAACGATTTGGCGTGAAGTGAATACCGATCTATCCGCCCGCAATCGCCCCCACGATGAAAAATGGCTCCGCCCCCGATGCAATCGCGTCCGGAAGTGGAGTGTCCGGCGGTTCGTGCGAGATGTCCTCGTTGCAGACCAAAAAACGTAACAGAGGTCGGCGCTCTTTCGTGACGTGATCGCGAATGGTGCCTCACAGCATCGGATAGCGGGCTTCGAGGGCGTCGAGGATCGAATGCGGCGTAACCGGACCGGCGACGTCGAGTTGCAACTCGGCACAGACTTGGGCCAGTGTTCGCAGATGATAAGGCAAGATGATGCGGATCATATCACCTAGTCCTTGATCAAGCGAACTCGCCGCGCTTCGGCGAGGAAAGTATCTGAAAAAACTCGAAATCCTTTGGCTTTCTGCGGCGTCTGATGAGGTAAGTACGCCATCATCATCAACAACAGAAAGGGATTTCGAGTGAACGCCAAGATACACCAA
>SHZY01000142.1 GCA_009692065.1 Gemmataceae bacterium
CTGCAAGGGCCTGCGCCACGCAACGACAACCCGGTGGATCACCATTACTATAACCTTCGCCAGGAAATGCGGCGTTTGTTCAAAACCTTGAAAATCGCCGCGTAAACGTATCGACAACAATTTGTCGATGAGAAACCGATAAGTGCCTATTTCAAAACCGGCCCGGTAGGGCGAGGCTCCCGCCGAGCCGTGGATAATAGAAAACGCGTGAAAATTGCGAACTGCCGCTCGGCAGGAGCCTCGCCCTCCCGGCGACAAGCGGCTTTTGAAACAGCTCCTAAACAATCACGCAATCAAATTGTGATTCACCGTCCCCGACACATCCGTCAGCCGGAAGTCGCGGCCCGAATAGCGGTACGTCAGCCGTTCGTGGTTGATGCCCAGCAGGTGCAGGATGGTGGCGTGCAGATCGTGAACGTGCATGCGGCCTTCGGCGGCGGCGAAGCCGAACTCGTCGGACGCGCCCCAGGTCATGCCGCCCTTGACGCCGCCGCCCGCCAAGAACACGCTGAAGCCGCTGCTGTTGTGATCGCGGCCGGTCGCGCCTTCGGAGGTCGGCGTGCGGCCAAACTCGCCGCCCCACAGGACGAGCGTGTCTTCGAGCAAGCCTCGCGCCTTCAGGTCATTGATCAGAGCCGCGACAGGTTGGTCGACGGTGCGAGCGTTGTTGCGATGGTTGGCGATGTTGCCGTGATCGTCCCACGGTTGCCCGGCGCCGGTGAAGATTTGCACGGCGCGGACGCCGCGCTCGACGAGGCGGCGCGCCACCAGACAGGCGTCGTTGAACTGCCCGCGGCCATACAGGTCCCGCGTCACGGTGGTTTCGCGGTTGAGGTCGAAGACTTCCTGGGCCTCGAACTGCATGCGGAAGGCCATCTCCATCGACTGGATGCGGGCTTCGAGCGGGTTGTCGCTGCCGCCGCGCTGGCGCAGGTGCATTTCGTTGAGGCGGCGCATCAGGTCCATCTGCTCGCGCTGGGCGGTTTGGCTTAAATAGCCGTTGGTGAGATTTTGCAGGACGCGGCGCGGGTCCATGTTCGAATTGTTGATGTGCGCCCCTTGAAAAATGCCCGGCAGGAAGCTGTTGGACCACAGGGCCGGCCCGACGACGGGGAAGCCGGGGCACATCGTGACGAAGCCGGGTAGGTTCTGGTTCTCGGTGCCGAGGCCATAGACTAGCCACGACCCCATGCTTGGCCGCACCGGCTGCACGTCGCCGCACGTCATCATCAAGAGGGACGGCTCATGGTTCGGCACATTGGTGTACATCGAGCGGATGACGCAAAGGTCGTCCGCGCACTCGGCAATCTTCGGAAAGATTTCGCTGACGGGGAGCCCGGATTGCCCATGCTGGCGGAATCGATACGGCGATGCCATCAGCGTGCGCGTGCCGCCGCGCTCGGCGGAAAGTGCCCCGCCCGGCGGCCGGCCATTGAAACGCGTCAAGGCCGGCTTCGGATCGAACGTATCGACCTGCGACGGCCCGCCATTCATGAAGACGTGAATGATTCGCTTCGCTTTAGGTGCGAAGTGCGGCGGCTTCGGCGCGAGCGGGTTCGACGGCGCTTGCGCGAGCAAGTGCTGGTCTTGGAGCAGGCCGGCGAGGCCAAGGAGGCCGAAGCCGGAGCCGGTGCGTTGCAGGAGGTCGCGACGGGTGAGCATGGCTATTTTCCAATTCTTCTGTGGTAACTGATCGTTCCAAGGGAACTGCCGGTAGGTGCCGCATTTATCGAAGCAGGCTCTTAACCTCTTCGATCGACCTCGTCACGCCTCCCCAATGTATGACCGCGTGACAATTGGCACAAACTGGACGCAAGTCCGCAATCGGGTCAACCTCATATTCTTCGCCAATTTCGGCTAGAGGCCGGAGGTGGTGTACGTGCATGAATCCCTCAAACTCGGAGCCGTACCGAGTAGCGAATTCAAAGGTGCAGACATCACATACGGCACCATAGTGAGCAATGCATTTGTCACTGGCGGCCCGATTTCGCTCGTATGCGTTAACCACTTTCTTGCATACTGCGACTTCCGGAAAACGCCCAGTGATGGTTATTTCTTCAGTAATGCGTGCGTCCTTAGGGCTAACTCATCCCAAAAACTCCAAAGCCTCGGCGACTGCTGGCAACATTTCCCATACCCATCCGTCCGGGAGCTTATAGCCAATGGACCAAGTAGCCCATAGCCGATCATACCCATCGTCTCGAATGTCAGGCTGATTACCCGTCTGCTCCAGGAACATTCGTCCCAAGCGTCCGTACTGTGCGTTTACAATCGGGTAGCCACCATCAACATTTGCCAATTCGGCGAGTTGGGGCGACGTTACCCCCCGATGGGGTGCGTTATACTGCGCGACCAATACGCGGCGTTGAATATCGTTCATTCGCGGCGCAATACCGCCTAGGCCTGAGACGTATTCGGAAACAGAAAGTGTCTCCGTCCATTTGAATATTTCAATGCTTTTTGTGCTTGGCATTGGCGTCAACTCGTCACGGAAGTACTCGGGCCTCTGCATCCTAACCAGGGTCTTGCGACCCTGGCTGTTCACTTCCGCAGCTCCGCGGCTCGAAACGGTCAATCCACATACATGAACTCATTGCTCCCAATCAAAATCTGTGCCACCCGCTCCCAGCGTGACAATCGATTTGCCATCGGATCCGCGTCTTTCCCTTGCAAGAATGCGACGAAAAGCTGTTCTTCGTCCGCGCTTGCCGGGCGGCCATACGTCAGGCCGAAGGCGCGCTGCACGCGCTCGGTATCGCTGGTCGCTTCCTTCTGGATGCGGGCCGCGAACGTCTTGGCGGTTTCGATCACGAACGGGCTGTTGAGGACGAACAACTGCTGCTGTGGCACCGTCGTTTCGTTGCGGCGTTCGCTGGTGATGTTGGCGTCCGGGAAATCGAACAGCCGCAGCACGGCGTTGAGATCGTGCCGGCTGATCTTGGCATACACGGTGCGGCGAGTGTTCTCGACCGCGGACAGATTCGTCGTCGGACCGCCCAGCTTGGCGTCGAGTTTGCCGCTGACGGCGAGCATCGAATCACGCCACGATTCGACATCGAGCCGGCGGCGATTCATGCGCCATAGCCAGCGGTTATCGCCGTCGCTTGAGAAGTTTTTCTCGTTTGGTTCGCTGCTGAGTTGGTAGACGGCCGACAGCATGATTTCGCGGTGAAGCTTCTTCATCGACCAACCGGTGTCCATGAAGCGGACGGCCAGCCAATCCAGCAGTTCCGGATGCGTCGGCCGATCGCCGAGCATACCGAAGTTGCTGGGCGTGCCGACCAGGCCGCGGCCGAAGTGATTCTGCCAAATGCGATTCGCAATCACGCGGGCGGTCAGCGGGTTGTCCTTGCTGGCAATGACGCTGGCGAGTTCCAGCCGGCCGCTGCCTTGCGTGAACAGCGGCGGATTGTCGCCGGCGAGAATCTTGAGGAAACGTCGCGGCGCCTCGTCGCCGAACTTGGTGGGATTGCCACGCAGAAATATTTTCATGTTCGCGGGAGTCACCTCGACCAGCGCGTGGGCGACGGGCAAGCTCTTCGACATGTCGGTCTTCTGCAACTTCACCAGCTCCGCTTTCATCTCCTCAAAGCTTTTGGACTTTTCAGGCGGCAACTTGGCCTTGAGCTCATTGTCATTCGGAGCGAAGACGCCGGTGTCGCCAAAAAGACCGTTGAACGTCTCACGCTGCACGTCATCCAACGGTTGTTCTTGTTCGCGCCTCGCGATGGCTTCCTGGGCCTTCTTTTCAAAGGTCTGTGCGAACGCGACGGCCTTGTCTTCCTCGTCGGCAGTGAAGCGTTTGAAGGCCGTCAGGCCCAGGACTTGCGGCGGTTTCTTGAGGTACTCGACAAGTTTCGTCATCTGGCCGGCGTCCAGCTTGTCCTTCTTCGCTTGCTGCTGAATCGACCAGGTCGGCTGCTTCTGCTTGGCGATCTGAAAGTGCCAGGTCGAGAGCAAGTAGCGCGACACGTCATTTTTGTGGCGCAGCGCCAACTCGGTCTTCTCCGCACGCACAAACGCCTTGATACCCTCATCGGTCTTCTTGATCAGTTCCTGGTGCTTCGCGACCTTCTCCAGCAACGCCTTGTCCGCAAGCTGGACGTTGGCAATCTTGGAGCTCTTGAAAACGCCCGCGATGGAGTAGTAGTCGATTTGCGGAATGGGATCGAACTTGTGATCGTGGCAACGAGCGCACGCCACGGTCAAGCCGAGAAAGGCGCGCGTCAACGTATCGACGCGATCATCCAGCTCGTCGGCGTCTGCCCGCGCTCCGCAGTTGTTGTCGCGATAATATTGCGGCCCCAGGCCAAACAGGCCCAGCGCCGGCAAGTTGGCAAGACGTGCCGCGGCGTCCTTCTCGATCAGGTCGGCCGCGATCTGCATCTTAACGAAGCGATCGTACGGCATGTCCTCGTTGAACGCGTTGATGACCCAGTCGCGATAACGCCAGGCGGATGTATTCGGAGTGACCGCAAACGTGTGAGCCTGGTCCTCGGCATAGCGCGCGACATCAAGCCAGTGGCGGCCCCAGCGCTCGCCATAGTGCGGCGATGCGAGCAACCGATCGACAACCTTCGCGTAGGCGTCCGGCGCTTCATCCTTCACGAACGCTTCGACCTCGTCCGGCGTCGGCGGCAAGCCAGTGAGGTCGAACGTGGCGCGGCGAATCAACTCACGCTTGGTGGCGGAACGCACCGGCGCCAACTTCTCGGCTTCCATCTTGGCAAGGATGAAGCGATCAATCGGCGTCTTCACCCAGCCGGCGTTCTGCACCTTCGGCAGTTCCGGCATCTTCGGCACCTGGAACGACCAAAACTCGCGAGACTTCTTCCAGTCGATGCCATCGGCGACCGCAGGTTGCTTGCCGTCGCGAGGGTCGGGGGCGCCCATGTCGATCCACTTTTCGAAATCGGCGATCACGTTATCGGGCAGCTTCTTGTCCTTCGACGGCATCTTCAATTCGGGATCGTCGTGGCGCAGGGCCTTGATGAGCAGACTGTCCTTCGCCTTTCCGGGGATGATGGCCGCACCTGATATACCCCCCTTGAGCACGGCCAACTTGCTGTCGAGCCGCAACTTGCCGTTGGCCTTGGTTTCGCCGTGGCATTTCAGGCAGTTCTCGACCAGGACCGGCCGAATCTTTTTTTCGAAGAAGGCGAGCTTTTCCGCGTCGTCGGCAAAGGCGTTGTCCGAGCATGCAAACATTGCGACTAAAAGGCCGAGAATCCGATGCTTCATCATGGCACCAATGCGGTGGGAGCCGAACGATCTCGGCCGATGCGGTGGGATATCTGGCGGGGAGAGTAAACTTACAGCCAGTATCGTCATTTTCTACAATTACGCTCGACTGGCAAGCGCAATTTGGCTGTTTTTGGCAAGTGGGGGCGTGAGCGTGGTGATTCTCTTGAGAATCAGGGGGCTCACACCCCGCGCTCGCCCGCAAAGTCACGAGCCGGTGACGTGAGCGCGAAGCCATCGCGCATTGCTTCGATGTAGTTCTCGATGACGTGCTCGGCGGGGCCGTCCTCGTGGATGCTGCCCCTCTCCAGCCAGAGCGTGCGCGTGCAGAATTGCCGCAAGAACGCGAGGTCGTGCCCGGCGATCATCACAATGCGTCCTTGCCGAAGCATGGCAACGATCTGGGCGATGGCTTTCTCGCGGACGTAGAGATCGCCGGTCGAGAGAAATTCGTCAATGAGCAGGATGTCCGGCTCGCAGCAGACGGCGATGGCGAAAGACAGCAACATGATGCGGCCAGTCGAGAAACTCCGCAACGGCATGTCGAGCATGTCGCCCAGATCGGTGAACGCGGCGATGCGGTCGAGCTTACCTTCCAGGGAACTCGGCGTTTCGCCTTGCAGGTAAGCGCGGAGGCGGATGTTCTCCCAACCGGTGGCATTCCACTCGAAGCCGGCGGCGATGTCGAAGAGCGAACAGACGTTGCCTTCGACAAGTTGGTAACCGCCGCTGCTCGGATAGACACCGGCAATGGCGCGCAGGAGCGTGCTTTTGCCCGCGCCATTTCGACCGATGACGCCGACGCACTCGCCGCCTTCCACGCGAAGTGTGATCCGATCGAGCGCCGTGACGTGCTCGGCCCTCGTGTGCGGCTTGCGGAACAGGCCGTGAACGATCAGGTCCTTGAACGTTGTGCACCGATGCGCCTTGACGGGATAGAGGAGATCGACGTCGTCAAACACGATCTGCGGCATCGGTTGGATACTCCCCTCTTCGTTTAGCGCCCGCATGGTGAGGCGCGAGCGCTAAACGAATCAAAGCCACAACACCAATCGTTTTTCCACGCGATGCAGGGCAACCAGGGCGATAGCCGCAGCCACGCTCACGAACGCCAGCGCAATCAGGATCGATGTCGCCCCCGGCATTTCTTCGTGCAACAACGGCCGACGCACCAACTCCAGGAACGACGCAAACGGATTGCACTCGACCAGCGTGTGCAGCCAGCCTGTCTTGTGCAGCGATTCCGGCATGTAGATGACGGGCGTCGCATAAAACAGGGCTTGCAGCGAAATCTCGGCGATTTGCTGCGTATCGGAATATCGGGTGTTCAAGATCGCGCAGATGCACGCGAGCGACCAGGCGGTGATTGCGAGGATCGCGAGTGCCGGCAGAAGTGCGAGCACTACGAGGAAATCCGCCGTTCCGTGCAAATACCAGATTGCGAGGACCGCAGCGGCCAGCCCAATCAAACCATGGATGCCGGCCGACAGGACGACGCGCAACGGAAAGATCGCCAGCGGGATCGGGCGAACGCGCAAATAGGTATTTCCAAGGCGGAACGAGTTGCAGCCCTGCAAAATCGACTCGGTGAGGAACTGCCAGGTGAGGATGCCAAGGAAGAGAAAAATCGCATATTCGCGCACCGACACGTCGAACACGCTGGTAAAGACAACCGTCAAGATGAGCGTCATCACCGCGGGTTTGATCAGCGACCAGCCGATGCCCAGCACCGACCGGCGATAGCGGTCCTTGATGTCGTGCTTCGCCAGCGCGAGCCAGAAATGGCGCAACTGCCAGACCTCACGCAACATCCAGAGCTCCCTTCAAGTTCATTTACCGCATTCGCCGCAACCGGTGCGACAGGCTGCACTAACGTGCCGAATCTGCGTCGGAAAAACAAGGGCAGGTGCGGCCGACGACACGCCGACTTGTCCATCTTTCCCAGCTTACTTCGCAGCTATAGAGAATAACTCGAACATGTAAAATACGTAGGTAATTGTTCTCTTGACACGCTTTTCATTTTGTGCGGAAGTAGTCTGCGCGTTTGAGGCCGCTTCAGCTGGTCGCGGAGAAATGGCTGCGGATTTTTTTTTGGCCGTGAATTGGGACTGACAGTCCTTATTTCGACATCGAATCTTCTTCCTGTTCTTTCAGTGTTTACACGAACGCGTAAGAAGTCCTTCGGATTCAAAAAGAAAATCCGCCGCGCCAAACCGGCCTAGGCGGTATCTCTTGGCTGGTTGACCCAGCCCGCAAGATGGCTAAACTCATTGTCATCACGTAAAAAGGTCAATCGACCGGATCACTATACATTTGCTTCCTAAGGAAATATCTGTTAGGGTGAACAGTATCCAGCCTTTGTTGGACAGACATACAGCGAAGGTCATCAAGGAAGTTGGCTATTTTTAAGACCCTAAGGTACGATACCATGCAAATTCCTCGTCGCTTTACCGCCCCAGGGCAGGATCCATTCGCGTCCATCAAGTTCTCGCCACGCGACTCGCGCATCGTCAATCCCGATGGATCCATCGTTTTTGAGATGAAAAACGTGCAGGCTCCGGAGACCTGGTCGCAGGTCGCCGTCGATATTCTTGCGCAAAAGTACTTCCGCAAAGCCGGCGTGCCATTGACCCTCGATAAGGTCGCGGAGCCGGGCGTCCCAGTTTGGGTGCAGCGCGGCAAGGCTGCGCCCGGTGCCAAGATGGGTGCGGAGACGGACGCCCGCCAGGTGTTCCGCCGCCTCGCTGGCTGCTGGACCTACTGGGGCTGGAAAGGCGGCTACTTCACCACCGAGGCGGACGCCGTCGCCTTCTTCGATGAATCGTGCTACATGCTCGCCATGCAGATGGCTGCCCCGAACAGCCCGCAATGGTTCAACACCGGGCTCCACTGGGGTTACGGCATCGACGGCCCGCCGCAAGGTCATCACTTCGTCGATCCGTCCAACGGCGCCATGACCCGCGCTACTAGCGCCTACGAACGCCCGCAACCGCACGCCTGCTTCATCCAGTCGATCAACGACGATCTCGTCAACGAAGGCGGCATCATGGACCTGTGGGTCCGCGAAGCCCGCATCTTCAAGTACGGCTCCGGTACCGGTTCCAACTTCTCGAACCTGCGCGGCGAGGGCGAACCCCTCTCCGGCGGCGGCAAGTCGTCGGGCCTCATGAGCTTCCTCAAGATCGGCGATCGCGCCGCTGGCGCCATCAAGTCCGGCGGCACCACCCGTCGCGCTGCCAAGATGGTCGTCCTCGACCTCGACCATCCCGACATCGAGGAGTTCGTCAACTGGAAGGTCATCGAGGAACAAAAGGTCGCCGCCATGGTGACCGGCTCCAAGCTGCTCAACCGCCATCTCAACGGCATCCTCAAGGCCTGCCAGACTTGGGATAAGCCGGAGGAACGCTACGACCGCAAGCTCAACACCAATCTGCGCCGCGCCATCCATGAGGCGCAGGTCGATCTGATTCCATCCAACTACTGCGAGCGTATGATCCAGCTCGCCAAGCAAGGCTTCACCGAAGTCCGCATCGAGGAATACGACACCGACTGGAACTCGAAAGCCTACCTGTCGGTCTCCGGACAGAACAGCAACAACTCCGTGCGCGTCACCAGCGGCTTCATGGAATCGGTCGAGGAGGACGGCCCATGGCACCTCTACTGGCGCACCGAGAAGGAAAAGGCACGCAAGGAAGGCCGCGAGCCGAAGCCGTGCAAGACGATGAAGGCCCGCGACCTGTGGGACGAGATCACCTACGCCGCTTGGGCGTGCGCCGATCCGGGCTTGCAGTTCGACACCACGATCAACGAGTGGCACACCTGCCCCGCCGACGGACGCATCAACGCATCCAACCCGTGCTCCGAATACATGTTCCTCGACGACACCGCTTGCAACCTCGCGTCGATCAACATGCTCAAGTTCTTCGACTTGACCACGCAACGCTTCGATGTCGAATCGTTCCGCCATGCGTCGCGCGTGTGGACACTGATCCTCGAAATCTCCGTGTACATGGCCCAGTTCCCCAGTCAATCGGTGGCGCAGAAATCGTTCGACTTCCGCACGCTAGGCCTCGGCTACGCCAACCTTGGCACGCTCTTGATGGTTCAGGGCATTCCGTACGATTCGCACGAAGGCCGGGCGCAGTGCGGTGCGCTGACCTCGCTCATGCACGCGGCCTCCTATGCGATGTCGGCGGAGATCGCCGCGGAGATCGGGCCGTTTGCACGTTATGATGCCAACAAGGACGCCATGCTGCGCGTCGTCCGCAACCATCGCCGGGCGGCTTACAACGCGCCGGGCAACGAGTACGAAGGGCTGACGATCCACCCGGTCGCCATCGACGAACGCTATTGCCCGGATTACCTCCTGCACGCAGCCCGCGAAGAATCGGATTTGATGGTGCAACTCGGCGAGAAGAACGGCTATCGCAACGCCCAGGTCACCTGTATCGCCCCGACCGGCACGATCGCCCTGATCATGGACTGCGACACCACCGGCGTCGAACCCGATTTCGCGCTCGTCAAGTTCAAAAAACTCGCCGGCGGCGGTTACTTCAAGATCATCAACGCCTCGATTCCGCCCGCGCTGCATCGCCTCGGCTATTCGGTCCGGCAGATCGAAGAGATCGTCAAGTATTGCAAGGGGACCGGGTCACTCGAAAGCTGTCCGTTCATCAACCGTGCCAGCCTCAAAGCGAAAGGTTTCACCGACGACGTCCTCCATCGCGTTGAAGGCCAACTGCCGGGTGCCTTCGATCTCAACTTCGTTTTCAACCGCTGGACCGTCGGCGATGATTTCCTCAAGACCATCGGCCTGAAGGAAGAGCAATACTCCGCCTTCGGCTTCAACCTGCTCGAAGCACTCGGCTTCACCAAGCAACAAGTGGCCGACGGCAACAACTTCGTGTGCGGCACCATGACCATCGAAAACTCGCCGCACCTGAAACGCGAGCACTACCCGGTCTTCGATTGCGCCAACCGTTGCGGCAAGATCGGCCAGCGGTTCCTGGCGGCCGAGTCGCATATCCGCATGATGGCGGCGGCGCAGCCGTTCATCTCCGGCGCCATCTCCAAGACGATCAACATGCCCCACTCGGCAACCGTCGAAGACGTGAAGATCGCATACAAGCTGAGCTGGCAGTTGATGTTGAAGGCGAATGCGCTCTATCGTGACGGCTCGAAGCTGAGCCAACCGCTCAATACCGTGGCCGACGCCGATGCCGAACCGATCGTCATCGAGGAGGCCAAGGCCGAGCCGATACAGATCGCCGAGCGAATTGTGCATCGCTACATCGCCCGCCGTCGCCGCCTTCCCGATCGCCGCGCCGGCTACACGCAGAAGTCTCGCATCGGCAATCACAAGATTTACCTGCGCACCGGCGAATACTCCGACGGTACGCTGGGTGAAATCTTCATCGACATGCACAAGGAAGGCGCCGCCTTCCGCAGCATGACCAACTGCTTCGCCATCGCCATCTCACTCGGCTTGCAACACGGTGTGCCGCTGGACGAGTTCATCGACGCGTTTCTTTTCA
Organism: Gemmataceae bacterium; assembly: GCA_009692065.1. Classification (GTDB taxonomy): domain Bacteria; phylum Planctomycetota; class Planctomycetia; order Gemmatales; family Gemmataceae; genus SIAQ01. The sequence goes on from SHZY01000142.1 coordinate 10,776, forward strand.
CTCGCTTCGAGCCGAACGGCGTCGTCTCCGGTAACCCGCACATCAAGATGACGACCTCGATCATCGATTACATCTTCCGCGAGCTGGCGATCACGTATCTTGGCCGGCACGACCTGGCCCACGTTTCGCCGGAGGATCTGCGCGGCGACGCCATGGGCCGCGGCGAGGAGGACGACGCCCCGGAGGAATTCGAGGAGGAAGGAAAGCCCGCGAAACCGCCAGAGGCGAAGGTGATCGCGAAAGCCTTCGTGACGCCGCGGACCGAACATCTCAAGCCGCTGCCAGGCAACGGGCATGGCAACGCCAACGGGGGCAATGGCCACGGCAAGGACAACGGCGGCGGCGTGGCTGTTCTCGCCGACAAGATCCGCGTCGCGCGCATGAAGGGCTACGAAGGCGACCCCTGCTCCGAGTGCGGCCAGCTCACGCTCATCCGTTCCGGCGCTTGCTGCAAGTGCGATACCTGCGGGGCATCCAGCGGCTGCAGCTAACGACCGATTCGTCTAGCCGCTCCTCGAAGAGGAGCGGCTAAACAATTTCCGTCGTCACATTTTCTTGTTGGCGTCCCCCTGCCGCCGCGGCATCCATTCTTATAATAATAAGTTCCGAAAGTGCATCATCGTATACCGCACCCGGCATGGGCCGCTTGAGATAGACACCCGGGATATCGTCACGAAAAGGAACAGACCATGGCCAAGAAAAAAAACGGCTACAACAACGCGTTCAACCTGGACCCTGCCGAAGCCCAGGCGATGGTGAAGAGCCTGACGCCCCGCGAACGCCAGACCGCCGAACGCATCGCCATGGGCATGACGCAGGCAGACATCGCCAAGGAACTCGGCATCTCCCCCAAGACGCTTGACATCTTCCGCGGCAAAGTGAAAAAGAAATTCAAGTCAACCATGCACGGCATCGCCCGCATCTGGTTTTGCGCACTCGTCGGCAAGTAGTCCACATTCATCGCAAAGCCCAGGGACGGCCGTCCCTGGGCTTCCACCGCGGAGGAGTCGATGAAACGCATCCTCATTGTGGAATGCATCCACGAAATCTGCTCTTTCAACCCCGTGCCCACGCGCTACACCGACTTCGCCGTGATGACAGGTGCGCCGATGGCCGCCTACCACCGCGGCGTCGGCAGCGAAGTCGGCGGCGCTCTGCAAGTATTCGATAGCGCGAACGTCGAGTCCGTTCCCACCTACGCAGCGCGCGGCATCACCTCCGGCGGCACCATCGCGGCGGCAGATTTCGACCGCCTCGCCGGCGAATTCCTCGATGCCCTGCGTAAGGCCCCCGCCGCCGATGCTGTCTACTGCGCACTGCACGGCGCCATGGCCGCCGACAATGAATCCGACCCTGAAGGCTACCTCTTGGCCGAGGCACGCAAGATCGTCGGCAACAAGATCCCGCTCGTTGCCTCCTTCGATCTTCACGGCATTCTTACCGACCGTATGTTGGAACACACCGACGCGATCGTACTCTATCACACCTACCCGCACGTTGATTTCTTCGAGACCGGTCAGCGGTCGGCGCGCTTGCTGTTGCGTATCCTGGCGGGCGAGGTAAAGCCGGTCACCGCGCGAGTCTTCATTCCCGCCCTGGTCCGCGGTGACGAGCTGATCACGCGCACCGGCGTCTACGGGCAGTTCATCCGTGATGCCGCCGCCATTGAGCAGAGCCCCGGCGGACTCTCGGCCGGCATGTTCATCGGCAACCCGTTCACCGACGTGCCGGAGCTGGGCTGCAACGCCGTCGTCGTCACCGATAACGATCCCGCCCGCGCCGAGCGCGAAGCCAGCCGGCTCGCCACTGAATTCTGGGAACAACGCGCACGCATGCAATCGCGTCTGACCGGTCTCGACGAGGCGGTGCAGATTTCGAAACAGACGAAGGGCACCGTCATCCTGATGGACGCCGCCGACGCAACCAGCTCCGGCGCGTCCGGCGACAGCAACGCCATCCTGCGCAAGCTCCTCGAAGTGGGCTACCTCGGCAAGGCGCTGGTTCCAATCGTCGATCCGGGCGCCGCGAGTGCAGCGTTTGCCGCGGGCATCGACGGCACCGTGCATGCCACCGTCGGCGGCGCGTTCGATAAGAAAAGCTTTGAGCCGCTGCCGATCACCGCTCAAGTGCGCATGCTGTCGGATGGCCGATTCCGCAGCGAATCGTTTGGCCAGGAATGGTACGGCGGCCGTACCGCGGTGCTGCAATCCAGCAACGTCATGCTGGTGGTCACGAGCCGGCCGGTGCATCTATATGATCGTTCACTCTTCTACGCACACGGCCAGGACCCGCGGCACTTTGACCTCGTAGTCGTCAAGTCGCCGCACTGCCAGCCGCACATGTACGCGGACTGGTGCGGCCGCCTGATCAACGTGGACGCCCCCGGCTCGACGAGCGCCAACCTGCCGAGGCTGGGCCATACGCGCTGCCGCCGCCCGATCTTCCCGCTGGAACGCGAGACGGCCTTCACTCCCAAAGCCAAGGTCTTCCGGCGATTCTGATAGATCTCCAAGAGGACTAACCACAGAGACACAGTGACACAGAGAAGAGAGGGACAGGTCAAAGGCGCTATTTCTAAATCCTTGGGGAGGAAATTCCATCGCGGCCCCAAACTCTGCTTGGTTTTCTCTGTGTCACTGTGTCTCTGTGGTTAGGAATTTGGACCAAGGCGCGATCCGGCGTTGATTGCCCGTACCGCGATTTTGCCAGGCGGCCACTTTTGAGCGATTCTCACACCATCTCCGCGACCGACTCTGCCGCCGGTCCGCGCTGGCGCCTGGTCGCTCTCATGCTGATGATGGTCGCCGCGGCTCATTTCAATCGCATCAGCATCTCGGTCGCCGGCGCCGAGGCGATCATCCCGCACAAAGGCATCAGCAAGACCGAAATGGGCCTGGTCTACACGGCCTTCCTTCTCTTCTACACCCTGGCGATGTCGCCCGGCGGACTGTTCATCGATCGCTTTGGCCCGCGCTTGTCCTTGTGCGCGGTCGGAGGCGGCGCCGCAGTGTTCGTTACCTTGACCGGCATCGCGGGTTACCTCTGGACTGGTGCCTCGCTCTTCCTCAGCTTGCTCGTAATTCGCAGCTTGATGGGCATCACCAACGCGCCAATCCATCCCGGCTCAGCCCGGCTCGTCGGCGACTGGATTCCTGACGGGCAGCGCAGTCTCGTCAACGGTCTGACAAACTTCGCCGCCCTCATGGGTATCTCCGCGACCTATCTGGTATTCGGCGCGCTAATGGATCGCTACGGCTGGACCGGCGCTTCGATCATTGTCGGCGGCGCCACGCTCATGCTCACGCTGGTCTGGGCCTACTTCGCCAGGAATTTCCCACCTTTGTTGGTTGCGAAAGCGTCCCAGGGGTCAACATCGCAAGCCACCGTGCCTCAGCCCGCCCCCGTGGTCGATGCCGACACCGCCGTCAAACCTGGTCCAGGCCCCGGCGGCGCGCTGGGCATCCAGCACGCAACTGACCCGGCCACGCTGGACGAGGACGAAACCATCCCCGATATCACCCGCGGCACTCGGTCGGGCCGCAACTTGCTCCTCAATCGCAGCCTGATCTTTCTCACGCTGAGCTACGCCCTGCTAGGTTATTTTCAGTATCTGTTCTTTTACTGGGCGCAATTCTACTTCGAGGATGTTCGCCGGATGAGCAAGGAGGATGGCCGGCTGTACGCGACCCTCTTGACGCTGGCGATGGGATTGGGCATGGTCGCGGGAGGCTGGCTCACCGATTGGACGCGGACACGCTTTCGGCACCGGCGCATCCTGGCCCTCGTGCCGGTCATCGGCTTGACACTGGCCGCGGTCTTCCTGATCTTGGGGCTCTTCACCGAGACGCCGATGATGACGTTGATTTGCTTCGCCCTCGCCATGGCCTCTGCCGGCACCAGCGAAGGCGCGTTCTGGACCCTAGCCGTCGAGATCGGCGGCACGCGCGGCGGCCTGGCCGCCGGCATCCTCAACACCGGAGGCAACGCCGGCGGCCTGATCGCCCCCGCCCTCACCCCGATCATCAGCGAACTGCTCGGCTGGAAACCCGCCCTCGCCCTCGCCGGCGTCTTCTGCGTCCTGGGGGCTATCTGCTGGGCGTGGATTGATCCGGGGGAGCGGGTGGAAACGAAGGCGGAGGCGGGAGGCGAATAATACTACTTGTAATTTCGTATTATTCTAACCCTACGCCTTCTCTGGCCCCCAGTGGAACGCAACCCGTGCGCAGCGTCGGGCGTTTTGAGGCGTGAACGGTTTTGTGAAATTGACCGTTCAGGTTTTTTTCTTGCGACGAAGCCTCGGACCGATTAGACTGGCGCGGCAGAAGGTGGATCCGCTCGCCAGGGAAGCCTGGTCAGTTCTACTCCAAATGAATTCCTGTTGCGTCGTGTCCTGAAGCGAGCCATCGATCTGATAATCTTTGGGCAATTGAATCCATTTTGGATCATCGCGTTTTTTAGTGGGTAAATTTCACAGTTTTTCGAGCATGCAGGTCAGGATTTTCAGTCGGAAGTACTCCTCGTCACGGTAGCCGTAGGCCCGGCCCTGGATCTTGCGGATCTTGTTGTTGAGGCCTTCGACGAAAC
>SHZY01000143.1 GCA_009692065.1 Gemmataceae bacterium
GGTCTGGCCTTGCTGGCGGTTGGTGATGCGGCCGAGCTTGCGGATCGGAAAGATTGCCTCAGGGAAATCGTCGAGGAGAAGTTGGTTGGTTTCGAACCATGTTTTGATGTTGTCGAGAAGGCTGCGTGCACGGTCTGCGGAGGCAGCGATAAGCGAAACGAAGGGGGACCAGCCGAACAGCATGGCCCACACGGCGGCCGCGGTGGTCAACGTGCTCTTGCCTGAGCCTCGCGGCATAGCGTGGGCAAACAGGCCGCCACTGCGAACGGCGCGCTCGATCTTGGCGATGACTTTGAAATGATCAGGCGACCACGGAAGGTAGAAAGCGGTCGGGAAATACGCCTCGCAGAAGAAGCGAAAGTCGTCAGCCGCGCGTGCTTTGCGCTCCGGATTGACGACCGCCGGCAATTCACCGATGTCTCGACCAGCCTGGGATAACGCGAGGTTGCGGGCGCGAGCACGTTCCTTCAATACCTCATAAGGATCGCCTTCTGGCTCCGGCGCCGGCGCATGACGAATGAGGACGAGCCAGGCAACGTAGCGTAGCAGATCGATGGTGCTACCATCCCCGATGTTCAGGCCCGCGCGTGTGCGATGGCGATGAAGCTGGCGCTCGTTGATGACCTCGGCCATGGGCGTTGAATTCAACAAGCGGCACAGTTCACTTGGCCGCAGTTTCCGAGGATCAATCGCCACGCGCCATCCCCTGGACCAACCACGCCGCGTAGTGAACCAAGTTGATCGTGCCATCGGCGTTGGTCGGTGCGCCGTCGGCGAGGTCCGCTTCGATCAAGTCCGCCAGCACCGTCTTGCCGCCGGCCTTTGAAAGCAGGCGTGCCGCGTCCGCCGGCGTCAAAGCATTCGGATTCAGTCCGCCAGGGGGCGTTCCGTCACGGTCGTCGGCCATGCGTCCGCCTCCGAAAAAACTGGAGAACGTCATCCGAACGGAGGCTTGGAAGTTCCACCCCCAAGGCGTCGCCCGATTCGCCGTCCGTTCGCCCACGAGGCCACCACGTTGGGCCTCTGCCGGTTGGTGGCGTCGTTCGTTACCTCGCTACCTCCGTCGCCACGTGCGCCAACGTGGGCGTTCCTGGCGTATCCCCAAGTGATGGCTCCAAGAACCGCGTAGGCTTGCCAAACGCCCGCGCGATTTCGATCTCGGCCTCCACGCCCACGCTCTCCCGCCACCCGTCCAGCATCAGGATCACAACCTCGTCGCATTGCTCCAGGAAGCGTTGGTCGGTCTGTTGCCAAAACGCCCAATCCGTCGGCACGCCGAATTCGACCAACGGATGACTGTGAACCACCGGCGCGAAGACGACGCGGCCGGCCTGAACCAGCGCCGCGGCCGCACGACATGCTTCTCGAAAGCGCTGAGCGCGGACGGCCGGATCGGGATGCGAATACGGCGACGCGAGGTAGATCATGCCCTGGCCTCCGCGGGCACGGAACTGACTCGTTCCGCTTTCAGGCCAGTGAATTTCTCAAACCGCTGGCATATGACATCGCAGTACAACGGATCGACTTCCATCAAAAACGCTCGACGCCCGATCTGTTGTGCAGCGATCAGCGTGCTGCCCGAGCCCCCAAACAAGTCCAGAATGTTCTCACCGACTCTGGACGAATACTGCATCGCACGCACGGCTAACTCGACCGGCTTCTCGGTCAGATGGATCATCGATTGCGGATTGATCTTCTTGATGTGCCACAGGTCGGTGGCGTTGTTGGGACCGAAGAACTGGTGGGCGGCCCCGAGCTTCCAGCCATAGAAGCACCATTCATGGGCTCCCATGTAATCTTTGCGGGTCAAGACCGGATGCTGCTTGTCCCAGATGATCGTTTGGCTCATGTACAGTTCGTGGGCCTTCAAGACGGCGGGGTAGTTGGCGATGTTCGCGTAGCCGCCCCAGATGTAGAAACCGCGGCCTGGGAGCAGCACGCGCGTCAAGTTGCCAAACCAGGCTTGCAGCAGTCGTTCGAATTCCTCGTCGCTGACAAAATCGTTTGCGAGTGGCCGATCTTTCGCCCTGAGCTTTTTGTGCGTCGCCTTGCCCTTCTGGGCGTCGCGGGCCAGGTCGAACCCGTGGTAATACGGCTTCGCACCGGAGGGGAACGACGATAGCCCCGCTGCGATGGCGTTGTTGCTGCGCGGCTCAACCTTCACGTTGTAAGGCGGGTCGGTGTTGACCAGGTGGATCGGTTGGCCATCGAGAAGGCGGTCCAGGTCTTCGGGTTTGCTACTGTCGGCGCAAATAAGACGGTGGTCACCAAGGAGCCACAGGTCGCCGGGCTGGGTGATCGCAGCGTCCGGCGGCGCTGGGACGTCGTCGGGATCGCACAAGCCGGCCTGCGCACCGGGATCGAGGAGCGAGGCTAACTCGTCCGCGTCGAAACCGAGCAGGCTCAGGTCGTAAAACTGGGCCTTGAGCGCTTCCAACTCGATCGGCAGCAGCTCATAATCCCACTCGGACGCCTCGGCGGTTTTGTTGTCGGCGATCCTATACGCCTGCACCTGCTCGGGCGTCAAATCGGCGGCGATATGGACCGGCACGGTTTCAAGGCCCATCTTCATCGCAGCCTTGTACCGTGTGTGGCCGCAGACGATTACGCGGTCGGCATCCAGTACCAGCGGCACACGGAACCCAAACTCGCGAATCGATGCAATCAAGGCGTCCACGGCGTCGTCGTTGATGCGTGGATTGCCGGGATAGGGTTTGATCTGGGACAAGGCGAGTTGTTCAATCTTCACGGTGTAACCTCCTATGGAGAAACATGTTTCGTTAAATACAGGACAAATCGGACAAGGGGTGGACAGCAATACTCATGACGTAATCGCCTATGGTGAAACAGTTTCCGTAAATCCGGACAGAGGTCGGACAACGGTCGTCATGACGTAACCTGCTATGGATAAATAGGTTCCGTAAAAATCGGACAAGTCGGACAAGCAAAACAAACTCTGCCATGAAGCGGGCCTCCTCGCGTACGCAATCAGAAAAATTTCTTAGTCCTGGAAGTACCTACTGAATTCCTGGCTTGCGTACGCCTCATTTGTGGCCCACACGTGGCCGTCATTTCCCCAATTGGGCCAGCCGGTGGGCGGGCTGCGCCATGCGCGGGGCCGCCAAATCGAACCGAATGGTTTCAGAGCGCCTCGCATCGCCATCGCAACGGGCGCGAGTTGCCCAACCGTCGAGGCCATTGATGACGACGTTACGCGGCCATTTCGCTTGGCGGTGCTATTGGTCAAGATGGAGGTTCGTTTGGGCATGCGCTCAACCTCGTTCGAATTTGTGAATGCTCCACAAATCCGGGGTCTTGAGCCGCACTTCCAAACGCTGGAAGGTACTACTTGAGTTGTGTTCGGCTTGAATACCTATTTCTGTCAGCTGCCTCCATAGTAAGCGAATCCCCTGAAATGTCAAACGCTGGTTACGAGTGCACCGCTCGAACGCAATGGATTCTTAGCCCAGAGAGTGTGCGTCGGATTTCCCGTCCCCCGAACAAACGTCATCCGCCCCGGCAAAGCGATGTTGGGGATGGAAAGCGAGGCCCCGTCGTATGGGCCGGAGCGCCACGGCGTCACGCTTCCTCATTTTGATGACTTGACGTTCGGGACCATCATCCCGGCCGCCGCGCCGGCATCGACGTGTGAGCTCCGGCCGAGTTAGCCAAACGTACCGGATAGAATCAATCCATCGGGCAGCCGAGTAATTACCGGCTGAACGGCGAAGGCAGGCCGCGGTTCTCACCTATGGCCGCGGCTGCCTTTGTCGGCCCGATCAACCATAGGTGAAAAAATGGCGAAGTCTTATGCCCCATCAGCGCGGGCGAATGCGGAAATTCGCAACGCGACCGACGACCTGATCCAGTTCTATGCCGCGTTTTCCGCGCGGCTGCTCGTCACCGAAAAACCATGGCGCGAGGCCGACGGCAGCAGCACAATCGTCCAGTCCGCGAACCCGCAGCTAAGCAGGGAGGACCTAAGCGATGCCTGGACGTTGTGGCGAGCGATCCCGGAATTGCTCAAGGCTATCGAATGCGGCGGATATGATTGCATCCGGAACAAACACATTCTCCCGGTGCACCGAAGACAATCAAAGGTCACGCGTGAATCGCTCTGGACGGCGCATGACGCGGCGATTCTGGCATTGATCACGTACGCCGACGGCCATGGAATCAATGGTAATGCAATTCTTGATGCCGGCCACCAGTGCATGGAACTCTTAGACCGCGACTTCGATACCAATACTGCCGCCGGATTATGGTGGCCCGAATGCCTGCCGGACACTGAATACGGAAGGCTGCCCGCTTGGAAGAGGAAGGCGATCGACGACGGCAAAGAAGCTATGGAGCAAATGTTTGAGTTGCTGCGGAAATCCAATTACAAGCAACCAGGATTGCGCAAGACCTATGTGGACCGCGAGGCGGCGGTTCTGAAACTCGTCAATGAACTTGGCACGGACCACCGCGGCGAACACGCAAGCGTCAAGACAATCATCAAGACCATGAAGGAGCGTGGCATCGGCCAGCGGCCACAGACGATTCGGCAGATCCTGCGAAGCCTGAAAATCAAAGGAGAATACAGCAATTCCGCCATATAAGAAGTTTTGCGGCCTTCCCAAAGTTCCCGCGTTTGCTGGACGAGCGGGAACTAAGGGGAAACTCCCCGCGTTTTCTTGCCCTTCTACAAAGCGAATAGACACGCATTCTATCGCATTGTCGAGGGGTTTCTTATGGTCATCGTCGAAAACGACCTCATCACGGACATCGCCACCGGCAACGGCATCTCGCTGGTCGAGTTGGCGCATCGGCACAGGGCAAATCCGAGTACCGTTTTTCGCTGGGTGCAAAAAGGTCTGCCTCGTGGCGATGGAACCCGCGTCAAACTTCAGGCCCTACGTCGCGGGAAAAAGTGGTTAACCACCGCGGCGGCCGTCGAGAGGTTTTTCGCAGCTCTGCCCGCATCCGCACCCATTCCCACTGCGCCGCCGGTCCCCATACCAAGCAAACGCGGTAGCGTTCGCGCGAAACAGGCGCCGCAAGAGCAATATGGAATTTAACCCTTACGAAGAAACCGCATCGCGACAATGCCCTGCCAGGCGTCGCGATGCGGCTCGGAGAACACTCTAATGTTACCCCAAACATCCCCCACTAGCAATCCCGCCGAACTCCTGGACGCTGCGCTCAAATTTGCGGCTCGTAGATGGTCGATCATCCCCACTATCGGCAAACGCGCCGCCGGCCTATGGAAGCCGTTCCAGGACCGGCCAGCAGACGGCCGTACCCTGCGCCGCATGTTCGCACGCAAGGGCATCACTGGGCTGGCCGTCATCCTGGGCAGCGCGTCCGGTGGCCTGGCATGTCGTGATTACGATGACGCCGACGCCTATCGTCGCTGGGCCGCCGCACACCCGGACCTGGCCGCGACCCTCCCGACCGTCAAGACGAGCCGCGGCTATCACGTTTACTTCGCTGGGCCTGATGGCTTCCACGATCTTGAATACGGCGAGTACCGTGGCGACGCAGGCCATTATTGCCTACTCCCCCCGAGCGCTCACCCCAACGGCCCCATCTACACCTGGCGGATCCCCCTTCCCGATGGTGAATTGCCTGTACTCGATCCCGTGCGGGCAGGACTTCTCACACTCACTCAGGCAGATTCAAGCAAACTCAAGCATCCCTCCCGGTCTTCAAAGGACAAACTCACTCACACCCAGGCACCACCCAAGCAAACACAGTCATACACACTGCATGTGTCCGATGGGAGTATAGACGACGTAATACGCGCGACGCTGCCCAATGGACCCGGCCAGCGGAACCGCCGCCTATTTGACCTTGCTCGTCGCCTCAAAAGCGTCATGCCGGACGCGACGATGGACTCGCTGGAGGTCATCGTCCGTGCCTGGCACACCCGTGCCTTGGCGATCATCACCACAAAAGAGTGGCTGATAACCTGGATCGACTTCCGCACAGCATGGGCAAAGGTCAAAAGGCCCATCGGGGCGACGATGGCCGAGATCGTCACCGCCGCCAAAGGACAGACACCGACGAACGCCGACGCCATCGGCAAGCTGACCTCGCTGTGCCGAAGCCTGCAAGAGCACCACGGCGCCGGCCGAGTATGGCCTCTAGCGTGCCGCATGGCCGGCAGCAAGATCGGCGTAGGTCACGACACCGCGGCGCGCATCATCAAGATGCTGTGCAGCGAGGGGACTATCGAGTTAGTGACGCCAGCCGGCCCGAAGGGCAGCAAGCGAGCGGCGGAGTACCGATTTCTGGGGGGAATGTCATGAACACGAAAAAACTGAATCGGACCACGTTTAAGACGAGCCGCGAGATGGACTTCTTTTCGGAAAAGGAATTGGTCACACAGACTGGGCACGAGGTCAGCGAATGGCCACTCGTCATCGTCAAGGAGCTAATCGACAACGCCCTGGACGCTTGCGAAGAGCACACTATCACGCCCGTCATCACCGTGGCCGCCGACGCATCGAGTATCACCATCTCCGACAACGGGCCGGGCATCCCCGAATCGACGCTGGCCGCCGCGCTCGATTTCACGATCCGAGCAAGCAGCCGAGAGGGATATGTTTCGCCAACCCGCGGTGCTCAAGGGAACGCGCTGATGACGCTGTTTCCCATGCCACGCGTCGTCGATCCAGCAGGGCGTATGATCGTCGAGGCCAACGGCAAACGGCATGTCATCACGGTTCGTGCGGATCCCATTTCCCAACGCGCCGTCGTGCATGATGACGTGTCGGACATCCCAAAAAGTAAAAAAACGCGTTTGGGCGTGAACAAGATAAAGCAAGCTTTATCGTCCGGCACTTCGATCAGCATGGAGTGGTCCGCGAATGAGGAAGAAGGCATTATCTGTTGGCCATTCGACGGCCTGACTGTCCACGGCAAAGCATACCCCGGCTCGTTCGCGCAACGATTCCGAGAATTGTGCATGGGCTTCGCGATGTTCAATCCGCACCTGACACTCCACCTTGATTGGTTCGGCGAAAAGAAGACTTTCACCGCAACCAACCCGAAGTGGAAAAAATGGCTGCCGTCCGATCCGACCTCCATTCACTGGTACGAATGCCAACACCTGGAACGGCTCCTCGGCGCGTACATCACCCATGACCGGGACGCCGGTCAAGATCGGCTCGTCTCCGACTTCATTCGTGAATTCGAAGGTCTAACCGGGTCGGCCAAACGCACGATGGTCTTGGACGCCGCCGACATGAAACGCATGAAGTTGTCGGAGTTGATCGTCGGCGACCATCTGGATTCGGGCCGCATCGAGGTTTTGCTGGGCGCCATGAAGCGGCACACCAAGCCGGTGGCTTCGCGACGCCTGGGCGTTATCGGCGAGGATCACCTGCGAGCCTTTTTTGTCGATGGCCTTGGCTGCGTCCCGGATTCGTTCCAATACGCCAAGCGAACGTCAGAGCAAAAAGTAAAAAAAAGCGATTTCGGCGCGGACGATAAAGCAAGCTTTATCCCGTGGTGCCTGGAGAGCGCATTTGGGTATTTGGACGATGGCGGAGACGAGGACGAGGAGCGCCGGCGCATCTTCGCAGGCGCGAATTTCTCCGCGTCAATCAAGAATCCGTTCAGGTCTTTCGGCAGCTCGGGTGAGGGCCTGGAAGCGGAGTTGAACAAACTTCACGTCGGCGGCTACGAACCCATCGTCTTCGGGCTTCATCTCGTTCATCCGCGCTTGGAGTTTACCGACCGTGGAAAAACTGCACTCATTGTGGGAGGCTAACATGAACATCGACAAGGACGATATCTTCGCGGTCATCAGGCCGGTCGTGAAGGAATGGACGAAACAACGCAAGGCGGAAGAACGTAACCGGCGATCGCGCGATTCGCGAAGGCACATCTACAGCGGCCGCGTGAACTTCACGAAGATTGCGGCTGAGATCTTCCCGGGTGCTTATAGGCACGCATCCCATGATCCAGAGAGCGACCGAAATTACAGCGTCAGTAAGCGCCAACTGTTCTATGCGTGTCGCGATCAATTCCGGGAGAAGGCGGGGCGGGAAATCAAGTGGAATTACTTCTCCAGCACGTTGCTGGTGCAATTCCGCAACCGGCATCCGGAGTTGACCGAGGGCTGGGAAATCACCGCCGATCCGCGTGGGACATTGATTATCCCGAATTGCAGTCACGTCGTGGAGATTCCGTGCGGCACACTGCACATCAGCAAATATCTCAGCGAGTCCGCGCGACCCATCGACCCCTACAAGATCGACGCCAAGTTGCCGGTCGAGTTTCCGTCGAAGGCGGCCGGTCAACGATATCAGGCGCTGCTCTACATCGAAAAAGAAGGCTTCGGACCCATCATCAAAGAAGCTGGCATCGCCGAGAAATTCGACATCGCCATCATCAGCAATAAAGGCCAAAGCGTCGTTGCGGCACGACGGCTCATCGACGAATGCTGCTACGTGGGAAGCGGTTGTCCTTTGCTCATCGTGCATGACATGGACAAGGCCGGTTTTGAGATCGCGAGCCGATTGACCACCGTGGCGGATTGGGCGCGGGAAAACGATCGCGTGACTTACGAATTCAAAAACAAGATCGAGGTCACCGACCTGGGCCTGACACTGAAAGACGCCCAAAAGTATGCCCTACAAGACGAACGCTTTCAGTTTAGCGGGCATTTCCAGGACGACACCTACGCAACCAAAGAGGAACAGGACTTCCTAAAGTCGAATCGGCGCATCGAGTTGAATGCCTTCACGTCGCCGCAATTCGTGGAATGGCTCGTATCGAAGTTGTCAAAGCACCTCAAGAAATTCGTGCCGGCGGATGGCGTGCTCGAAGACGCCTACCGTCGCGCGATCGCAGTCGCTTCGATCAACGCAAAGATCGAAGAGGCGATGGAAGGGGCCATCGAAGAAGCGAGGAAAACGAAGATTCCGATGGGACTGCGCGCGAAGTTGCAAAAAGCCGATGCGCCGTGGGATAAGGCGTTGTACGAACTCGTCGCCGAAAGGAGGTGGGCCCGTGAAAACTGACCCTTCGCGAGAACGTCCTGGACTTGCAGATGAACGAGAGGCTGCTTCGTCGCGAGATCCGGCCAATGGGGTTCGGCTTGTCCCCGCCCACGTCACCGGCCCGATGTGCGACCGAGCACCGGACTCAAACGGCACCGACAAGCTGCTGATCGACATGGTCGAACTGGCCCGGCTTACCAGCATCGGCGTCCGCACTCTGCGACGTATGGATGCCTCACGCGACATACCGGGCCGCGTAGTAGTGCGCCGGTGCGTGCGGTTTCAAACCGAAATCATCTGCGAATGGGTCCGTCTTGGACTGCCGGGGCGGGATGAGTGGTCGGCATTGCAGAAACGGAGCGTGAAACGCTAAATCGAGCCGACAGCTACGTCATCATGCGATGCGCGACGTGCGGCTACGCATGCGAAGATAAATAGGTGTTTTATCTGAACATGCCTTGAAGCAAGACCCCGTCGAGGTACTGTGTGACTCACGGTTTTGTAGCTCCTCGTCCCACGACTGCGAAAGAGGTGAACTTCGATGGCGGAACCCTTCAAGAAACAGCTTGTGCGCTTCTACACGCCGGATCGCCGGCGATGTGAGAAGACCACGCCCGGCGCGATCAAGGAGGTCGTCGAATCGCGTAAGTATTACGGGTTCGTGGAGCAACCGAACGGAAAACGGAAGCAGATCCCACTTTGTCCCGATCTGGCCAGCAGCAAGAAGGTGCTGAACAAGCTTCTTGCGGACTCAACCATGCGCCAGAACGGGATGATCGATCCCTTTGAAGCACATCGCAAACAACCGTTGGTCCAACACCTATTACAATTCCGAATCGTCCTCAGTGCGAAGGGTAACAGCCCCGTTTATGTCGCTTTGGTGGTGGGCAGGCTGCAAGCGCTAATCGATGGCTGCGGCTGGAAAATGCTGGAAGATTTGAGTGCCTCCCAGGCGGACGGGTGGTTGGCCACGACACGCACCTCACGTTCTGTTGCCCAGGAGCTTCCCCCCGACCTTGATACTTTTGCGGCGCTCGAGGCGTCGAAGCTGCTCGGCGTGAGCCTTCCTGCATTTCGCGGTTGGATCAAGAAGTACACCCTGCCCACGATCGGGGAAGGCCGAGCTCGGAAGTACGCGCGGGCCACGGTTCAAACCATGTTGGACCGTCAAGTCGTGGGCACGGGCGCCCAGACGCGAAATCATTACCGGACCCATCTGCGAAACTTCGGCAATTGGCTGGTGCGAGATCGACGGATCGGCGAAAGCCCGTTCAGGCACATGGAAAATGAGACTACCGCGGTCGATCGACGTCACGACCGTCGCGAGCTTGTCGCCGAGGAAATCCAGCGTCTCTTGGAGTCCGCACGGACGAGCGAGATATCCTTCCGCGGCCTGACCGGCGTCGAACGATTTCACCTTTATGCGATGGCATGTGGAACCGGTTTTCGGGCGTCGGCCTTGGCGAGCCTGACGCCCGAACACTTCGACCTGACCGACGAGATGCCGACCGTCACGCTCGCGGCGCGGCATGCGAAGAACCACAAGACGAAGGTGCAACCGCTTCCGTCGGACCTCGCTCAGCTCATGCGTGAATACCTGGCGGGCAAACCTGCTGGCCGGCCGATCTGGGGTGGACCGTGGGCGAGTGATCACAAGGCTGCCGCAATGCTTCGAGGTGATCTTTGCGCAGCAGGCATCCCCTATGTCGTCGAAAGTCCCGATGGTCTGCTCTTCGCCGATTTTCATTCTTTGCGCCATTCCTATCTGACGTTGGGCGGGCGAGCCGGCATTGACTTGCGAACACTTCAAGAACTCGCCGGCCATTCGACGCCGGCGCTTACCGCTCGGTACTCCCACCGTCGCCTGTACGATCTGGCCGGCGCCGTCGAGAAGCTGCCGAACTTCCTTCCCCCCGTCACGTCGCCAATGCCCAGGACCGGAACCGCCGGTTAGCTTTTTGGTTGCACAACTGCCCGAGGTGGGCCACATCCGGGACGCGATCCACCGCCACCCGTTCTGCACCTTCCTACGCGGCCAAGCCTGGGGCCTCCACTTCGTGCGTTTACTCCCGCGCTGGCTCCGCGATTGGCTCGTCACCCGCAACCTCCGTCCCCCGCATCTGGCAGGGCCAGCGGCTGCGGGGGAGACGGTGGGGTCGAGGAAGCCCTTCACCTAGATCCCTCCCAGCAAATTCCCATTTCCGTTTCGATAAGGTATTCTGCGAGCGCGCGCGCCACAGGCATGTCCTCGGCCAAGCGGAGCAAGTCATCTGGATTATCTGGGTTTACAACATCGCCACTGAAAGCGTGAGCGACAGCACACCGGCCTGAACCGTATAGGTATTCTCCAATGTTCGCGGTGGAAGTAGCAAGTTTCGCAATGCGGTCGGTTGCTCGTTTTTCCCTCAATAATGGGAGAGCCTTGTTGATCCATCCAATGATGATCTCGCCGCCGCTGTAACGAACGTTGATGATTTTGAAGTATCCAAGGAACTCGTAGGGTATGCTGTTGACGCTCATGGCTTCACGGTGGAGCGCTACCGCAAGACAAGCCTTTGCGTCAGAGGGCGACTGCAGGTCGTCACTGAGAAAGTAGTCCTTACGCATTGCCGGACCGAAGCCGCCTTTTCCTCCTCGCATTGGGGCGGTGCACGCGAAATGCAATCGAGTTCGCGCTGGGCGACGGTGCCGCCATGACAAGGCCGACAGAAATCTGCAAATGGTCCCATACCCTTCGCGTATCGCTTGAGAATCCTCGGTTTCATACAGTAACCGAATGTCGGCAGCTGAATTTCCCTCTGGCGGGCGGAGGATAAGCGTCTGGCCCATGAAGGAAACCGTCGTTTCTTGTGCCGGCCATTCCAGCTCGGTTTCAACTGTTTGGATCATCCACATTTGCATCACAACTCCTCTTCCGAAAGCGGGCGGTCACGATCATTTTGCCAAGACCTACATCGCTAAGACACTTTGTACGCCTACGCGGTTCGCATCCACAAATCAGACCGACACGACAGAAGATTGCGGCAAGTTACTCCTTCGCGCAATTGATCTCGCATCGTGGTAGAGCCGCCTTCAGCGCCGCGACGCCGCCCTGGGTGATATTGCTGCATCCTGCAAGGCTTAAATCTGCGAGCTTTTTCAAACGCGAAAGATGGATCAAACCGTGATCGGTCACCAAGCATCCGGCCAGAACAAGCCCTTCCAGATGAGGCAGAGCAGCGATGTGCGCGAGTCCATGATCGGTGATTCCGTGGCAGCTACCTAACCGCAACACGAGCAAGTTTGGCAAGACGCGAAGCTGCGCAAGCCCGGTGTCGGTGACCGAGCTCCCGGTCAAGTCCAGGTATTCCAACTGCGTGAGAGCGGAGAGACTGACCACTGCTTTCTCGAACTCCGAGTAATCGAAATTTGCTTCCTTCGCTTTGAATTGGTATGCAAAATCCTCGGGGCGATCACCGACGTCTTTCCAGGCGTCGTACCTGCTTCTTATCCGGATCTCATTCTGAAGAATTATCTCGGGCGCCTTCAAAGCGAGGAGCCTCTCGTACCTCTCTTTTCGCTCGGCTGACAGCCGATCGTGAGCCTCGCTAATAGCCGTTAAACTGATCTCTAAGATTCCGGGAGTCTGTGCCAAGGCAACGAATCGTCCCAGTGTCAGGACAGACAACTCTCCGGGAATGTTGATTTCCAAACTGTTCGGCACCGGAAGAGTTCGTCGCCGCCGATCGAGCCGGTGAGCTTTGTCGAAGTCTCTATTTGCGTTGTCTTGGTGGTTTTTGGCCGCCCAGGCGTGGCCGCGATTATTGTAAGCTGTCGAATCATTGGGAGCGAGCCGTATGGCCTCATCGTAGTCCTGGATCGCCCTGTCGTAGTCCTTCTTGCCGGCCCAGGCAAAGCCGCGATTATTGAAAGTTATGGAATCGCTCGGGTCGAGCCGGATCGCCTCGTCGTAGTCCTTGATCGCCTTGTCGTGGTCCTTCTCGATCGACCAGGCGCTGCTACGGCGGGTGTAATACGTGACATCTTTCGGATCAAGCCGGATCGCCTCGGTGAAATCCTCGATGGCTCTAGTGTTTTCCTGGATACGTAACCAAGCTTCGCCGCGGATAAAAAAGTAAATTGCCTTCTTGGGATTGAACCGGATGGCCTCATCGTAGTCCTTGATCGCCTTGCCGTAATCCCCCTTTTGTAACCAGGCCTTGCCGCGACCGGAGTAGGTGTCAGCTACTTCGGCTTCCACGTCGTTGCCCCCTTCGGTTGAAAATCTTCGGATAGCCTCGTCGAAGTCATCAATTGCATTGTCGTAGTCTTTCTTGAGGTACCATGCGATGCCGCGTTCCTTGAAAGCATACGTGGTTTCCGGCTCAATGCGGATGGCCTCGCTGAAGTCCCTGATCGCGTTGTCGCAATACTGAGTGTCCGAGCCAGTTCGGTCCTTACGCAACCAGGCCTCGCCGCGGCAGAGGTAAGCCAACCAATAATCAGAATTGCGCCGAATGACCTCGTCAAACAGTCCGATGGCATCGTCGATCATGCCAAGGCGCAAGCAATCCAATGCCTCATCCATCAGCAACTGATTTTTCTCCTCCACCTGAAGTAACCGACCCTGTGCTAGGTCCGCCAAGCCGCGCAATACCAGCGAATTCGCGGCCGCAACAGGCGCCAAATCACCACGCCCGGCCGGCACCATGCTTCCATCGATAGGTTTGTTTTCCTCGCTCACGGCGTGCCCTTGTTCGTTGCTTGTTTCAGTTCATCCCGCGCCTGGGCACTCTGCCGGTCAAGTTCTTCGCCCAGATCCTTTAGCAAATCTCGCCCATTCGCCTGGGCTTCCTCGACCGATTGTTTCAGCTTGAATAGTTCGCCTTGCCGATGTTGATCCATCTCGGCAGCGATTTTCTTGAGCCGCTTTTCCACCTGGGCAATTTTGCGGATGACGCGGACCAGCTCGGCGCCGGGGCCATCGCCTTGCACGCTTTCGGGGGCAGCATGCCAGTCGCGCAGGATCGCTCGAATCCGTTCCTCGTCGCCTCGCTTGTAAGCTTCGTTGACTTCGCCCATGAGGCGATGGCGTCTTTCCTGCTCCTCTCGGCTCCAATCCAAGGTCCGGTCGGGGTGCATGGCCCAGACTGCCTCGTGGTACGCCTTTTTCAAGCTCTCGGACCGCTTGGGCTTCGAGTAACCGGTGTCATCTGGCGGTGGCGGCTCAGCGTTTTTGTCGCCCACGGCCCGAGCTGACTCCTGGGCCTTTGAACGCGCCTGTTGGGCTTGGTCGTGGGCATCAGGCTTGTCGGGATTTTGCCGAGCACGGGCTTCGGCGATCTTGGCCTTCAACTCGTCGAGAATAGCGTAGCGCCGGCCGACCGATTGCAGGTAGCACTTTTCGAAATGAATCAGATCGGCCAAAAGCGTGGCAAGTTCCAGTTCCTGATCCGCAAGTTGAGCCTCAAGCTCGGCGAGGCTCGCCATCTTGCGGGCAAGCTCCTCGTCCTCGGGTGTCAGCAGCTTTTCCGGCGGCAGAGGCAAGGTATCACTCTTCGGAAATGGAGCATGAAAAAACTTCCCCCCCATGGTAACCGATCCGACGTGCCGGTTGCAAAGTCCGTTGTGAAAAAATGCCCTTGTCTCCCCCGGACGGACACGCATGGGGTGTAATTCGCTCAAGACGACCCGAACCGCCGGATAGCATTTTGGTTGCACACTGGTTGCACAGACTCCTGCCCCCTCTGGGCACTTGCTGGCATCTCCTGGCAACGTACCCCCCGAACCGCACGCCCTCCACAAACGACACAACCCCTAGTTTGGGTAGGGGTTGGGCACCTCGTGGCACCTCCTGGCATCTCCAGGCAGCGGAGGGGGCGAGATTCGAACTCGCGAACACCTTACGGCGTCTCCGGTTTTCAAGACCGGTGCAATCGGCCGCTCTGCCACCCCTCCAAGTGCCTGAAACATCAGGCTTTGCGTCAGCCCGTTGAAGCCTGGCAAAACCGTGGTTGCACCCCCGGCTGTACCCGCTTTTCAGAATCGGCTGTTCATCGACCATTCTACCGGGTCGGTCCAATCGAACAACAGAGGCATTAGCAGCCCGT
Source organism: Gemmataceae bacterium (assembly GCA_009692065.1). GTDB lineage: Bacteria > Planctomycetota > Planctomycetia > Gemmatales > Gemmataceae > SIAQ01. The sequence continues at coordinate 15,083 of SHZY01000143.1, forward strand.
TGATTAAGTCGATATTTCGGCACCGATCACGTCGAGCGCGTCGGCGACGGTCCAAAGGTCGGTCGTCGGAACATTTTCACTTCGGTGCGACCGGCGGCCGCAGGTTCGACTCCAAAGCATCTCGGTGGCAAAATAGAGAGACCAAAAAAGGCCAGCGAGGCCTTGCAGGCTCTTGGCAGTGCCAATTCCA
>SHZY01000144.1 GCA_009692065.1 Gemmataceae bacterium
AACCCGCTGGAAAGCGCGTGGCTTTTGCATGGGTTTTTACGGCTCTTTGATTCCTTCACGACCCCAAAACAACAAATAAACATCCAATAAACAGACTCAAATGATATGACAACAAAAGCTTCCAAGTGGGATTCGCGTCCCTGGTGTGAGTTTGGCAAGTTCGCGGAACGAGGCGTCTGGATCGGTGCCATTTCGATTTCGCCGGACGGCCGCCGCCTCGCCGCCGCCGACCGCGCCGGCCAGGTCTTGATCTATTTGTTGACTGCGTGAGTTCGAGTCGAATAGTTTAAAATGTATACTGTCCAAATCTTTGTAACTTTTTAAAACCCAAATAGGAGTTCACAATGAACACGAAGACCAAGCTGCCGCTCAACCCCTGTGCCGGACCGATGTCGCGGCGATGGTTCCTCAAGATGGGCACGCTGGGTGTGACCGGGCTCAGTTTAGGCGACGTGCTTCGCCTTCAGGCGGCGCAAAAGAAGGCGGGCGGAGCACCGGACACCGCCGTCATCTACATCTGGCTCGCTGGTGGTCCTCCGCACATGGACACCTACGACATGAAGCCCAATGCGCCGGAGGAATACCGTGGGCAGTTCCAGCCTATTCGCACGAACGTTCCCGGCATCGAGGTTTGCGAGTTGCTGCCATTGCATGCGAAATGCGCCGATAAATACTCGCTCATCCGCAGCATCACTCACACGTTCTCCGACCACGGCGGCGGCAGCAAACACCTCATGACCGGGCGCGCACCTGCGACCCCGACAGAGACGGTCAATGACTCCCCTTCGGTTCCTTCCATCGTCTCCAAGATGCGCGAGCACATCGACATCGGTTTGCCGAACGTCATCACCTCGACCGACGGCGGGCGCGAAAGAGTGGATACCTACGCGATGGGTTCCGCTTATCTCGGGCCGAAATATATTCCCTTTGGAGTGGATGGTGATCCCACCCGGCCGAAGTTTGAAATCAAGAACGTCTCACTGAACGCCAACCTCGCCGAGCGACTGGAGGACCGCGTAACCCTGCTCAAGAGCATGGACCAAATGCGCCGCGAGCTCGACTCGAGCGGGATCATGAATGCGATGGACTACTTCAACCAGCAGGCGATGAACGTGATGACCAGTGCGCGAGCCCGCGAGGCGTTCGATCTATCGAAGGAACCGGAGAAACTGCGCGATCGTTACGGCCGGCATTCGTGGGGACAGCGGGCGCTCATGGCTCGGCGTCTCGTCGAGGCGGGTTGCAGTTTCGTGACCGTAGCGATGGAGAATCCCAATGTGCCGAACACATTCTACAATTGGGATACGCACGCGGTGAACCACGATAATTTCATCGACATGCGCAATCGCCTGCCGATATACGACAAGGCCGTGACCGCGCTCATCGAAGACCTTCATAATCGCGGGTTGACCAAGAAGGTGCTGCTCGTTGTTACCGGGGAGTTCGGGCGATCGCCGCGCGTGAGCATAGATAATGGTCCCAAGGGTCGCCGCTACGGGCGCGAGCATTGGCCGGGAGCCATGTCGGTGCTGGTTTCAGGTGGCGGTATGCGGCACGGCCAGGTTGTCGGCTCGACCAATGCCAGAGGCGAGTACCCGCAAGACCGTCCGCTCGCGCCCGCTGACTTGTGGGCGACCGTGTATCGCCATTTGGGTATCGATCAGAATGCCACCATCGCCGACCACACGGGCCGTCCGCAGTTTCTGCTCCCATCCGGCGAACCCATCCGGGAATTGGTGTGACCTCCATCCTGCAAAGCGTTCGATAAAGATTAGCATTAATAAAAGCAGGGCGTTGACGTCAGGCCCCCTTGCTCCTCGACGCGCATCCGCGTTCTGACCCTTTCCGGTGCGGCGGGCGCGAAAACAAATTGCTGCAGTCATGCAAACACAACGATTCGCAAACGGTGCCGCCATGAGAGTGAATGTCTGCACGATTCTTGCGGTGTTGTTGTGGACTGCGCCACAAGCCGTCACCGCGGTTGCCCCCGCGCTGGAGACCGCCTCCATCAGGACGATTACGGTCGAAGACGCGAAGAGGCTCTCGCAGGACAGGAGCGGCGCGCTGCCGCTCAATGGCCTGACCGCGCTTTCGCCCGAGGCTGCCAAGGAGCTGGCGAAATACGACGGCTGGCTGTCCCTCAACGGGCTGAAGGAGATTTCGGATGAAGCCGCCGTGGCGCTCGGGCAACACAAGGGCGTGTTGCATCTGGATGGGTTGACTAAGTTTTCGGACGGTGCGGCCAATGCCCTCGCAGGGCATCGCGGCGAGTTGTCGCTCAACGGGCTGACGGCGATTTCCGATGAATCGGCACGGGCGTTGGCGAGACACACCGGCGGACGGTTGATGCTCAAGGGGCTGACGACGCTGTCCGGCGAGTCGGGCAAGGCGTTCGCGGGGCGCAAAGGGGGAGGTCCGACCTATCAGACCGTCCTGGATGGCCTGACATCGCTCGCGCCCGAGGCGGCTGCGGCGCTGGCGGGAGCTCATCCTCATAGTTGGCATGGCAATCTGCCCGCGTTCACAACCATTCCGGTCGAGGTGGCCCAGGCGTTGGCGAAACGGCAAGGAGGGCTGTCGATGCCGGGGCTGACCACGATCTCGGACGACGCGGCCAAAGCGCTCGGAGGAAAGTTGGGCGGCAACCTGCCACGTCTGACTTCCCTCACCGTCGAGACGGCGAAAGCGATCGCCGGCGCCGTCCCGGGGCAATTCCATCGTTCGCTCAATCTCGACGGCATCACGTCGCTCTCCGACGACATTGCCCTGGCCATCGGTGGCAAGGACAGCCGTGGCGGCTTGCACCTCAACGGCCTGACCTCGCTCACGCCTATTGCAGCGAAGACCATCTGCCAGCGCGAAGGCGATCTGTATCTCAACGGCCTCACGACGATCTCTGACGAATCGCTCAAGGCGCTCGCAGAACACAAGGCTCCGGGACACGCCAGGCCCATCGTTTACCTGAGGGGCTTGACGTCACTCTCCAACGACAGCGCCGTGATCCTAGCGGCGTGGCCCAAGTGGAGCGGCGAACTGCCGGCTCTCCCCTCCCTGAACGAAAATACGGCCATCGCACTCGGGGCGTCACGAAAGTGGGACGGGACGCTTCCCGCCATGAAGCAACTTTCTGCCGCTGCAGCTCATGCACTCGCTCAGCGCCAGGGCAACCTGTCGCTCGACGGGTTGACGATGCTGACCGAGGAGGTCGCGGCGGCACTGGCGAAACATCGCGGCGGCACACTGTCGCTGAACGGGCTGACGAGCTTGTCGGACAAAGCGGCTGCAGCACTCGCTCAGCATGAGGGACGTCTTTCGCTGGGCGCGCTGACAACGCTTTCCCGCGGCGCGGCCCAGTCTCTGGCTGCATACAAGGGGGACTGGCTGTTTCTGGATGGAGCGCAAACGCTCGACGAGGCGGCGGCGATGTCGCTCGCACAGCGCAAAGGGGTCGTCTCCTTGGCTGGCCTGCAAACCCTTTCTGCAGAGGCGGCCAAAGGGTTAATGACGAATCCTCAAGTTGTGATTCCTGCTAAATTCCGCGCGCTGCCCGTCCACCAACCTGTCGTGGCTGATGAAAAATTTGTCCGCGCATTTCTCACTTCGCACTGCGCGGACTGCCACGCTGACGGGGATAAGGAGGGTGACTTCGAACTCGCCGCAATCGCGCAGGACAACGTCGCGAGTCGCGTCGCTTTCGCTTCGATTTTTGAGCGGCTCCGGGCGAGCGACATGCCCCCGCCGTCGAAGAAGACCCGCCCCAGCGCCGCCGAGTCCGCTGGAGTGCAGAAGTGGATCGAAGCGAAGCTCAACACACCGCCCGCAGGTCCGGTGACGTTCCATCCGGTCAAGGAAAAGCCGATTGACGGCAATCGGTTGCCCAACGCGATCCTCTTCGGCGGGCCGCGCGGGCCGAGCGTTCCGCCGCCGCCGCGGCTCTGGCGGTTGTCGCCGTCGGCCTACAGCAAGTGGACCGGAGAGTTCAATTCGCAGACCAGCGGTCTGCAACAGCCGTTCGGCGTGATTCAGGAATCGGGCATCAGGGATTTCGCCGCGCTCTACTCGCCCGACGAAGGAGCGACCGGCCTGTTACTGACGAACGCCGAACTGATCGTCGGCGCCCAGACACGGGTGCATGCGCTGGTGGACATGAAAGATCCGGCGTTTGCCAAGGAAAACCTCTGGCCGAACGAGGCGCGGGCGAAAGCGGCCACCGCCGCCGAGCAGGAGGCGCTCAAGTCGGGCCTGCGCGTGCGTCAGGGCCATAACGCTCTCGCGGCGCTGCTCCATCCGCAGGTGAAGGCGACGCGCGAGGAAGTGGAAAAGGTGTTGCGTGGCCAATATCAAACCGCCCTGGCTCGCCAGCCGAGCGAGCAGGAATTGGCGAGCGTGGTTGCCCTCTACGACGCCACTTCCGTCAATGGCGATAAGGCGATTGCCGGCAAGACGGCTCTGATGGCCCCGCTGATGGCGCCCGAAGCGATATTGCGATTCGAAGTCGGCTTGGGCCCTGAGATTCGTCCGGGCGTCCGTTCGCTTTCGCCGCGCGAGACGGCGATGGCAATCAGCTTGGCGTTGTCGACTAAACGCGATCCTGGGCTGCTGTCTGCCGCCGCCGAAGGCAAGCTGACGACGCGCGAGGAAGTCGCCACGAGCGTGCGTCGCATCCTGGACGATCCGAAAATCAGCAAGCCGCTAGTGATGGGATTCTTCCGCGAGTACTTCGACTACTACCGCGCCCCCGAGGTCTTCAAAGATCCGTTGCCGGATTACATGACGCGCCGCGGCACCCACTACAACCCGCGCGCCAGCGTCGACGACACAGACGTGCTGGTGCTGCGCATCTTGTCGCGGGACAAAGATGTGTTGAAGGAACTGCTGACGACGACCGAGTCGTTCGCCACGCACGAACTCTTCGGCCCGGGCGCCGACAGTCTCCGCAGCGGCGAGGCGATGTTTCGCGCCTTCAGCCCGTATGCGTTGGACCACCTCGGAACGCGGTCTCAAGGCCGTTCAGCCAAAAAGTCGAAGGCGGCCGATGCTGCCGACGACAGCGAGCGCATCGGCATTCTCATGCAGCCGAGTTGGAACGTGGCCTGGTCGGCGAATTTCCACAACGACATCGTCCGCCGCGGCCGTTGGGTGCGCGAGCATCTGTTGGGCGGACGCGTGCCGGACCTGCCCATCAACGTCGCGGCGATGGTCCCCGACGATCCGCACCACACATTGCGCCAGCGGCAGATGGTTACCCGCGCCGCCGAGTGCTGGAAATGTCACCACAAGATGGACGAACTCGGGCTGCCGTTCGAAGACCTCGACCACTACGCCATGCTTCGTCGCAGTGAAGTGGTGCATGACCTTGAAGCAATGGCTCAGGCGAAGGACAAGAACCAGAAAATCTACCGCGAGGTGCCCCTCGATACGACTGGCTCCATCTTCTACAGCGGTGATCCCAAGCTCGATGGCCCGGTGCGCGATGCGCCCGAGATGCTCCGCCGCCTAGCCGAATCCGACCGCGTGCGGCAGGTGTTCATTCGCCACGTCTTCCGCTACTACCTCGGCCGCAACGAAACGCCCGGCGACGCCGTCAGCCTGCAAGAAGCGGAGAAGGCCTACCTAGAAAACGGCGGCAGCTTCAAGGCGCTGCTCGTTTCGCTGCTGTCGTCGGAATCCTTCCTCTATCGAACCATTCCCACACATAGCGTTCCATCAAAAACAACGTCACAATTAAAATGAACATCACAAATCCGCTGAACATGGTCACTCCGAACCAGATTACCCGCCGCACGGTTCTGAAGGGCATCACGCTCGGTGCGGGGGGCGTCTTTCTCCAGCCGTTCCTGAATGCCCTGGCGGCCGAGGCCCGGGGCGAAGCACCGCCGCTGCGGGTCATCTTCTTCATGGAGAGCAACGGCCTTTATCCTTACCACGTTCAGCCGAAAGGCGTCGAGGTGGGCAAGAGCGATCGGCTCATCGACCTGCCGCTCGCCGGCCTGGAATTGCACGAAGCGATCGAGCCGCTGACGCCGTTCAAGAATCGCCTGGGGCTCATCCAGAAGCTCTCGCACAAGATCTCCGGTGGCGGCGATCACGGCAAGGGCTATGGTGGGCTCGGTTGCTTTAACTGGCGGCGCGGCATTGCCGGTCAAACCATCGATCACGCACTCGCCTCGGCCCAACCGAACATCATTCCGGTGCTCGGGCTTGGTGTTCCACCCTCTGCGGAGGCGGCGTTCGTGAACACCGTTTCGGCTAGTGCCCCCCGTCGGCCGACCTCCATGATCTGTCAACCCGACCTCGGTTTCCGGATGCTGTTTGGGAGCGTGGCGGAAGGCAACGCGGGCCAAGTGTTTCAAGCTCGGAACAAGCTGCTGGACTGGTGCCGCACCGACATCAAACGTGTGCAAAAAGAGTTGCCGTCGATGGACCGCGAGAAGCTCGATGTCTACCTAGACACCTTCGAGCAGATGCGTACCCGCCAGGACCGTATCAAAGAGAACAGCGAACGGCTGCGAGCCAATCTGCCCGCGATCAACAAGTTTGATAGCAAACGGACGACGCAACGCTTCGAGGCGCAATGCGCGATCGCCGCTGCTTCTCTCGCGTCCGGGCTCACCAATGTGGTGACGATCGACGCCGCTGGCGGCATCGGCGCGTATCACACTTGGACCGACCTCGGCGTCACCAAGGATGGCCATGCGATTGGCCACTCAGCCGAATCACCCGACAGCATGAAATTCGCGATTGCGATTCGCCGCTTCCATGCCGAGCGCATCGCTGATCTGGCCCGCCGCCTCGATGCGGTGAAAGAAGGCAACGGCACGATGCTCGACAATACGCTGATCGTCTGGATGAGCGATTCGGGCGAGGGGCACCACGGCTTCTGTGGGGAATGGCCGCTGGTGACGCTCGGCAATCTCGGTGGGCGTTTAAAGACCGCGGGCCGGTTCTTGCAGTTCCCCACCTATAAGGAAGAAGCAAAGGAAACGGCGAACCGGACCATTCGCAACTTTTATCTCTCCTTGCTGCACGCCGTGGGAGACAAGCGCGAGAAGTTCGGCGAACTCGACTCCAAGATGCCGGCCGCCGCTCAAGCCGGCCCGCTGGCAGAGATCATGGCGTGACCCAGGCGCATGCATGATTACCCCACAATCCGATTCCTGATTCCCGCGCTGCTGACCAGTCTCACGCTCCGCGCTGCGTCTGCCGAGGGTGCGGATAATCTCGCGCAATCGTTTGCCAAACAGATCCAGCCGCTGCTCGTCAAGACCTGCGGGAAATGTCACGGAACGAAACCCAAGGATAACGATCTCGATCTCACAAGCTTCGCTACCGCCCAGATGATCCTCGCGAAGCCCAAGGTGCTCGTCGATGTTGCAGAGCGATTGCGCGACGGCGACATGCCGCCGAAGAAGGCGCCGCAGCCGAGTGAGGTCGAGCGGAAGTTGCTTCTCGAATGGATCGGGGCGGCGCTCGAGGTGGAAGCAGCCGCGCGGGCCGGCGACCCTGGGCCGGTGACGCTGCGTCGGCTGAGCAACACGGAGTACGACAACGCGGTCCGCGATCTCACCGGCGTGGACATGCGACCAACTCAGGTCCGCGAGTTTCCTGTCGACAGTGTCGGCGGCGAGGGATTTGCCAACGTCGGGGAAGCGATGCCGGTGACGCCCGAACTGGTCGAACGTTACCACCAGGCCGCTCGCGACGTTGCCGCGCGGGCCGTGCTTCTGCCCAAAGGTTTTCGATTCTCCCCTTCTCCGGACCGCCCGACTTGGACTGAAGAAACGCTCAAGTCGCTCCGCAGCTTCCACGCGCGTCACGCGGGTCCCAACGGCGAGCCGCCGCTGGCGACGCACCTCGCAGCGACCCTGCGGCACCGCGACAAGTTCATCAGCGGCGGCCCCGCTGCCGTTGCCGCCGTTGCCGCCGAGGAGAAACTCAATGCGACTTACCTGGCCGCGCTTTGGACGGGGCTCAGCCGCAAGTCGGCGGCGCCGTTACCGCCAGTGGACCCCGAGAAACAACGGCGGCTGACGGCTTTCCAATCGGCCAAGCAGAAGATCGAGTCCCAGTGGGCATCGTCGAACCGTGTCCTCGCGAAGTCCAAGGTTGCGGAAGGCGGCTCTGTCCCCTTCGAACAGAAGGTGTCGGTTAAACGCGGCGAACTGCTCCTCTTGACCGTGCTTCCGAACGACAATCACGGGGCCGACAGCACGCTCGTCGAATGGACGATCCGCGAAACAGCGGGCGAGAAGCGAACCTGGAGCGTCTCCGATGTGGTTCCCAATCTGCGGAAGGGAAACCCCTTGCCGGACAAGCACGAGGCTCGCTGGAGCTTTTTGGAAACGACACCAACTCCGGTGTTCCTCACCGAACGACGCGACAGCAACGCAGAGCGGGCCGAATTGAAATCGTGGAGCCTCGGTTCCGAACCCTCGGTCTTCGTGAACTCTGCGGCGGAACCAATCAAAGTATGGACGACGTTGCCCGCACGATCGTTCTTCGTGCATCCGGGACCGAAGCGACCGGTGGCTGTTGCCTGGACGAGTCCGATCGCTGGCGAGTTGTTGGTCTCGGGCCGCGTCGCCGATGCCCACCCTGCCGGTCTCGACGGGGTCTCGTTCGAGCTGTCGCACATCGCGGCTCCTGATTTGGGACCGGCGCTGGCCGAACTGGGCAGCGCGTCCACGAATCTGCCGGATGCCGGTCTGGCTTCCGACCCGCTCGACTCCGTGCGAGAAAAGTGGCGAGCGGCCACTACCGATGCGGCTCCGGTCCTCGCGGCGATCAAGTCCATGCAGAACCAATTGTTTCAAGACAACTACAAGAAAAATGCCGTCATCGCAGTCGGCAACGGCTTTCCCGCCTGGGAGGAACTGCGCCGCGTGGTCGCTCGCGAGCGGGTCGAGGGTGCCGCCCGTGAACCGGTCTTCCGGCTGGTCGCTTTGCCGGTCCAGCCCGACACGTTCGTGGTCTGGGATCGGCTGCGGTTGGAAGGTGGCGACGGGCCGACGCTGGTCCTGGCGGAGCACCCAGAATTGCGTGCCGCCGTCGAAGCGGGCGGCCTCAAGTTTGGCCATCATCCGCAAGGTCGGCCGGTGCCGAAGTCCGCGCTAGTCACGGCGGCCGGTGCCGAGGTGGTCATCGACTTGCGGAAACTGCCGGCACCGCTGCTGAAGTCGCTCACGCTGCCGCGGTTCCTTCGCGCCGATGTGAGCCTCGATGAGGGCGGTCCCGAAAAGGCTGCGGTTCAAGCATTCCTAATCGCTGCCACGGGCGGCGGCGGCAACCTCGCCGAGCCGGTCGCCAAAGCGACGCTGGGCGACCCGCGAGTCGCCCAGATCGTCCACCCGCGAGTCGCCGCCGAACGTGCCCGACCGGCTGCGGAGTTTCGCGCGCTCTTTCCGCCGGCGGTCCTTTTCGAGCCGATCGTCCCGCGAGACGCCCAAGGGAGCCTCTTCATGTACCACCGCGAAGACGAACCGCTACGTCGGCTCCTGCTCGACAAGGCGGGCCGAGCGGAACTCGACCGCCTGTGGAGCGAACTGCAATTCATCAGCGAGCAAGCGTTCGCGACCCCGCGCATGCTCGAGGAAATCGTGCAGTACTACCGCAAGCCGAACGACGGCGCGCGGATCATGTTCTTCTATCTCCAGCTCTTCGGGGATCGGGTGACGAAGGAGGAGGCTGACCTCCGCGCGGCTCAGGTTGTGCCGGAGCCGGGGCATCTCGAAGCGCTGCTCGCCTTCGCCGCTCGGTCCTGGCGTCGGTCGCTCACCGCCGACGAGAGCAAAGCCATTCTTGCTTCCTACCGCGCTGACCGCGCCGATGGCATCCAGCACGATCCGGCGTTCCGCGCCGCGCTCGCCAGAGTTCTGTCGTCGCCGTGGTTCCTCTACCGAGTCGAACAACCGGCGCCCGGGCCGCGCTGGCAGCCGGTCTCGGGCGACGAATTGGCGACGCGATTGAGTTTCCTGCTGTGGGACTCGATGCCCGACGACGAACTGCGGGCGAAGGCAGCGCGGTTCCACGAACCCGCAGTCATGGAGCAGCAGTTGAGGCGGATGCTGAAAGACGGCCGGATGCGTGGCATGGCCGAGGAGTTCGGTGCCCGCTGGCTGGGCGTGCGGGACTTCGTCGCCAACCACGGCCGGAACCTGAAACACTTCCCCGAGTTCACGCCGGCCGTGCGTGACGCGCTGGCCGAAGAGCCGGTGCGGTTCTTTGAAGATTTGCTGTTGAACGACCGGCCGGTCGCCGACGTGATCGCCGCCGACGCAACGGTCCTCAACGACGTCCTCGCCAAGCACTACGGCATCCCCGGCGTGACCGGTCCGCAGTGGCGGCGCGTCGAAAAGGTTTCTGCCTACGGCCGTGGTGGGTTGCTCGGCTTCGGCGCCGTGCTCGCCAAGACGGCGGCTGCCGCCCGCACCAGTCCCGTCAAGCGGGGCGCGTGGGTGGTTCAGGTGCTCGGCGAGCGGCTGCCCAAGACCCCGCCCGGCGTGCCACCGCTACCGGAGACTCCGCCCGCCGGGCTCAGCGTGCGCGAGATTACCGAGCAGCATCGTAAGGATGCAAACTGTGCCGGCTGCCACGTCCGCATCGATCCCTACGGAATGACTCTCGAAGGGTTCGACGCCCTCGGCCGGCTGCGGCCCGCCAAAGATCTGAAGCCCGGTGATGCCAAGGCGATCACGCGTGACGGAACCGAGATCGATGGATTCGTCGGCCTGCGGGACTACCTCGCCGGCCCGCGCCGCGAGGACTTGCTACGAGCGCTCGCTCGCAAGCTGACGGGCTACGCACTGGGCCGCGCCGTGCAGCTTTCCGACCGGAAGCTGGTCGACGAACTGACCAAGACCATGGTCGCCGGCGGTCGCTGGTCGGACACTTTACTTATCATCGTCCGCAGCGAACAGTTTCGGTGCATTCGGCCAGCGGTCGTCTCAACCAAGTAACTACCCACGAGAGAATCTTTCTATGATCACTAAATCTGCTCCCATCTCGCGACGCACACTGCTGCGTGGGCTCGGCGTTTCGATGGCTCTGCCCTGGCTCGAATCGCTGTCCTTCGCCGCAGGCGCGCGAAGTAATGCCGCCAATCAGCCACCGACCCGCACGCTTGTCACTTTCACCGGCATGGGCTTCCACTCGAATCACTGGTGGGCCAAGGGCGAGGGAGCCGCCATGGAACTCGGGCCGTGCCTGAAGCCGCTCGAGCCTTGGAAACAGCGGTTGGTCTTCCTCCGCGGCCTGTGGAACGAGCAGGCCAACAACGGGGTCATCCACTGCATGCAGACGGGGAACATGCTCAGTGGCGCGCTCATGTCGAAGACCGAGGTCCGCACGGGCGTCAGCTTCGACCAATTGATGGCGCAGCGGGTCGGCGACCGCACCCGGCTACCTTCGCTCGTGCTCGGCTGCGAAGGGCCGATTCCGGGGCTGCAGGACGGGCATCCATTGCTTTACAGCTCGCACGTTTCGTGGAGCACGGCGGTGTCGCCGACTTGGACGGAGACGCGTCCGGCGCTGGCCTTCGACCAACTCTTTCGCACCGAGCCCAACCGTGGCGATCGCCGTGTCGTCGATGCCGTGCTCGAAGACGCTCGGTCACTGCGTCAGCGACTCTCCGTCTCCGACCGGCAGCGGTTTGAGGAGTATCTCGGCAGCGTTCACGAAATCGAAGGTCGCATCAAGCGGGCTGGCAAAGAGCGCGAGGCCGGCGGTTGGAAGCCGAGCCTGACCGCCCCTGATCGCCCGCGGCCGGCCGATGGCATTCCCGCCGAGATCCCGGATTACTGGAAGCTGATGAACGACATTGTGCTGCTCGCCTTCCGCACCGACTCGACGCGGATCGCGTCACTCAAATATTGCAACGACGGCTCGATCCTCACGCACTCGCATGTCGGCGCTCAAGATCAGCATCACCAGATGGCTCACACCCAGCCGCAACAGCTCGTAGCGGTGAACCAGTTCTTCACGTCGCAGCTCGCCTACCTCTGCGAGCGGATGTCGGAAGTGAAGGAAGGCGATGGCACGCTGCTCGACAACACCACCATCATGCACTGTTCAAGCATGATCCACGGCAACCATGACGCCAAGCAATTGCCGGTGATCCTGCTCGGCGGGGCGGGCGGCAAACTGCGCGGCGGCCGCGTGCTCGACTACCTCGACAAACCCAATCGCCGCATGTGCAGCCTCTTCCTCAACCTCATGGACTGGGGCGGGCTGGAACTCGACCGCTTTGGCGATTCGAAGGAGCGGCTGCCGGGGATTCTGGCGTGACCGAAAAAATGAAATCTGCCACAATACAAAAGGAGAACCCTATGAAAAATCGAAAGACAAAAGCTCGGTCGGCCGTTTCGCGGCGTGATTTTCTGGCCGTTTCGGCGGCTGCGGCCGCGTTTACGATCGTGCCCCGGCATGTGCTCGGTGGTGAAGGTCAGACGCCGCCCAGCGAGCAAATTCGCGTGGCGCTCATCGGCTGTGGCGGGAGAAGTTCCGGCACGTTTGGTCTGCTCGGCAAGAAAGCGGTGAAGGTGGCCGAGTGTGATGTGAAGTTCAAGGACAAGGCCGACAACAAGACGGTTTATACCGATTTTCGCCGGGTGCTCGAACGGGACGACATCGATGTGGTTGCGATCGCCACACATCCCGGCTGGCACGCGTTGATCTCGATCGCCGCCATGGAGGCCGGCAAAGATGTCCTTTGCGAGAAGCCGCTCTGCCGTTTCATCTCCGAGGGACGCGCGATTGCCGACGCGGAAAAGAGGACGGGCCGCATTTTCCAGATCGAAAACAAGGGGGCCCCAGGAAAGTCGAAGCTCCGCAAAATTCTCTACCACGGGCTGGTGGGCAATAAGTTTAACCGGTCCGCAATTATTCGCGGTGGCTTCAAGCTCGGTCAGTGGTATGGGCAAATGGAATACGGCGTCAATGCCGGCAAAGGTCTGGATTGGGATATGTACTGCGGGCCCGCGCCGCTGCGCCCCCTCAACGGGCATCGGGTCGGCGGCTCGCATCGCGGCTATTGGGATTACGATGGCGGCGGTTTGGGGGACATGGCGACGCATCATTTGTGGCCGATCGCCTGTGCCTCGGGTCGAGACCTTTCCTGCCCCGTGGAGGCCGTTCCATATGCGCCGCCGCAGCATCCCGAGGCGGCGGGAATGTGGGGTTGGTGTGAGATAAAGTTTGCCGATGGCTTCAAGATGGTTCTTGAAAGCGCGGAATGGGGAAAGCCATACGAGCAGCCGGCGAAGCCCGCAGAGAGTGAGGAGAAGCACCTGCTGAATCTCCTCAGTCCCGAACAGATCAAACAACTCGACACCCTGCCAGACGCCCCGGGAGGCGAACCCGGCTTTCTGGAAGCCATCCGCACCCGTCAGCGGGCCGGAGGCCACGCCGAGCGCGCACACAAGGTGACCATGATCTTCCACCTGGCCAACGTGGCGTTTCGCTGCGGACGAACCCTGCGCATGGACCCTGTCACCGAGCAGATCATCGGCGACGAAGAAGCCAACCGCTTGGTCAACCAGCCGATGCGCGCTCCCTGGCGGCTGTAACCCGCCATCGGCACCAATCCACTCTCAAACCAAAACAGGAGACATTCACTATGGCCATTACCGAACAATTAAAAACGCTCGTCGAGCAGTTGCCAAATTCCACCAATCAGAAAAATGAAGGCCTCAAAGAGGCGATCGAAAAGACGGTGGCCGCAATTGCCGCCGGGGGAAAAGAAAACGTCCTCGGCCTGATCGAAATGCTCGCGGAACCGGGCAGCAAGGCGGACTGCAAGCCGCACTTCGCCCTGCATTGTGTGGTCAACCATCCGCTGGTGATCCGCGACGAGAAGATGCGGCGTGAGACCTGCGAGGCGCTGGCCTCGCAACTGGGCAACGAAAAGCTGAGCGCTTACAACCGCAGTTACCTCTGCCAGGAATTGCAATGGGCTGGCCGCGACGAGGCCTGTGCCGCGCTCGGCAAGGCGGTCTTGGACGAGGGTGCGACCGACGCGGCCGCGATGGCCCTGGTGGCCATCGGCGGCGAGCGGGCGGCGGCACCACTGCGCGCGGCGGTCGCCACGGCCACCGGGAAGATCCGACTCAATGTCATCGACGCCCTGGCGAAGCTGGCGGACGCGAAATCGGAGGCGACCTTTACCGCGGCGCTAAGCGACCCCGATGAAGAAGTCCGTCTCGCCGCGGCCGCCGGATTATCGAAGGCGGGTTTGCCGACGGCGGCCAAACCATTGCTCGCGGCGGCTGAAGCGGCCAAAGGGTGGCAGCGGATCCAGCTCACGAAGTCCTGCCTGGTACTGGCCGAGAAACTGGCTGCCGCCGGAAAGAAACCGGAGGCCAGGCAAATCTACGAACAGCTAAGAACGACCCGGAAAGCCGACAACGAACGGTACGTCCGCGAGGCTGCGGAGATTGGCCTCAAGGCAATCGCGTGACCTCTCCCAGTCGCCGACCCCGTTCTGAGCGTTTCCGGTGCGGCGGGTGCAAGGGTAGATTCGTGAAAAAGGAGCCCACGAAAAATGAAGCTGACAGGGAACCTTTTCATGACCTCCTTCCCTTCCGCCTTGGCTGGAAATCTACCCTGGAGAGCGACCCAATCGAGTGTCGCCTCAGCCGGCATCCGGCGGGCTCGCGTGCCTCTTTCCCCTCACGTCGAAGAAGGGCTTGAAGTGATCCCTTTTCCATTTAACTTCCCTGCACCATCCACGATTTCCCGCTGACCCACAAATAAGCCGAACTCCAAATCATGAACCCATTC
>SHZY01000145.1 GCA_009692065.1 Gemmataceae bacterium
CTACTTTGCCGATCAACCCAGCCCGAGCCTGCTGCCCGACACCACCTGAGCCGCTTCCTGCCGGTACTCCCATTCATAACGTAGTGTTGGCCATTCTCGAACGCAACTGGTACGCGCTGTCGGCAGTATTCGACCGTGAACGGCTACCTCAAAGCCATTGATGTAATGAAAAAACTGCCGGCCAACGATCCGCATAACTGGGTCTTCCAAGCGAACATTCACGCCGCAGCGATGAACGGCACGGTGGATACGACGTGGGATACATGCCAGCACAGCTCATGGTATTTCCTCCCCTGGCACCGCGCGTACATTTGGTATTTCGAGAAGATAATCCAGAAACAGTCGGGCGATCCAACCTTTGCGCTCCCCTACTGGAACCGGACCCTGGGCGAATCGAGGAATCTGCCAGCGCTCTTCCGGGATAACACGAGCCAACTTTTCGACATGAAACGCGACGCCGGGGTCAACGATGGCTCAAAAACAGTGACCGATTCGTGGATGAGCCAAGACTACCTGAAGGCCATGAATGCGAAAGATTTTTTTTTCTGTCGACGCAGCGAAGGCAGACACGACGTTTGGGGGCGGCAAAGTTGCAGGGCCGACGCATTTCGGGCTGGCCCCCGGGATGTTGGAGTCAAGTCCGCACAACAACGTTCATGGTTAGTTTGGAGCAACTAGCAACATGACCAATCCCCAGACTGCGGCCCAGGACCCTGCGTTTTGGAGCCACCATTGCATGATCGACAAGACCTGGGAAGACTGGTTGGCTCAGGGAGGCGGACGCGCCAATCCGGTCGCTGAAATGGGCTGGATGAACCAGGAGTTCGAGTTTTATGACGAAAACAAGAAGAAGGTGAAAATCGCGGTCAAAGATCTGTTGGACACAAAAAAACTCGGCTACTCATACGGCAAAGCCCCACCCGTAATTCCGGGGGCATTCTTTCGCTACACTGGGCAACAGGGGCGCGCATTCAACAGCAACTCGCGTTGGTTGAGCGGCCCGGTCATAATGCTGAGACCCGAAGTTTTCAAAGACCCCCCGAAAAAGGAGGAGAAGAAGGGCGTGAGCACCAAGGATAAAAAACAACGCGCTGTTGCCGAAAAGGAATTCGACAAGCCAGTGGTCCTTGAGAAAAAACCATTCACGGCAACTTTGAAAATCCAGCCCGAGGAAAAGGAGAAATTTGCCGGGCTGGTAAGGAAGGAAATCCCGCAGTTTACTTTCCGCCTGGCTCTGGATGGGGCGACCTTTGGGGCCTCCCCTGACCCCAAGCACAAGAAAATGGTATTTGCCGATTCCTGGATCGAAGTCTTCTTGAACGCCCCGGCGGACGCCAAACTGGACGCCAAAAGCCCCTACTACTTGGGGGAGGTTTTCTTCTTCGGCCCTGTGCATAACCGACTTGCCGTGACGGACCTGAGTTTCGGCATGGAAAGGCATCGCAAGGAAAATCGCTTCAAAGACACAGATGAACTCAAAATAACGCTTGTGCGCGTCTGGGGCGGTGATGGTGCGCCTGCGGAAATCAAAACTCGGCTGACCTTCAAGAAAATTCGCCTTTTGGTCCTGGAGTAAATCTTGCACGTGCCATCGTCGCCGAATCTCTTCAGTCCGGCCCCTCTCCTGCAAAGGGAGAGGGGCAACCTTAATACGGAAAGTGCGGCGTCCGATCGAACAAGTTGCGCGGCCGCAAATCGAACCCCGACCACGCGACCGGCGTCGAGCCGACGAAGGTGCCGTTGCGAAATTCGCCGTCCTCGGAGCGTGGGTCGTGATGGCAAGCGGAACTGTGCCAAAGGACGACGTCGGCGTTCATGATCTTGGCGTGATTCTTGACGTACTCGTGCACTTTCGGATAGTCGAATTCTCCCTTGCGATTGACGGTGATCCAGAAATCGTGATGCGTGCATTCCTCGCCGACGCCGTAGTGGCGTGCGTTGCCCATGCGCAACGGAACGACGTCATAGGAGATTGGGATCTTGCGCAAGTTCTTCTTCGTCTGATGCGCGATGTTGAGCATGGTGAACTTGTCGGCGTGCCAGTCCTCGAAGCCTTCGACCCCCTTGTTGAACGGGCGCATCACGGTCTGGGCCTTGCCGGCGTCATCCTTGGTTTCGATGTGCTCCATGACGTAAACCGAGTTCTTGCCCGCGCCGTCGAGGTTTACATTCACGCGCCAGAGGCCATTGTGCATGTGGCCTTCGAATTCGCGCGTCGAGTAGTTGCGGCCCGTCGAGCCGACGCGGAAGGTGATGACGCCATCGTCCTGGAAGCCGTACTCGATGAGGTAGCGATAGTTGGCGGCATCGAGGCACGCCCACAGGAGCATTTTTTGGCCGCGCCGCACGCCGGTGTCGGTATCGACCCACAGGATGCCGCGATCGCGCACTTCCTTGCAGACGACGGGCGGATCGCCGAGGAGTTTCCCGGAAGGCCCGGCCGCGTGCTTGTTGAGCGAAATCAACGAGAAGTTGTACGAGACGTCCCAGAAACGCGGACTGCCGGTGTGATAGGGAACGAACATCTCCGCGAGGCGGGCGTCGCCCAGCACCTGCATCCAGTGATCCTTGGGGCCACGTTTGAACCAGGCGCTCTCGATGGTCAAGCCGTAGCCAGTGGACGTCGCCCAGCGGACCTTCCAGGCCGTCTTCGCCGGCTCGTTCGCGGGGAAGCTCTGGATGATCTCGTTCGCCGGCTGCACCGGCGCGGCGGCCTTCTGCAGGATCGCTTCATCCGGCGTCGCGGCAAAGCCGGCCAGGCCTATCAACACGGCGAAGGTCGTCAACGCCAGGATTCGCGATAATTTCATCAGGACTCTCCCCGTGATTGCCGCTTGCGGCTTAGCAGACCCACAACCCACTCGCCACCGCCACTGTCTTGATTGTTTGCTTGCCCGCGGCGACAAGGCCGGCGTAACCCAGCATCATCGGCAATACCGCCAGCGTGAAGATCAACCACGTCACGACCGCGAAGCCCAGCGCATGCGACCACTGAAAACGCAGGATCACCCACAAGCCAAGGAACCAGGCGACGAAATGGCCAACATTGAAAAAGAGATTCCAGAAGAGTCTGGTGTTGCTGGATCTGGTCGGCCGGCCGGTCGGACCGTCTGTATCCGAGGCGAGAATGGTCCAGCCGTCGGGGCTGACGAAGTGGTCATTGTCCCCCTTCTCGCGCGTCGCCAGGTTGAAGCGCATGGTAGTCCCGTCCGGCTTTTCGATGGCGATGGCGATGACGTCCTGCGCCTGCCAGCCCTTCGGCTGGATCGACGTATCCTGGTAGTAGAACTTACTTTGGGGATCGCGATTACTGACGTATTTTATCTTTTCGCCGTCCTTCTTCTCTTCACCTTTCCTGGGGCTCTTTTTGATTGCCCAGATTGGCGAAGCCGGGCGGGCGAGCATGTCTTCGGTTGGACTGAAATAGATGATGGTGTCATAGACCCGGTTCTGCGGAGTAGCGCCGGGCGTCATGGTAATCGACAGGCACCAGATGGTGTACCCGAGCGTCAGCATGGCTGCCGCGGCTGGCGCCTGCCAGTAAATGCCAGGCGACGGCTCGGTGTAGATGTAGCCCTGGAAGTAGTAGGCGCCGCCCCAGAGCAGCACGGTCAGGGCCGCGCCGGCGACGAGCAGTATGAACAGCAGGGTCAACACCGTTAACTCCGCAAGGGAGGTGAACCACACGATCCAGGTAATCGACGAATTGTAGCAAATCTGTCGGACGGGGCCAAGAAGATTAAGCCGCTTGCAGCTTAGCAGCCGCCAACCACCATGGAATTATGCCGCAAGCGGCTGATATCGATATTGTGAATTCCGATGCCCTTGTTATAATCCGCTAGCCAGGGCCAGTATGCGCCCTGGCAAAGGCAGCGGGACAGGGACGTTCCTTGCCGATTGACCGAAGGATTCATGATTAAGTCAATCTACTTATTGTCGTGCGCACTGACATTCGGCCAGGCGGCAGACCGCCTCGAATGGCACCTCACGCCCCAGTTGGCCCCCGGCCTGGAACTCGTCTACACCGGCTCGTATGCCGAAGAGTCGCTGATCCCCAACGTCAAGCACCAGCGGCAGTACCGCCTCGACGCCAGCGTGCTCATCCTCGACGCCGGCGTCAAGGATTGGCAGGCCGCCATCATGACCACCCTGAGCCTGCAGGAGGCTCGCCAGCCGAACGACAAGAAGGACGGCCCGGCCTCTGTGCGTCTCGAAATGGCGCGCATCGATGTGCAAGGCCGCGTGCGCAGCGGTGCCAAGAAGCTGCTGGAGATTCCGCTCAAGACCCCCCCGACCCTCGAAATCGGCTTCCTCGTCCCCGCGCCTAACCTGCGCGTGGGCCGCAACTCAAGCTGGGATTTGGGCGACGACAAGTCCCCCGCGCATCGCTGGCAGGTCGTGGGCACGGAAGGATTTGGCGGCGTCACCTGCATCAAGGTCGCTGGCCTACAGCAATCACTCGATTGGGACGCCCCCCGCGCCGACCAGACCGCCTGGCGCCGCCGCGATCTCATCTGGCTCCATCCACAGCTCATGGTCGCCCTCAAGGTCGAACGAATCATCGAACGCCGCGATCCGGCCCGCGATACGCCGACTCATCACACCGTGGTCCGCTACGAGCTCGACAGCCGACTGCAATACCCGGGCCTCTTGTTCGAGGATCGCAAGAAGGAAATCCTCAAGGCCAGCAAGTTCCATGACGACGCGCAGCAACTCCTGCGGCAGCCGGGGCTCCATCGGCAGCAGATCGACGGTTTGATTCAGCGCGTTTCCTACCATCTCGACCATCAGCCGGCAACTCAGTCGACGCCTTATCGCAAGGCTGTCGTGCATATCAAGGCCGTCCTGGAAAAAGCACAGAAGGGCGAGGTCCCGGTGCCCGGCACAATCGAGGATGCGCCCCTGCCCGCTTCCATAACGCTGGCGATTGGCGATCGCGTCCCCGATTTTGCCGTCAGCAGCCTGAGTGAAGAGAAAACCGTTGCGCTGCGCCATCTGCAAGAAAAGCCGATCATCGTCATGTTCTACAATCCCGCCACGCCGCTCGGCAAAGAGGTAATGACCTATGCCAAGCGCCTGAATGAGAAGCAGACCGGCAAGCTCGGCATCATGGCGATGGCGCTCACGCAGGACGCGGAGATCGCGCGCAAACAGCACAAGGACATGCGCCTGCCGTTCCCGATCCTCGATGGCAACGCGATGCGGCTAACCTTCGGCGCCGATCAGACGCCACGCTTCGTTGTCGTCGATAGCGAGGGCTTGGTTCGCCTGACACTGACCGGCTGGGGGTATCACACGCCCTACGAGATTGATGAAGCGTTGCAGAAGTGTCAGAAAAGATGAGCTCTCCCCCTCTCACTCTGAGGATGTGAAAGAATCAAATACTACTCACGCCAAGGCGCAAAGAAATGCTAGAGAATTGCATCGATTCTTGTCTTCCTTTGCGACTTTGCGTGAGATTAGTTCATGTGCTCTCCGGGACAGGGGAGTAAGAATTCGCCAGCTTGCCAGGGATGCCCTTTCGGTCGCGTCGTTGCCTTCGTTCGACTTCCTTTTTCCGGAACAGTAATAACGGTCGTCAAGCTCGATCCTTTCCCCACGGCCTCCTGCTGCGAAGATTCGACTGCGATCTTGCATCATGGAGCGCGAAGACGATACGATGATCATGTGGGATTCTGCCCATTCGCAAGATGGGTCATGCTCGAAGAGGGGTGACCGGTCATGGACTACCAAATTCAACCCAATTCGCGCCGCTGTGCCGTTACCGGCAAAGAGCTGCAGCCGGGCGAACGTTTCTATTCGGCCCTCGTGAAAGAAGACCGCCGCCTGGTCCGCCAGGATTACAGCACGGATGCCTGGCAAGGCCCGCCGGCCGGCGCGGTCAGCTTCTGGACCGGCCATGTGGCGACGGGAACGGAAAAGACCAAGCCCCGCTTCGACGACGATCTGCTCGAAGATTGCTTCCAGCGTCTGGAGGGGCAAACCGAGCCGAGCCGGGTGAATTTTCGCTATGTGATCGCACTGCTCTTGATGCGCCGTCGGCGTTTCCGGTATGAGACGTCGGTGATGGAGGCCGGCGTCGAGACGATGGTCTTGCGTTGTCAGCGCACGCAGACCAAACACGAGGTCATCAACCCGCGTCTGAACGACGACGCGATGACGCAGGTGCAGGAAGAAGTGTTCAATGTTTTGGGTTGGAAGTAGGTTGTTTTGAATTCGCCGCTTGGCGTCTAGCGTTCGCATGGCGCCGCGTGAACGCTAAACGGCAAGCGGCAGGAGATACCGACGTGCCAAATCCTCTCCACCTCATCTGTTTCGGACTGATTGCCGTCACCGCGATGGGCTGCGAGAGCACTCGCTGGAATTGGCTCAAGAAGGATCCCGCCAACGACGTCGCCGGTAAAGGCGGCGCCCCAGCCAGCGCCAAGGGCCTCGTCGATTACCTCAACGAAAACGCCAAACGCGTGCGCACCCTCCAGGTCAACGACCTCGATGTGGACGCGACGATGGACACGCAATCCTTCAACCTGCGCGGCCGCATCTACGCCGAAAAGCCGAAGAGCTTCCGCATGAAGGTCACCCTGTTCGGCAAGGACGAGGTGGACATCGGCTCCAACCCGCAAGAATTCTGGTTCTGGGCGCTGAAGAACCCGGACAAGTATCAATATTTCTGCAGCTACAAGGATCTGAACGCAGGCCGAGTCGCCATGATGCCGTTGCCGATCCAGCCCGAATGGGTCATGGAAACGCTGGGCCTCGGTCCGTATGGGCCGGCGGACAAGTATCAGGTCGAATCGGAAGGTGCGAATCTACTCCGGCTGGTCGAGAAGACGAAATCGCCGCAAGGCTACCCGGTGCGCAAGGTCATCGTGATGAACCGCAAAGAGATGAAGTCGCCGCAGCCGCAGATCACGGCATTCCTTTTGCTTGATGACGCCACGGGCCGCGAGATCTGCTCAGCCCACATCACCAGCACGACGCAGGACCACGTGACGGGCGCCATTCTCCCCTACAGGATGGAGTTGCGCATGGCCAAGGAGAAGATAAAAATGGCCCTGAAGCTGGACGGCGTCACCGTCAACGGCCAGATCGTGGCGACCGCATTCCAGCGTCCGCAAATGGCGGGCGTCGAGCAGTTTAACCTCGCCACCGGCCGCACTGAACCGTGGAACTTGCAGCGGGTGGGCGGGTTTCCGAAATGACACTCGTTGTTGTGGGACGGTCTCCTGACCGTGCCACAACGTCTCGCCGCCACATCGCCAATCCCGCCAGCACTGCCACCATCGCCAGCAGCAACACGCCGATCAGGGTCGGCCAGGGATAGTCGTTCACGAATCCCCGCACCGCGTGCAAGACCAGGCCGACGGCCGCGTGGTGGTGCATCGAGCGCAGGTGCCGGCGCAGATACTTGCGATGCTCCAGCAGCACCTGCCGGCCGGCCTGCCAATCGAACAGCAGATCGGCGCGTTGCTCGTCCCCCATCGCCCGCGCGGTGGCCAGCGGCACCTTGAGCTTGGCAAGCACCACCACCAGATAGCGCGGCTTGCCGGGCTGACCCAGAAACGCCGGATAGTCCTGCATTTCCTTGGCAATTCCCGCCAGCCGCGTGGCAAATAGCTCAGTCTACTTGAGTGCAATCTTCTTCGCCTTGTTCTTCAAAGATTTGCTGACCTTCTCCCAGGCGTGCAGCAGTCGTCGAGTGATCTCGGCACGCTCGATGACAGCGTCGAGAGTCCGGACGTTTCTCGTCGCTTCCTCCACCTTGGAGCAGAGACAAACCTCAGGCAAAGGCGCAAAGGAGACACGGCCCGAGGAAATGGGCAATTCCCTTCACTCTATCCGGAACGAATTAATGTAGGTTTTGGCCTTTTTATTCGTCCTTGCGCCTCTGCGTGAGGTCCTCGGAACTGCAATGCGTCTTGTCTGCGGAACCGAGTTTTTGGTACAAGCGTCATGCGTGAATCCGTACACGGACTTTTTGCGCGCAGAGGAATCGGCATGACTGCGTCACTTTCGATGGGAAAAAGGCTGGGCGAATCGCTGAAGGCAGCCGGCCGGATTCTGTGTCGTCCCATGCTGCCCATCCTGCCAGATTCGCTAACCAATCGCATGCCGTTTCTGGGCCGCGTTTGCATCGAGGGGCCCAAGAACCTGCGGCTGCGCCTTCACACCTATGGACCGCACGGCAAGGACCGCATTGCGATCAAGCTAGCCCGGCGCGGCTTCTGGGGTTACGAGGGGGAAACGCTCCGCGTATTCTTAATGCTGGTCGAGTCGGCACAAACGGTGATCGACATCGGCGCCAACACCGGACTGTTCGCCTTGCTCGCCGCCAAGGCGAATCCGCGCTGCCGGGTCTGGGCGTTCGAACCGGTGCCGTTCATCTTCGACATGCTCCAGGCCAACGTGCAACTCAACCAGCTTAGCAATATCGAAGGGGTCCAACTCGCGGTGTCGGACACAACCGAGGAAACGAAGTTCTTCGTGACCCACACGCACGTGGGGATTCCGACTGATTCGTCGTCGTGTCCCGGCTTTCGCAGCGACGTCGAGGAACTTCGCTTACCCGCAACGTCGCTCGACGACTTTGCCGACCGGCACACCCTCGACAGGATCGATGTTCTGAAGATCGATACGGAGGCGACCGAGAGCAAGGTGATCCGCGGCGCCACCCGGACTATTGCCAAGCATCGGCCGTTCGTGATTTGCGAAGTTCTCGAAAACGTCGATCATGCATTCCTGCAAGGGCGGATGCACTCTCTTGAGTATCAGTTTTTCCATGTGACGCCCAACTGCCTCGTGCGCCACTACGAGTTGGCCGGCAGCCTGGCGGTGGATCATCGCAATTATCTGTTTGTACCGCGTGAAAAAGCCGGGTTGGTGGCGAACCTGTGCGAGACGGCGGGGTTAAAGAAAAGTGGCTAGTGGGTAAGGATTTGGCTTTCCAGTTCTAATGGAGTCCAGACGGCCATGAGAAACTTCATCCGCGCCTTGCGCTTCGCCTGGCCGTGGCGCTTTCGCCTCGCCGGCTCGGTTTCCTTTGCTCTGCTGGCGGCGGTGCTGTGGAGTCTCAATTTCACGGCGATTTATCCCATCTTGAAAATCTTCGGCCCAGGCGAAAACCTCCAGAGTTGGGTCGATAAGTCCATCGACCAGTGCGAAAAGCAGATCGCCGGCCTCGACCAAAAGATGGCGGACGTGAAGCTCGAAGCACTGAACATCGACAAGGAGGCCGACGCTGAAGGGAAAGCTCGGATAAAGCGCCACCTGTCGGCCAAGACGGTCAAGGTTGAAGGGGAATTGAAGACGGCCCAGGACGAACTCTTTCGCTTCCACATCGTCAAGAAGTTCATCGATAATTACTGCCCCACTGACCGTTTTCAAACGCTGCTACTTGTACTTTTGGCCGTAGTCATCGCTGTGGTGCTGCGCGGGCTGGCCGAATTTTTTCAAGAGTCGATGGTGGGCAGCGTCGTCAATCGCTCGCTCTTCAAGCTGCGCAACGTCTTTTTTCGCCGGGCGATCCATCTCGATGTCAGCAACTTCGGCGAGGCCGGCACCCACGAGATCATGCCCCGCCTCACCAGTGACATCGACACCCTCGGCGGCGGCATGAAAACCGTCTTCGGCAAAGTCGTGGCCGAGCCGCTCAAGGCCGTTGCCTGCATTGTTGTCGCGGCCTGGATTAGCTGGCAACTCACACTCTTGTGCCTGATCCTGGTGCCGTTTGCGCTGCTCATTTTGACCCGCTTTGGCCGACTGATGAAGCGAGCGACGCGCCACCTCCTAGACGGCATGTCGAGCATGTTCAAGATTTTGCAGGAGGTGTTTCAGGGCATCCGCATCGTCAAGGCATTTGCCCGCGAGCCGCGTGAACGCCGGCGTTTCCACAAGGCGAGCCGCGAATACTTCAACAAGGCGATGTGGGTCGTGACGCTCGACGCGCTCACGAGCCCCATCATTGAAATCATGACGGTCATTGCTATGTCTGCGGTTTTTCTGCTGGGCGCCTACCTCGTCCTGGAGAAACCGACGAGCATCCTCGGCATCCCGATCGCCGATCAACCGCTGGAACGCGAAACCCTGCTGCAACTGTACGTTCTGCTGGCGGCCGCGGCCGATCCAGTGCGGCGGCTCTCCAACGTCTATACGCGCATCCAGGCCGGTTGTGCCGCCGCCGATCGCGTCTTCAATTACATGGACAAGGAACCGAAGATCCAATCCAACAGCGAATCGCTCATCCTCGAACGCCATCACAAGGACATCGAGTTTCGCAACGTCTGCTTCTCCTACGTTCCGGGCCAGGTCCTCTTGGAGGGAATCGACCTCGACATCAAGCAGGGCGAGATCGTCGCCTTCGTCGGCAAGAACGGGTGTGGCAAGACATCGCTCCTCAACCTTTTGCCACGCTTCTACGACCCCGATCACGGCAGTATTCTCATCGACGGCATCGACATCCGCGGAGTCAACCTACGTTCACTGCGCAAGCAGATTGCCGTCGTCACCCAAGATATGTTCCTGTTCGACGACACCATCTTCAACAACATCGCCTACTCGCATCCCAAGGCAACGCGCGAGCAAGTCGAGGCCGCGGCGCGCAAAGCGCAGGCGCATGCCTTCATCCTGAGCGACCTGTCGAACGGCTACGAAACCGTGGTCGGTGCCGAAGGCAAAAAGCTTTCCGGCGGCCAGCGCCAGCGCATCTGCCTGGCCCGCGCGTTCCTGGCCGACCCGAGCATCCTGATCCTCGACGAATTCACCAGTCAGAACGATCCCGAGGCGGAAGTCTACCTGCACCGCACCATGCATGAACTGCGCCATGGCCGCACGATCTTGCTCATCACGCATCGCCTGCACACGCTGGAGGTCGCGGACCGCATCGTCGTCCTGGACGAAGGCCGCGTGGCGGCATCGGGCACACACCTCGAACTGATGAAAACCTGCCCGATCTACCAGCGATTACACGACGTGCAACAGAAGCGGCTCGTGGCGTGATTTTCTCCGTTTAGCGCCCGCCGGGCGCCACGCGAGTGCCAAGCCGCAAGCGGCAAGGACCGGACCCCATGCGGACCCCCTGGATTATTCTCGTCACCTTCTGCGGCATCCTCTTCTTCCCGTTTCTCGGCGCCCGCGACCTGACCAGCAGCCATGAAGCCCGTGCGGCTCAGGATGCCCAGATGATCCTCGACAGCGGCGATTGGCTGGTGCCGCGCCTCTTCGATCAGCATCTCGAACTTCAAAAACCGCCGTTGTATTACTGGCTCGTCGCCGTCATCGGCTGGCTGAACGGCGGCCGCGTCGATGTCTGGGCGGTGCGGTTGCCGGCGGCGCTGTCCGCACTGGTGTGCGTGATGTTCTTGTACTTTCTTGGCATCCGCACGAAACGCCCGTTCGCGGGCCTCGTGGCTGGGTTGATCCTGGCGAGTTGTCTCCATTTCACCTGGCTCGCGCAAGTGGGCCGCATCGACATGCCGCTGACCCTTTCGATCACCGTTGCACTCGGCGCATTTCATCTTGGCTCGATGGAAATAGCCTGGCGCAAGCGCTGGCACGCGATGGGCTACCTCTCGCTGGCGGTCGGCCTGCTGTTCAAAGGCCCAATTGCGGCGGTGTTGCCCGCCGTCGTCATCGGCGCCGCGCGGCTGTTGCGCGATCGTCGGCTTGATTGGCGCTCGACGACGCTCTGGTGGGGCGTGCCGCTGACGCTGGCGATTGCGACGCCGTGGTATCTCGTGGCCAACTGGTACACGCAGAATCAACTCTGGGAAGTGTTCTTCTGGTATCACAACGTCGAACGCGGTTTGGGTGGCTCCGAATCGCTCGCCAGCCACCCCTGGTGGTTTTACGGACCGCGCATGGCCATCGATCTGCTGCCCTGGAGTCTCGCGGCTCCCATCGCCCTGTACTGGTTCCTTCGCAACCGCGAAGTTCGCCAGGATGACGTCGTGTGTTTCGGGCTGATCTGGTTCGCCGCCATCGCCGGGTTTCTGTCGCTGATGCGCTTCAAGCGTGCGGATTATTTGCTGCCGGCGTATCCTGGGATGGCGATTTTTCTGGGAGCGTGCGCGGAGCGCTGGCTGCGCACCAGACCTGAGCCCGCAGCGCAAGCAAGGAATATCGCATCCCTTGCTTGCGCTGCGGGCTCAATTCCAGGCATCGCGTCGCTCTGCGTCATCTATGCCATCGGCTGGCTGACGTACAACACATGGTTGCTGCCCGCCGAAGAGCGATCCTGGCCCTACCGTACCATGGCACAGGAAATCCGTGGCCAAACGCAACGCCCGGTCGTCTTCTTTCGTGCCGAATCACATCTGTTCGCCTACCATCTTGGTCAGCCGGTGACGACGATTCTGGAGTGGGAGAATCTTGAAATCTGGGCGAACCGCCCCTTCCCCGTCTTTTTCGTGATGCCGGCAAGCTGCGCGGACGAATGGCGTGACCATCTCACTTCCGCTTCGCTGGAGGAAGTGCTGCGCACCACCGACTACGTCAACGGCAATCGCGATCGACCGCTGGTCGTGCTGCGGAGTCCGGGCAAATATCGCTAGAATAGCGGCAACCGTTAACTTCCAAGCGAAATGCTGCCATGCCCGACCCCAGCCAACGTCCGCCGATCGCATCAGCGCCGCTCAGCGTCATCCTCTTGGCGCACGCGCTGGACACGGAAACGCCGGAGGCATTGGGGGCATGGCGTCAGTATCTGGATACGCTCAAGCGGCCGACGGAAATCATTCTGATCCAGGAGACCCGCCCCGAGGTCGCCACCAGCCCAAGCGAGGTAGAGCCGGCATCGATAAGAACGATAGCCTATGAACGCGCTACCGGCTTCCGCGACGCGCTCAACGACGCCATCCGTTCGGCCCAGTATCCGCTGATAGCGTATTCCACGTGTGACAAACAGTACCAGCCCGCCGACCTGGACCGTATGCTCAAGCTCATCGACCAAGTCGATATGGTCGTAGGCTATCGCGCGGGAGGTCCGGCACCCGCGTGGCGCGTGTTACTCGATACGCTCATTGGCCTTTTCAGTCGAGTCGTGCTCGGCATCCCGGTGGAGCCACGCAAATGCTGGCTGGGGCCTGCTGGTTGGGGCCGGCGCTGGATTGCCCGCTGGTTTTTTGGCATCCGCGCGTCGGATCCAGAATGCCCGCTCCGCCTGGCGAGGCGCGCGATCTTCGAGCATCTGCCGATCCAGTCCGGCGGGCCGTTCGTCGCCATCGAGATACTGGCGAAAGCAAATCATCTGACGTGCTACATCGCGGAATCGCCAGTGACCTGGACACCGCCCGCTTCGCCGAGCAGTGACGCGATCACCTTCAGCGACGACGGCTGGCTCGTGTTCCGTCTGCCGGACTTCGGGCCGACCTCAGGAAATGAACCACGGGGGCGAACGGGGAGCACGGGGGGAAAATCGCAAGGAATCCCCGACGCGCAGACCGCAGAATAATGAGGCAAGAGTTGAATCTCCTCTCTCCTCCCCGTGCTCCCCCCTGTTCGCCACCGTGGTCCATTTTGCTGGCATTCGGCACCGCGACCTGATAGCCTAAAGCCAAGCATTTCCACGAGGCGGCATCATGGCTCGGCGGAGTTCGCGAACTTTCTGGCACCGATTTCTTCCGATCGGCCTGCTCCTCTTGAGCGCGGGCTGCGGCGGATCGGGCGCTACGCCTGAACTCGTCTGGGGCAAGCGCGGCGTGCAGGCCGGCGAGCTCGTCAAACCTCGCGCCATCGCCATTGGGCCGGACGATCGCGTCTACCTCGTCGATATGACCGCACGCATCCAGGCCTTCGACCGCAATGGCAAATACCTCGACGTCACCTGGCAGCCCCCAGACTTTCGCAACGGCCGACCCAGCGGCTTGAGCGTGGACGCCAAGGGCAATGTCATCGTCAGCGATTCGCACTACAACTGCGTGCGCGTCTATTCACCGGGCGGCGAGCTTCGCCGAACCGTCGGCGACGAGCCAGGCCGGCTCAGCTACGTCAGCGATGCACTGTGCGACAAAGCCGGAAATTTTTACGTCTCCGAATTCGGCGATAACCAGCGCATTAGCAAGTTCGATCCCGACGGTAAGTTCCTCACCTGCTGGGGCACCCCGGGCTCCGAGCTGGGCCAGTTCGCACGCATTCGCGCCATGACGCTCGGCCCCGACGGCAACCTCTACGTCGCCGATGCTTGCAACCACCGCATCCAGGTTTTCACGACCGACGGCGCCTTCATCCTCGCCTTCGGAACCGCCGGCACAGAACCGGGAGAATTGTCGTATCCCTATGATGTCGCCTGTTCCGCCGGCAAGACGCCCTATGTTTATGTGTGTGAATCGGGCAACAGCCGCGTACAGAAATTTACGCTCGACGGCCAATCACTCGGCACCTGGGGCGGCAACGGCCGCGCCCCCGGCCAACTGTGCAACCCGTGGGCACTCGCCGTGGACAGCCGCGGCCGTGTGCATGTAGTCGATAGCCTGAACGATCGCGTGCAGAGGATTGATTTCTAGCGCCAGCGAGCGGGGGGCGTTAGCCCCTGATTCTGTGCGCGGCATCAGGGGGCTAACGCCCCCCGCTCGCCGGATTCTAAAATAACTAGTGCTTGTCGGAAAAGCGGGAAAAACAGAAAACAATCGTTGTTTTTGCTACATCTTTCTCTCGAAGATCAACGTCGAAGAATGAGTGACGTGCGAGAATTCGCGGATTTATCGCGAATTCCGCCTTCATCTTCGAGGGAATTTGCCATGCGGAAAATGTTCAAGGAACAGCCGA
>SHZY01000146.1 GCA_009692065.1 Gemmataceae bacterium
TGGCAAATTCCCTCGAAGATGAAGGCGGAATTCGCGATAAATCCGCGAATTCTCGCACGTCACTCATTCTTCGACGTTGATCTTCGAGAGAAAGATGTAGCAAAAACAACGATTGTTTTCTGGTTTTCCCGCTTTTCCGACAAGCACTGACTACGACGGAACGAATACAGCGGGAGCGATCTGCGGGGACGTATAACACAAAACTGAGGATTGAGAAAGAACTGATCGAATCGCTACTCAAGGACAGCAAGGCGGGCGATGAATCACCTGACGGCGGCCGCAAACCCATCGATCAGGGCAAGCTCAAGAAGCTGGTTGCGGATTGGGGCCGCCTTCCGTCGCGTGAACAGCAGCAGGCTCTGCAAGAACTAACGCAGGGCAAGTCGGCGAAACAACGGGAAGCCATCGAGGAGTACTTCCGTGGCGGGGTTGTCTATAGCTTGGGGCGTAACAAGCTGAGTTACGAGGAACTCATGGATCGAATCCAGGGGGGCGTGGCCAAGCAACAAGAGCACGCGATGAAAAAGCTCGAGGCGGCGAAAGACGTGGGCCAATCCATTGCCGGCTTCAATTTCAAAGAGGGCATCCAGTCGGTCGCCACCGCGGACGAAGTCGGCGAGTATTTCCAGTACACCATCGATCAGAAGATCACGCTGCCGCGGCAGAAGTCGGCCATGTTGCCGATCCTCGATCAGACCATCGAGGGGCACAAGTTCAGCATCTACAACGAGGCGGTCCACGCCAAGTATCCGCTGTTGGGCCTGAAGCTCAAAAACACCTCCGGCAAACCGCTCACCCAAGGGCCGATCACGGTCTACGACGGCGGCGTCTTCGGCGGCGACACACGCATCCTCGATTTGCAGCCGGGCGAGGAACGCTTCCTGAGTTACGCCCTCGATCAGGGGACCGAGGTCAAGGCGGAGGTCAAGGAATCGCTCAACCCTGACATGATTCTCAAGATCGGCTCCGATGGGCTGTTCGCCAATTCTGATATGCGCGAGACCAAGACCTACACGATCAAAAATCGTTCGCCGCACGATCGCGAGGTCATTCTGGAGCACCCGATCCGCTCGGCATACTGGAAGCTAGTCGAACCAAAGAAGCCCGCCGAGCAGACACGCGATCTCTACCGTTTCCAGGTCGCCGTCGCAGCGGGCAAGACCGTCACGTTTAAGGTGGTGGAAGAGGTCCCGTGGGGCCGCGGCATGGGGGTCAGCACTAACTTCCGTGTCCCCGATGGCTCAACCGAGGTAAAGATTGAGACCACGACCGAATTCCACAAGCTGACCGCCGTCAAGATCGTCAAGGGGCTGGTGATGCCAACGCACAAGACGCGCGAGACCAAGGCGTACTTCATTCAGAACGTCTCGGAGATCGACCGCACCTACACGGTCGATCACGTGGTGCGCCCCGGCTGGGTCCGCCTCGACGACAAGAACGACCCGCAGGCAGGCCCAGAAGTCTTCCGCTTCAAGCTGTCGATCGCCAAGGGCAAGACGGGCCAGCAGGCGGTGCGAGAAGAAAGAATTCTCACCGATAAGGGCGCGCTGCTCAAGACGTTGCCGGAGACGCTGATCAAGGAGTACATTACAAGCTCAGTAATTAGTGCCGACGTGAAGGCTGCATTGACGAAAGCTCTATCGATGCAGGCCGCGATCGCGGACACGCAGAGGCAGATCAGCGAGCTGGACAAACAGCTCATCATCCTGACAGCCGACCACACGCGCGTGCGCGAAAACTTGAAGATCATCCCGATGACGTCGGAGCACTACAAGACGTTCCTGGAAAAATTCGTCGCCCAGGACAAGCAGATCGAGACATTCCAGAAGAACGTGCGCGACCTGAACGCGACAATGCAAACGCAGATCCGCGACTACGACCAGTTCGCAGCGAAACTCGACGCGGAATGATTGCTGGAGATAAGACCACGGATTACACTGATGACACGGATGGAAGAAATAGGCGATTCTTCTCCATCCGTGCCATCGGTGTGATCCGTGGTTATAATTCACCTCGGTCATTGTTGGGAGAGAGTATGACGCGAGTTTTCTGGTTACGTGCCGCGCCACTGCTGGTTCTGAGCACAACCCTGGCTCCGGCGGTTTGTGCTAACGATAAACCGAAGAGGCCGCCGAATATCCTCATTATCATTTCCGACGATCTCGGTTGGCGCGACGTCGGCTGGCACGGCTCCGAGATTCGCACACCCAATCTCGACAAGCTGGCCCGCACGGGTGTGCGCCTGGAACGCCATTATGTCTATCCCACCTGCTCGCCGACGCGCGCCGGCATCCTCACCGGGCGCAATCCGAGCCGATTCAACATTCACGCTCCGATCGCCAATCGCAGCGAGCAGTCGTTGCCGGTCGATACGCTGACGCTGGCGCGGCTGCTGCAACGGCTCGGCTACTACACCGGCCTCATCGGTAAATGGCATCTCGGCCTGCGCCCCGAGGTCGGCCCACGCCGCTTTGGATTCGACTTCTCCTACGGCTACCTGCACGGCCAGATCGATCCCTACACGCACCTCTACAAGAACGGCGACAAGACCTGGCATCGCAACGATCAATTCGTCGACGAAAAAGGCCATGTCACCGATCTCATCGCCGGCGAAGCGGTCAAGTTCGTCGAGGCCGAGCGTAAGCAGCCGTTCTTCCTCTGGGTCGCGTTCGCTGCGCCGCACTATCCGATTGCCGAGGAGGAGAAATGGATCACGCCGTACAACGATTCGATCAAGGACCCGTCGCGCCGACTCTACGCCGGCTGTATCACGCACATGGATGACGCGATTGGCCGCATCGTGAAGTCGCTGGAAAAGACCAGGCAGCTCGATAACACCCTGATCCTGTTCACGAGCGACAACGGCGGCTTCGAGAAGTACAAGTCGAAGACCGACTACGCGGGCAAGTACGAGCATCCGGCGCTCGGCGACAATCGTCCCTTGCGCGGCTGGAAGGGAGGCTTGTACGAAGGCGGCGTACGCGTGCCGGCATTCGCTCACTGGAGCGGCAAGCTGCCGCCGGCCATCGCCGACGAACGCGTCAGCATGGTCGACTGGTACCCGACGATCGCCAGGCTCGCCGGCGCGAATATCCCCGCCACCGCCAAGATCGAAGGCCGCGACGTGTGGCCAATCCTCACGCAAGCCAAAGAGAAGCCGGCAGCGCCGACGCTTTACTGGAACGTCGTCAGCAAGCACGCAGTGATTGAAGGGGACTGGAAGCTGATCGTGACCACGAAACAAGCCGATATGCCGGAATTGTACGATCTCAAGAGCGACCCGATGGAAGCACGCAATCTTGCCGCGGACAATCGCGACAAGCTTGCTCAGATGCGCGCGGTGCTGGAGAAGCAGCGCAAGCTCGATCCGCCGTAGCATTTCTCCCCTCTCCCGGAGGGAGAGGGGAGTGAGAGCTCACTCCCGCCGCGGCATCACTTCAGTCAATGCCACCAGTCGGCCCCGCTCGGCCATTGATCGAGCACCGGCGTGCAGTATCGCGGTCACCTCAAGAATCTCGGCGTGCGGCACCGGTTCGCGGCGAGTGCGGATCATTTCGCGGAAGACGTGTGCCATGCGGAACATCTCGTAGTGATGCCCGTACCAGAAATCCCCCTCCATCGCCGGCGTGTACTGGTAAACTTGCCGGGCGAAGTGGACCGACGTGTGGCAATACTGCGAGCTGATGTCCGGTCGGCCATACCACACCTCGGCCGGCATGCGGTCGCGGTAGGTGATGAGTGCGTGGGCAGTCGCTTCGCGCGCGTACATGCTGACGGCGTCCACGCCTGGCCCGCACAGCGTCATCACGGTCCATACCGGATGATGGCCATAGATGAACCAGCCATCGCGCGAGTAACCGCCGGCCATGCTGGCCAGCACATATTGCAGCGGCCCGAACTCGTTCGAATCGCGCATGCGTAGCGCCTGCTCCATGCCGAACTCGTGCCGAAACAGGCTCGACGACATGATCGGCGCCCGATGCTCGCGTGCCAAATCGAGGATTCGCTTGGTCTCCGCCACCGTGCCGCCGATCGGCTTGTCGCAAAAGGTGGGCAAGCCGCGCCGCAGAGCCGGTGCGATCAGGTCGAAGTGATCGTTCCCGCGCCCCGAGGCGTCGCCCAGCCAGACGGCATCTACGTTTTCTACCAACTCTTGCAGCGTGCGGGCGATGCGCACGCCGGGAAACGTTTCGATGTAGTTGTCCAGCCCGTCGGCCGGGTTGGCGTACACGTGAGTGATGCGCGTGTCGGGAAACGGCAGCTGGTCGAACGTATAACGCGGGCTGCGTAGATAGCGCTCAAACATCCGTACCGAACCCGGATCGAGATGGCGCCGGATGGCGGCCATGTTGACTTCGGGATGAAAGTACTGCGCGAAATGCCAGGTGTGGCCATTGGTTCGCTGGGCCCGCCCGTCGATGGACGCGGAGATGACGCCGATGCGGAACACGCGGTTGGCCGGCGCCTGGGCAGCAAGTCCTCCGACGACGGCTTGCGCGGTCCCGCCCGCAGCCTGGCTCGTACCGGCGGCGACCGTCGCGGCGCCGGCGGTGGTTAGCAGTTCACGTCGGCTTTGGATGGGAGTGGCCATGAGTAGCTCCTTGGAGTGTGGGCCTGACGCTTCGAGCCTCTGGGAAAATCAAATGCGACTCACGCAAAGCCGCAAAGGCGCAAAGGCGCAAAGAAATCCATCGAAGTCATTCTTCCTTTGCGCCTTCGCGGCTTTGCGTGAGATTCCGGCGTGCTACTACATTCATTTGCGTGCCTTTTCCAGAATGTCGGCCAATCGAACCGCGGCTCCCTTTTGCCGCTTGCTTTCGTGGGCGGCTTCCATGAACGCGAAAATCTCCAGCGTCTCGGCCGCGCTGACGGGTGCTGCACCACCTTTGAAGAACTTGGCCATCTCAATGGCGATCCCCTCGTAGCCCATGTACTTGTCGTTGACGGGAACGATCCCCTTGACCGGCACGCCGTGGCCGTAAATGCCGGCGACCGAGACTCCCTTGTCGCCGAAGACCGTGGCGCTGTACTTGAGTGCGCCCTTCTTGATGCCGCGATAGGTCCCCACGCGTCCGTCGGCCCATACGCCAGTGATCGACTCGACGAACGGCGTCGAAGTGCAGCTCACCGATTCGCAGCCTGGGCCCATGATCGTGTAGAGCGTTTCGATGCTGTGCACCGCGTGCCAGTAAAGTTCGGCATGGGTCGGCTCGGTCGGGCAGCCGCCGAAGACATCGCAGCCGAGCACCTTGCCGACCTCGGGGTGGTTGCGCATGCCGATGAAGCCAGGGCTGAAGCGATGCTGCGAGCTGGTCCAGCACGGCGTCTTGGTTTGCTCTGCAAGCTTCATGATTGCGACAGCGTCCCCCAGTGATGCCGCCAGCGGTCGGCCGATGTAGAGCCGCTTGCCCGCCTTCAAGATCGGCGCCGCCTGCTCCAGGTGCTTGCGGCCATCCACGGTCATGATCATCACGGCGTCGCAACTGCGCAGCAGCTCGTCCACCGATCCGACCAGGTTGACCTTGTATTCGACGATCGCCTTTTTCCACAGCGGCAAGTTGTCCACACTCTCTTTGATGTCGGCGCTGGCGGGAGCCGCGAACGCGCTGACGACGCGCAAGCCCGCCAGATCGCCCACCGCTTTCGGATCGTTGAAGAGCTGCGCGTAGGCGACTGCCTGATAATTATCGAGCCCGAGGATGCCGACCCGCACCGGCTTCGCCGATTGAGCCGACGCGAGCCCACCCGAGCACATTAGAACGTGAACGGCAATAGTTGCGAATAAACATCGGAAGTTGAACATGAGCACGGCCCCAGCAGTCAGTCGATGGTCGTAAGTAGCCTGGCTATCTTACTACTGACCACTGACTACTGACCACTGACTGCTGGTCCGGATCGTGCGGAATTGCAACTCATGGGGCCTTTCCGTTGCAATTCTGCAGAAAACGGACTAGGATTATGTTTGACACGGGGAATGCGAACATGCTGACGCGAGTGCTGGGGTTGTTAAGTCGCACCTGCCTGGGGATTCTGCTGATCCTCAACGGCCCGGCGAACGCTCTTGCCATCGGCCTGGTTTCGGTCCGTGCGATTTGTTCCTGTGCCCGCGAAACGCCGAATGAGCAGAAGCAGGGTTCCAAGAAATGTTGTGGCCGCTGTTCTCAGGGCGATAAAGCGAAGGCGAGGACCAAGGCCACAACGCCGCAGAACGATTCAGACAACATTCGCCCGACGTGCCCGGCATGCCCATCGTGTCCGAACTTCCCGAGCGGTTGCTGCGTTGGCTGCCCGTGCAAGGCTCCGCTTGCCCCACCGGTGGTCTTTGTGATGCCCGAATCGCCGGAGCTGGTTTGGCGTCTGGCGGATGCTGACATTTCTCTCACAGTTTCCCACACCGATCTGCCGATCGTGCCTCCTCGTCTAGCGCAATTCGTCACCATCACTATTTGATGCTTGAACGACGCTGATTCCCGGTGCGCACCCTATTCCGCTTGCGGCTTCGCGTTCGCGTTGCGCCACGCGAACAAGAATCCACAAGCGGCGTATTCTCGAGGAGATTCCGTGTTCGGACCGTTCGGATTTCGTCTGCTGCCGTGGGACTACGGCGTGCGCAATCTGTTGCGCCGGCCGGCGCGCAGTGCGTTGACGCTGTTCAGCTTGACACTGGTGGTTCTGCTCGTCCTCGTCGTGGTGGGATTCATTCGCGGTCTGGAAGCCAGCTTGAGCGTCAGTGGTGATCCGCAAGTGGTGATGATCCACACCTTGGGCGCGGCGGAGAACATTGAAAACTCCTCGATCGCCGGACGGACCACGAGCCTGTTGTCGGCCAGCCTCGCATCGATCCAGCGGCAACCGGGCCCCGGCGGCTCGAAGGTCGTTTGCGCCTCGCCGGAGCTTTACCTCGGGACGCAAATCAACGTCGATCAGGCCTCGGAAGGATCGCTGGGATTAGTTCGCGGCGTCACGCCGGTGGCGCTGCTGGTTCGGCGCAATGTCCAGATCGTCGAAGGCGCCTGGCCGGGCCCCGGCGAGATCCTCGTGGGGCGTCTTGCAGCGACCAAAATGGGCCGACGCCACGACGAGTTGGCGCTTGGCAAGTCCGTGACCTTTGAGGGACGGACGTGGAAAGTCAGTGGTCGATTCGTGTCGCTGGGTTCCACGCTGGAGTCGGAGATGTGGTGTCCGCTCGACGATCTGCAACTCGCCATGAAGCGGCAGGATTTGAGCATGGTCGCTATCCTTCTGGCTTCGGGAGCCGTCTTCGCCGATCTGGACGAGTTCTGCAAGGAACGGCTTGATCTCGAACTGCAGGCGACGCCGGAGACGCAATACTACGAGTCCCTTGAACGGCACTATGGCCCGGTGCGGCTGCTCGCCTGGCTGATCGTGGTCATCATTGCCGGGGCCGGCGTGTTCACCGGCATGAACATCATGTATGGAGCCGTCACCGGGCGAGTTCGCGAGCTGGCGACGCTGCAAACGATTGGCTTCGTCCGCCGTGCGATTGCGCTTTCGCTGATTCAGGAAGGCGTGCTGCTGGCGGCGCTTGCTTCGTTGATCGCAGGCGTCCTCGGCGTTCTAGTCATCCAAGGGGTGGCCGTACGGTTCACGATGGGTGCGTTCACCCTGCATGTGGACGGCACGACGCTGCTGATTGGTTTCGGCACCGGACTTCTCATCGGTGTCGTGGGGTCGATTCCGCCCGCGCTGCGAGCCATGCGCTTGCTCGTTGTGGAGGGTTTGAAGGCGATTTGAGTTATTAACCAAGGAGATTGTCATGAACCGAACGATTCTTTTCGGCCTGGTCGGCATGGTCGCGGCTGCTGTCATCGTGGGCTGCACCAAAACCGAGCCGGGGCCCAAGAACTTGCCCGACCCGAAGGCAGCGGGGGATGCCAGGGCGAAATATCTCTTGGCCAGCGAGCCCGCCGGCGCCAAGGGAGTCAAGGAGATCAAACAGCAAGCCAAGGATGGCGACGAGGTCGTGGTGGTCGGGCGCATCGGCGGCAGCGTGAAGCCCTTCACGGGCCGCGCGTCGTTCACCATCGTGGACTTGAGCTTCAAGCCCTGCAACGAGATTGAAGGGGACAGTTGCGAAACTCCCTGGGACTATTGCTGCGACGCACCTGATGAACTTGCGAAAGGGAAAGTCCTCGTCAAGCTCGTCGATGCGGCCGGCAAAACGCTTCCGGAAGATGCCAAGGAACTTCTTAGCATCAAGGAACTGCAAACCGTCGTGATCCAGGGCCAGATGCGCAAGGGTGAGGACAACAGTGTCAGCGTGGTGGTCAACGGTATCTTCATCAGAAAGAAATAAAGGGAGCCCGCTCATGAACACCAATGTTGATCTCCGTGCGCTAGCCGTGCGCCGCGACGAGGCTCCCGCTGCCGCAACGATGCGCCGTTCGTGGCGCCTCGGTACGCGCATTGTCCTGCCCGGCGTCGTGCTGCTCGGCTTCCTCGCCGTGGTGGGGTGGGCGGCGCGCGATCGCCTGCTGCCGGCACGGCCCGTCACGGTCGTGCCTGTGCACACGACTTACCTGGACGTGCAGAACGAAGGCACGCCTATCTTCCAGGCAGCCGGCTGGATCGAGCCGCGGCCGACGCCGATCTTGGTGACGGCTCTGACCGAAGGGGTGGTGGAGAAACTGCTGGTCGTGGAAGGCCAAAAGCTCAAGGTCGGCGATCAAGTCGCTCAGCTCATCCAGCAGGATGCTCGACTTGCATTGCAGACCGCCGAGGCGGATCGCGAGTTGCGCCAGGCCGACGTTGAACATGCCAAAGCGGTGCTTGCCGCGGCGCGTTGGGCCCTGCCCTTCCAACTGAAGGCCGCCCGCTCTCGCCTCGCCCTGGCCCAGGCAAGCTATGACGCCAAGAAGCGTGCGATCGATATGGGGGCGATTCCCCCCTTGACGTTCCAGCAGGCTGAGAGTGAGGTTGACTCGGCTGCGAGCGTTGTGGCCGAGCTGGAATTCCGCCTCGGCAAGCGCAAGACGGATGAGATTGGCCCGCATCCCGAGGCGGCAGCAAGGGTCAAAGCCGCCGTCGCCCATCTCAAGCAAGCTGAAATCGCAGTGGCGTCGGCGCAGCTTCGACTGGAACGCACGATTATCAAAGCGCCTTCGACCGGCCAGGTCTTGGCGCTGGTGGCCCGGCCTGGACAACACCTCATGGGACAGGTGACGATCGGCCATCCGGAAGCAAGCACCATCATCACGATGTTCGATCCGGCCATGATCCAGGTCCGCGCCGATGTTCGCCTTGATGATGTGCCAAAGGTCCAGCCCGGCCAGCGCGTAACGATCGATACGCCGGTAACGCCGGATCGTCCGCTCGAAGGCGAAGTCCTGCAGATCACTTCGCAGGCCGACATTCAGAAGAACACTTTGCAGGTGAAGGTTGCAATCAAGTCGCCGCCGCCGACCCTTCGGCCGGACATGCTCGTTCAAGTAACGTTCTTGGCGTTGCCTGCCCGCGAAGTCGTTGGTGGTGAGAAACAATCGCTGCGGCTGCTGATTCAGAAGCAACTCGTGGAATCGGCCGACGGCAGCACGCATGTTTGGATCGCCGATCTCGCCGGCAAGATCGCACGCAGGCAGCCAGTCAAGCTTGGCCGTTCGAGCGGCGAGTTTGTCGAAGTCGTGCAAGGACTCAATCCGGCGGATCGCCTCATTACCGATGGCCGGCAGGGCCTGGGCGATGGCCAACGGATCGCCGTCACTCATGCTGAGAACGCCGCCGAATCGCTGCGCCCCGATGGCGGCACGCGTCCCAAACGCTTGCCCAATCCGGCGGGGAAACAAGATCACTCCGGAAAACATTGACCAGCGCCGCTTGCGGCTTCGCGCTCGCATAGCGCCGCACGAGCGCGAAGCCGCAAGCGGCAAAGAGGAATCACGAACATGGCACTGGTTGAAATCCACGCTCTGACCAAGGAATACCACAAGGGCGATCAGAAGATCGTGCCCTTGAAGGACGTGACCTTGGCCATCGACAAGGGCGATTTTGTTTCGCTGATGGGCGCAAGCGGGTCCGGCAAGAGCACGCTGCTCAATCTCATCGCGGGCATCGATAAGCCGAGCGCCGGTACGATCCACGTCGCTGGCGTCGATATCACCAACCTGTCGCGCACGCAGCTTGCCCACTGGCGGGCGAGCCATGTGGGGTACATCTTTCAGCTCTACAATCTGATCCCCGTGCTGACGGCGTACGAGAACATCGAAATGCCGCTGCTGCTGTTGCCCCTCGCACGCGCCGAACGGCAGAAGCGTGTGGAGATCGCGATGGAAGCGGTCGGACTGACGGACCGTGCCGATCACTATCCGCGCCAGCTTAGCGGCGGGCAGGAACAGCGCGTAGGCATCGCCCGTGCCATCGTCGCCGATCCTGTCATCGTGGTTGCCGACGAGCCGACAGGCGATCTCGATGCGGAAACAAGCGAGCAGATTCTGCAGCTACTCCAGCGTTTGAACACTGAGCTGGGCACTACGTTGCTGATGGTGACTCACGACCCAAAATCCGCATCGATCGCGCGGCGCCAGCTGCGCCTTGAAAAAGGCGTGCTCCTGGAACCGGAACCGCCGAAAGTCGCCCTGGCCGCAGTGTAGTCCTCACGCGGAGCGTGACGACTATACTCTGAGGAATCTGACCATGTGGAAGTTCATGCCCTACATCGCGAAAGGGCTCTGGCGCAACCGCACCCGCGCGGCCTTGACGGTGAGCGGCGCGGCCGTCGCCATGTTCGTGTTCACCTTCGTCGGCTCCGTTCAGGAAGGCATGGCCAACCTGAACCGCGGCAGTCAAACCGAACGCTCCTTGATCGTGTTCCAGGCCAATCGTTTCTGCCCGAGCACCAGCCGCCTGCCCGAAGATTACGCGCGCGCGCTCGCCAAGATTCCCGGCGTCGAAGAGGCCGTGCCCATCAAGGTCTACATGAACAATTGCCGGGCGAGCCTTGACCTGGTCGTGTTCCACGGTCTGCCGCCGGAGAAGCTGCGGAAGATTCGCGACCTGAAACTCGCCGCGGGCGACTGGTCCACTTTCGAGAAACAGCGTGATGCGGCGGTCGTTGGCAACGCGCTGGCGAAGCGGCGTAATCTCTCGGTTGGACAACGTTTCTCTATCGGCGAAGTGACCATCACCGTCGCTGGAATCTTCACGGCCGCCAACGCCGCCGACGAGAGTTTCATCTACACGCATCTGGAATTCTTGCAGCGTACGCGCGGCTTGAACTCCGTGGGCAGGGTCACCCAGATTGAGATCCTCCTCGCTGAAGGAACCGACGCTGCGGCGCTGTGCCGATCCATCGACGAGAAGTTTCGCAGCAAGGAGATTCAAACCGACACGCGGCCCAAGGGGGTGTTTCAAGCAAGAGCGGTGGGCGACCTCGTGGAATTGATCGGCTTCGCGCGTTATCTTGGCTTTGCCTGCGTGGCCCTGGTGCTGACCCTCGTCGGCACCACGACCTTGATGGCCGTGCAGGATCGCGTGCGCGAACACGCGGTCCTGCAAACGCTGGGCTTCTCCTGGCAGCGCATCTTCGGCCTGGTGATGATCGAAAGCCTGATCGTCAGCTTGACCGGCGGCGCCCTTGGCACCGGCCTCGCCATGGCCGCACTTTCGTGGAAGGGCCTCGCCGTCGGCTCCGAGGGGGTGACCATCGCGTTCTCGACCTCGCCGATGCTGGCTGTCATCGGCTTGCTGGCGACGGCGCTCGTCGGCCTCGTCGCCGGGCTTCTGCCGGCATGGACGGCAGCGCGTGCCGAGATCGTCGAATCGCTACGGAGCATTTGATCGGTGCGACGAATCCCTCTCGATGTATCACGGTATGGTGCAAGACGTGAGTGGTGACTAGCCCGAATTCTTCACCACAGAGGCACGGAGACAACCAATTTAATGGGTTGCGGCGATTTCCTGGCTTGACAAACGAGGACATAGTGAATTATGCCTACTATGTCTCTTCTCTGTGTTCTCTGTGGCAAGCGATTTTCTGCAGGTAATAATACTGACTAAGGGGATACCGACGAGTTGCCGCCCGGCCGGGACATCGTGCCGCACCAAGGATTACGACAATTCCTCGATGACGCGCCCGGTCGGCAGCACCGGGTGGGGCCGGCCGGAGCCGTCGGTGTATTGCACGGTCGGATCGACGCCGAGGTGGCGGTACATGGTCATCAGCACATCTTGCGGCGTCTTGGCGTTGGCCAAGGGGAAAGCACCGCGTGAATCCGACGAGCCTACCACGCGACCGCCGCGCACCGGGCCGCCCGCGAGGGCCGCGCTGAAGACGTTCGGATAGTGATCGCGGCCGGCGTCGTTATTGACGCGCGGCGTGCGGCCGAATTCTCCCCAGGCAACCACGAGCGTTGAATCGAGCAAGCCGCGCTGTTCCAGGTCCTCGATAAGGGCCGAATACGCCTGATCGAAGCGAGGCAGGAAACCGCGCCGCAGCGAATCAAAGCCGAGAACGTGCGTATCCCACCAGCGCAGATCGACGGTGACGAGCCGCACGCCCGCTTCCACCAAACGCCGGGCGAGCAAAATACGCTGGCTCCACGCGGGGGCGCCACAGCGGTTGGCGGCGCCCGGGTCGAATCGCTCCATGAAGCCATAGCGCTGGCGGATCGACGGCGACTCGCTGTCGATATCAAACGCGTTGCGGGCGACATCCGACGTCAGGATGTCCCACGCCTGGGCCGTGTAGCGGTCGAGCGCGTTCATCTGGCCCGAGCTGTCCACCTCGCGGCGGATGTTGTCGAAGGAGCTCAAGAGATTGCGGCGATCGCCGACTTGCTCCACCGTGACGCCCGACGGCAACGAGAAGTTCGGCACGCGGAACGGACCGGGGTTGGCAGGATCGGCCTGCGTTTCAAATGGTTTGTAGGCCACGCCCAGGTAGCCGGAGTTGGCGCCGGGCAACAGCCGCGGGATCATAACGTAGGCCGGCAGGTGCGGCGACTGATGGCCAAGCTGCCGGGCGACGATGGAGCCGCAGCTGGGGTATTTATTCTCATCCGGATTCGGGCCGGACGGATAGCCGGTGAAGCAGATCTGATCGCCCGAGGAGTGCCCCGCGTCAGTGTGGTGCAGGCTGCGAATGATCGACCACTTGTCCTGGATACGCCCGCACATCGGCAGCATGTCCGACAGAAGGATTCCTGGAACATTCGTGCTGCTGACGCCGAACTCGCCGCGATATTCGACGGGAGCATCGGGTTTGGGATCCCACATGTCGATATGGCTCGGGCCGCCGCGCATCCAGAGGATGATGACCGACGGACGCCGCGTGGCCTGCCCGGCCTCATTCGCCTGTGCCTCGACCTTCAGCAGTTGCGGCAGCGTTAGCCCCGCGGTGCCGAGGATGCCGGCTTTGACGAAGCTGCGACGATCGAGCCGCATGGTGGAAAAGAGGTCAGCACATCCGAGCTTGGCAGGCATGGTGGGATACTCGGAATGTCGGGGTGGGAATCCTTGGCAAGGGACCTTGTTGAATTCTACTTGATTGATCGGTCAGGGGAAAGCGGAAAGTCAACAAATCTGCACATTCGTCTAGCGATGGCATGGGGACTGGGTCACCTGCCGTGCCGGCGAAATACCATCTCGCCGGTCGGGTCGCCGAACCAGCTGCGATAATGGCCCAGAAACGTGAAGTGGGCTGCGGCCATGAGGGACTGCAACACCGGCCCCGGCAAGGTTGGGCCGACATCGAGCATGGCGACGCCGGACGGCGCCAGTACCCGTGCGATCTCGGCAAGCAGAGCGGAGAATGTCTCGGGGTTGAGATGATGGCCGACGACGCCGCTGGCGTTGATGAGATTGACGCAGCCGCCCGAAATTGGATTGCCGGCCGGCCCGCACAACTTTTGCGTGACCCCCTGGCAAACAAAATCGACCTGTGCCCGTGCGCCGGTCCGATGGCGGTACTCGCGCCGCCGGGCGAACGTGAGCAGCGGCTCGGCGCACTCGTACCCCGTGATCCGTGAGTCCCGTGGACAATAATGCGCCAGCACCCGCGTCGAGTTGCCGCTGCCGCAACCGAGGTCGAGGACCCGCAGCGGCTCATCGGGCACGTGGTCGTTGAGGGCGCGCGGTATGGTGCGCCAGTTCGCCCAATCCTGCCTGCCATTGACAGCATCGAATTCTTCCTGCGACATGGCGGCATACCCGGCCGCTACCTGGTCGATTTCCGTGGCGCGAAAGTGAATGCCCCGTCTCGCCAGGGCGCGTTCAGTACACCACTGCCGCCAGAGAACGGCCAGCAAGCCGCCTCGTCCGCTCTGGCGAATCTCTTCCTCGGAAATGATGAGCATACGCGGGGATTTATACCGGGGCGTGAGAAAATAAAGAGTCGCTCACTCCACGGCTGTTGTAGTGTTTCACCCCAAATGGCACACAGCCTAAAGTAGCCGACCGTCTCCTCCG
Organism: Gemmataceae bacterium; assembly: GCA_009692065.1. Taxonomy (GTDB): domain Bacteria; phylum Planctomycetota; class Planctomycetia; order Gemmatales; family Gemmataceae; genus SIAQ01. Next base: position 14,422 of record SHZY01000146.1, read on the forward strand.
GGTGTAGTGAAATCAAGAACCCCCTGGAGGAAAAGACATGAGCAAGCGACGAAAGTGGCCTGCCGAGGAAAAGCTGCGGATCGTGTTGGCGGGCATGCAGCCTGGCGTGGAAGTCTCCGACCTGTGCCGACAGGAAGGGATCAATCCGACGATGTTCTACTACTGGAAGAAGAAAGTGCTGTCGTCGGCAAAGCAGGTGTTCGATGAG
>SHZY01000013.1 GCA_009692065.1 Gemmataceae bacterium
CACAGGCTTGGCGTGGAAGGACCGTCAATCGCAGGCTTCTTTGGGGAAATGGCCGCCCAAAAATTGGCAAACAGTCGCTGTAACTGAAGGTACGCGACATCCGGCCTTAAGTCGCTTGTTGTGAATAGGCAGCAATTCAAAAAAAAAAAAGCATTTTTCTGACAGACACTAACTATGACCCAGTTCCTCCTCAATCACTGGCTGGCCTTCCTGTGCCTCTTCGCCGACCTCGGCTTGGCCACGGGCGTGCTGCTACACTGGCGTCGCCGCGGCAACTGGGCGTGGGAGTATTATCTACCGGCCGCCATTGTCGCATCCTTCGGCGTCGGCGTGCTCGTTTTCGCCCTCAAGTCGGAGCAGATGCCGCATGACTATCTGATACCACCCTGGATTTCCCTGGCCACGTTTCTGTCCTCCTTCGTCATCTTCGTCTTGATGCTGGTTATCGTCATCGCCACCGGCTTCTGGTCCGCGCCGCTGGGTTATGGCTTGATGTGCACCTTCTTCGTCGGCCTTGGCGGCGCGACGGTGGGCTACATTTCCGATGCGTTGCACATCGCCGGCGTCTTCCTCGTCTCGTTGCGGCCACAGGAACCCTGGTGGTTGCTGCTGCTGATTCTCGTGCCGGTGCTGGTCTATTCCAGCTACGCCAACATGATCAGCCTCGGCGCGACACGCCGCTGGCTCGTGCTCGGCTTCCGTTGTTCCCTGATTGCACTCGTCACGCTGGCGCTGGCGGAGACCTATGCCCGCAAGCCGAATGAAAACGTGACGGTGATCTTCGTCTGGGACCGCTCCTTCAGCATGCCGCCGGAAATCGGACAGCAGGGGCGCGATCAGCGCGAGGAGCGCATCTACAGCTTCATCAACGATTCGGTCGCCCGCAACAGCTCGCAGAAGCGCGATGACCGCGTCGGCGTCATCGTCTTCGGCAAGGAACCGCGGCTCGAACTGCCCCCCAACAGCGTCACCAAGCTCGGCTTCAAGAAAATCCACAGCCCGATCGACCAGAGCTACACCGACATCGCCGGCGCGATGAAGCTGGCGCTCGCATCGTTCCCCGAAGGCTCCGGCAAGCGCATCGTCCTCATCTCCGACGGCAATGAGAACATGGGCCGCGTCGAGGAACAAGCACGCATCGCCAAGCAGAACGGCGTTGAGGTCGATATCGTGCCGATCGCGGAGGGCCGCAAGCAGATCAACGAAATCCTGATCGAGCGCATCGAAGCGCCGCCGATAACCGAGAAGGACACACGTCTCCCGTTGCGCGTCGTCATCCGCAGCTTTCATCCGCAGATAGTCGTTGCGGACCTCAACGTGCGCAAGCTGCTGTTCGATCCCGCCCTGGAAATCAAGCAAGACCCGAAGGAGCGGGCGAAAAACACCACCCGCGTCAAGCTGCACCAGGGGCTCAACGTCAAAGACTTCCAGCAAGCCGGCGCCAAGGACGACACGGTGTTCGCCTACGAAGCCACCGTCATCCCGCGCTGGGTCGAGACGCACCTGGGGGCCAAAGTCCACAACGACCTGCCCGGCGACCGTGTCGATAACAACGAAGCCCGCGTCTGCGTCATGACGCGCGGCCAGCGGGCCATCCTGATCCTGGAGGACGAAGCGGGCAATCATCAACTGCTCGTCGATCGGCTCAAGTCCGCCAATCCGGGGATAAAAGTTGTCACGCTCATGGTCAATGACAAGGAGGGCCGGAACGAGCTGCGCAACCTCACGAAGGGGGACAACGAACGGCTGGCGACCTTCCTGAGCAAATTCGACGCAGTCTTTCTCGCCAATGTGCCAGCCGACTTCATCACGCCGGAGGAGCAGCAAGTCATCCGTAGCCACGTCCACGACCAAGGCGCCGGCCTCGTCATGATCGGCGGCAACCAGAGCTTCGGTGCCGGCGGCTGGCAGAACACCGAGATCGAAAAAACCCTCCCCGTCAACATGGAACTCAAATCGATGAAGATCGAGGGCAAAAGCGGCCTCGTCCTCATCATGCACGCCTCCGAAATGGCCGAGGGAAATGCCTGGCAGCGCAAGATCGCCAAGCTCGCCATCGATAAGCTCTCCCCCATGGACATGCTGGGCCAGATCCATTACGACTACGGCATCAACGGCGGACAGCCGGGACACAAATGGCACATCCCGTTCCAGGAAGTCGGCACGAGCCGCAACAAGCTGAAGGGCCTCGCCGACCGCATGGAGCCCGGCGACATGCCCGACGTCGATCCCGCCTTCTCGTTAGCCTACAAGGAACTGACCAACCCCGAATACAAGCTCGGCACCAAGCACATCATCCTGATCTCGGACGGCGATCACTGGGACGCCAGCCAGCAGATGATCAACCAGCTGCGCAACGCCAAGATCACCGTCACCACAGTCTGCATCACCACGCACGGGCAGGCCGAGATCACCAAGATGGGCGCCGTCGCCCGCGCCACCCTCGGCAGGCCGTATCACATCAAGAACGCCAACGAGCTGCCTGCCATCTACATCAAGGAAACTCGGCTCGTCAGCCAGTCGTTCGTCCACGAAGGCCCGTTCGTGCCGCGCATTGTCGGCCTGCGCGAAGGTCCCACCGAAAGCTTGCAGAACCCGCTCCAGCCGCTCTGGGGTTTCGTCCGCACGACGCGCAAGGAATCGCCGACTGTCAGGGTCCTCATCGAAACGCCCGCGCTGGGGGAGCACAAATACACGTTTCCGATCCTGGCGGCCTGGCAGTATGGCCTGGGCAAGTCGATCGCCTTCACCAGCGACGCCCGCACGACGCCGGGGGGCAAGGCGTTCTGGGACAAGGACTGGGCCAGCTCCGTCGAGGGCATGTACACGCCGTTCTGGAGCCAGTTATCGCAATGGGTGCTGCGGCCGACCGAGACCGGCAAGCATCTGTTCCTCACGACCGAACACCGCGACGGTAAGATCCGCATAGTCGTCGAAACCCTTGATTCGGACAAGAGCCCGCTCACCGATGTCGAGATCAAGGCCGGCATCACCACCCCCGCCTTCAAGGTGAAGGACGATCGCAAGTTCGAGCTGAAATTCGATCAGAAAAACGCCGGCGTCTGGGAAGCCGAGATCCCGGCCGACGAGGTCGGCGCCTACTTCATCAACATCCAGGCGAAGTGGAAAAAAGACGGCAAGGAGATGATCGACACGATCCGCTCCGGCGTCAGCATCCCGTACTCGCCGGAGTTCGCCGAGATGGACTCGAACCCGGGCCTGCTCGATAAAGTTCGCGAGCTGACCGGCGGTAAGGCATACCACGACGACAAGACGGTGCTCGAAAAGGCCGCGTCCGACGCAGAAGTCTTCCGCTCGGTGCCAGAAAGCCACGCGAGCCTGCAAGCGCTCTGGCCCTGGCTCGTCTTCTTCGCCGCGATCTGTTTGCTCTTCGACGTCGCCCTGCGCCGCATCGCGATTCAGCCGGAGGCGCTCTGGGCCCGTTCGGTAGTGGTTTGGCAAAAGTTGCGCGGGCAAGCGGTCGCCGACGAATCGATGACGACCTACATCGAACGGCTCAAGAGCCGCAAGGCGTCCGTCGGCGAGGCGATGGACAAGCAGAAAGCCGGCAAGAAGTACGAAGCTTGTGCCGGTACCTCAGCACCCGCAGCGCCGATAGTGGTCTCAACGGGGCCGCTCGAGAAGCCAAAACCCACGGCCAAGAAGCAGGCGCAGGAGGAAGAAGCCGACTTCGCGACGCGGTTGATGCGCGCCAAGAAGAAGGCGATGGAGGAACGGGACAAGGACAAGAAATAACCGGCGAGCCGAGCCCCGTAAGGGGCCGGTTGAGCGCCCACAATAAATGCTCAACCGGCCCCTTGCGGGGCTTGGCTCGCCAAGAATCGAAGGACCCCCGCATGAACGAATTCGAAGTCCAGGTCCAGCAATTCCGCAAGGAATACGACCGCGTCTACGAGGAAATCGCCAAGGTCATCGTCGGCCATACCGACATCGTCCACGGCATCTTGACGTGCCTGTTCGTTGGCGGCCATGCGCTTCTGGAAGGCGTCCCCGGCCTCGGCAAGACGCTTTTGGTGCGCACCTTGAGCGAGGTGCTCGATTTGCACTTCAATCGCATCCAGTTCACGCCGGACTTGATGCCGTCCGACATCATGGGCACCAATATCATCAACGAGGCGCCTGACGGCCAGCGCGTCTTCACTTTTCAGAAAGGCCCGCTGTTCGCGCAGATCGTCCTCGCCGACGAGATCAACCGCGCCACTCCGAAGACGCAGTCGGCGCTATTGGAGGCGATGCAAGAACACTCGGTCACCATCGGCGGCACGATCCACAAGCTCGAAGAACCGTTCTTCGTAATGGCGACGCAGAACCCGATCGAGCAGGAAGGCACCTACCCGCTTCCCGAAGCTCAGCTCGACCGTTTCTTTTTCAAGCTGGTCGTCAACTACTCGACGCGCGAGGAGATGTCGACGATCATCGACCGTACCACCACGGGCAATTGGCCGACGCCGCAGAAGGTGATGGACGGCGAAAGAATCCGCCACTGGCAAGCCGTCGTCCGCAAGATATTCGTCGCCCCCCAGGTGCAGGATTATGCCGTGCGCCTGATCCTGGCGACCCACCCGCAGGGCCCCTTTGCCGCGGCCGTGACCAATCGCTTCCTGCGTTTCGGCGCCAGCCCGCGCGGCGCCCAGGCGATCGTTCTGGCGTCCAAGATTCGCGCCATGCTCGATGGCCGCTTCAACGTCAGCTTCGAGGACGTCCGCAAGGCATACCTGCCGGCGCTGCGGCATCGCATCCTCCTGAACTTCGAAGCCCAGGCGGAAAACGTGTCGCCGGATACGGTGCTGGAGGAGATTTTGGGCGATGTGAAGGAAAAACCGGAGTAGCATGTTTCCGTTTTGCGCCCGGCGGGCGCTAAACGAAGACCGGAACATAAACATGACCGACACCCAGGCCCCCCTGCTCGACCCGCAGTTCCTCGGCAAGCTCGAACAGCTCGAGCTGGTCTCGCGCAAAATCTTCCGCGGGCTCATGAAAGGCGAACGCCGTTCGAAGAAGAAAGGCCAATCGGTCGAGTTCGCCGACTACAAGAACTACGTCAAGGGGGACGATCTCCGCTTTCTCGACTGGAACCTCTACGCCCGGCTCGATCGGCTCTTCATTCGCCTCTTCCAGGAAGAAGAAGACCTGCACTTCTACGTGCTCCTCGACAACAGCCTGTCGATGGACTTTGGCAATCCGACGAAATTGCACTACGCCCGCCAGGTCGCCGCGGCCCTTTCGTTCATCGGGCTGTGCAACATGGACCGCGTCGTCATCGAGGTGTTCAACGACCGCATCACCCAATCGCTGCCGGCGGTGCGCGGCCGCAAGTCGCTCTGGCGCGTGCTCGATTTTCTGCAGAAGCTGGAATCGGCGGGGCCGAGCAACCTGCGAGAATCGTTGAAGACCTTCACGATGAAGTCCTCCGGAAAAGGCATCGTGATCTTGCTGAGCGACATGATGGACAAGGAAGGCTACGAGGACGCCCTGCGCTATCTCGTCGCCCGGCAATACGATATCTACGTGATCCAGATTCTCTCGCAGGAAGAGCTAGACCCGGAGATTCTCGGCGACCTCAAACTCGTGGACATCGAGGACGAAGACGAAGCGGAGATCACCGTGTCGGGCCCGCTCATCAAACGCTACAAGCAGAACCTCGCGGCGTTTCAGGGGGCCTTGCAAGAATTCTGCAACCGCCGCGGCATCACGTATCTGATGACGAGCAACAAGACGCCGTTCGAGAAACTGGTGATGTCGTACCTGCGGCAACGGGGGCTGGTGCGCTGACCCGCTTGCCGTTTAGCGCTCGCCCGAAGCAGAAGGTTGCCATTGAAAACATAGAGCGAGCGCTAAACGTAAACCCGACTTGGAATATGGCCAATGAAGTGGTTCAAACGAAACTGGTTCCTCCTCGCCCTGATCGCGCTCGCCCTCGGCGCGATCCCGGGCGTCATCCTCGTCATCCTGCGCCTCTGTGACGCCGACAAAGACATCAACAAATGGATGCTCGATGCGTGGAACATCACCTACGATCTGCGCGTGCCGCCGTGGATCGCCCTCATTCTGCTGCTGTTGCCGATCGTACTGATCATCCTCTATTTCCTCAAATTGAAGCGCAAGCCGATCCAGGTGCCAAGCACGTTCTTGTGGAAGAAGAGCATCGAGGACTTGCACGTCAATAGTCTCTTCCAGTGGCTGCGCAACAACGTGCTGCTTCTCTTGCAGATCCTTGTGCTGCTCTTCCTGATCTACTCGGTGCTCGGCCTGCGATTTCATGGCAGTACCGGGACGAGCCGGCATTACATCCTCCTGATCGACAACTCCGCGAGCATGGCAGCCAAAGACGTCGCGCCCAATCGGCTCGACTGGGCGAAAGCCGAGGCAATCAAGGAAATCGACGCGGCCAGCGACACCGATTACGGCATGGTCATCGTCTTCAACTCAAAGGCGAGCACGCTGCAAACCTACACCAACGACAAGGAAAAGCTACGCGAGGCGGTCCGCGGGATTGCGCAGACCCAGCGGCCGACCCGCATCGAGGAGGCGCTGGCGTTGGCCGAAAGCCTGGCGAACCCCGTGCGCTCGACGGAGGACGCCGGCTCGCAGCCCGATGATGTGCCGGAGGACCAGAAACGCACCATGGTGCAAGCCCGCGGCATCTCGACCATCGTGCACGTTTACTCCGATGGCCGATTCGCCAAGCTATCAGAAACCGCGCTAGCGCGGCTCAGTCTGCGCATGGCGGCCGACGATCCGTCCCTCGGCGGGCTCAACCTGCGTTATCACATGGCCGGCAAGAGCAGCGAGCCGGGCAATACCAACAACGTCGGCATCATCGGCTTGAACGTCCTGCGCCAGCAGTTGCCGGGAAAAAAGGGGGCCGGGCCGGGGCCGTCGAAAGTGCTTGCTTTCGTCCGTATCGCCAATTATCGGTCGGCCAAAGCGGCAGTACAACTCAGGCTCGATGTCCATGAGCTCTTACTCGACAAGGACGGCAAGCCCGCAAACCGGCTCACGCATCCGTTGCAAAAAGATCGGGTGATCCCGGAGCGCAAGTACGTCGAAGAGACCGACGCGGACGCGGAAAAGGACGAGCCCGGCGAGGTGAGCATCCACTTTGAGCTGCCGCCCCTTGATCCCGGCCGGCCGATCGAATTGCACGCCTACCTGGACAAACCGAACGACGACTTCCCGCTGGACGATCGGGCCTGGCTGGTGGTCGGCACGACGCGCAAGGCCAAAGTGCTGATCGCCGGCAAGCCGAACCGTATCCTTGACGCTTGCTTCGAACAGGAAGCGACCAAGCGGCTCGCCGTCGCCGAGCGGATTGGGCCGGACGAATTGAAGGGCGAGAGCTATCGCAAGAAGGCCCGCAACGGCGAGTACGACCTGGTCATCTTCGACCGCTGCGCTCCCGACGACGAAGCCGACCTGCCGCTCGCGAACACGTTCTTCATCGACCGCCCGCCACCCTCCTGGAAGCGCGGCACCGTGATGCTCAAGCAACCACTCGTGATGCCGAGCAAACAGCAGCATCCGCTCATGCGCCATCTGACAACCATCTGGGACGTGCGCACCCATGAAGCATTCGTTTTCGACGTCAAGAAAAACCTCGACCCGAAGTTCGCTCGGGAGTTGGACCTTCCCGACGGTGATCCCAATAAACGCGTCCTGCCCACGTTGACCCGGCTCATCGAGACGAGCAATCAGATGCCGCTCCTGTTCACGTTGCCGCGTGGCCCGCACACCGATCTGGTGATGACGTTCCCGCTGATCACCGACGAGGGCGACGTGGTGTCGAACTGGCCCCTGGAAACCAGCTTTCCGCTTTTCTTCCGTAACATACTCTATATCCTTGGCAACGTTGATGACGCGAAGAGCGCGATCAGCACCGGGCCCGGTGAGCCAATCGTGCTGCGGCCCGATGCGGGGTTCAGCTATGTCCAGGTGACAGGCCCACCGCCGGACAAGAAGATAACCAAGCTAGAACGCCGCGATCGTAACGAGGTCCTGTTCGCGGACACCGAGGAACTCGGCCCCTATCGCTATCGAGTTGCCTCGCCGGGCGATAAGGACGACGATCAGCAGCCGGACAGGCTGGTGCGCGGTTTCGCCGTCAACCTGCTCGACGCCAACGAAAGCAACATCGAGCCGCGTGAGAGCATCCGCATCGGCAATGTGCGGATCGACAAGGGGGAAGAAAAATACCAGACTCGCGAGATTTGGAAGTGGATTCTGCTGCTCGCTCTGGTACTGTTAATGACCGAATGGTTCATCTATCACCGCCGTATCGCCGTTTGAGTGCCAGCCATGGAAACCCAGCAAACTCTCCCCGAAACGCAGCCCAAGAAAAACCCGATCACGCTAGCGATTCAGCGTGCGCTGGAATCGAAGAAGCATCGCAAGCAGCCGTATTCGGAATATCGCAGCTTCATCCAGCATCACTACGACGGCCTGGCCGGCAAGCTGACCGCCGTCTCCGGCATTTTGACGGGCCACACGTGGCTGGCAGGCCGCGTGCTCAGGCCGACGGCGTTTGACGTGCGCGGCTGCAAGCGAATTCTCGACGCCGGCTGCGGCAACGGACGGCATTGCAAGTATCTGGTGCGGGAGGCCGACGCGGACGCCGTGATCGCAGCTTTTGATCTTTCGCAGCGCATGCTCAACCGGTCGCGCCGGCGGGTCAAGGGCGACCGTGTTCGCTACGCCGCCGCCGACCTGACGCGATTGCCCTATGCCGACGGTTTCTTTGACGCCATCGTCTGCGGCTGGGTGCTGGAGCATCTGCCCGACCCAACGCCGGGCCTGACGGAATTGACGCGCGTGCTGCAACCAGGGGGCAAGATGCTGCTCATGACGACCGAAGACACCCTCGCCGGCGCGATGTCAAGCAGCATGTGGCATTGCCGCACGTACAACCGCCAGGAACTGCGTCAGGCCTGCGAGGCGTGCGGCCTGGTTTGGCATCGCCAGCTCTACTTCACGAACCTGCACCGCATGTTCAAGCTGGGCGGCATCATTGTCGAAGTGCACAAGCCATAAAAAAACTCCCCTCCCCCCTTGCGAAAGGAGGGGAGCACCCTTTACCGACTGAGGTTGAACGATCCACGCCACCAGCGCGAGCTGTATTGCGCGTTGAATTGGTGCTCGTCAGCCACGGCGTTGTAGGTAAATTTGACGAATCCGCCGACGCGTGACTCGCCGGCGAACACGGTTTTCCCCGCGTCGCGTTCGACGACCTTCAGCGTCGTCGCAAAGCGGAACGGTATCACCTTGCTGAAGGTGCCGCTGAACTTGACGCGGTAATCGCCGTTCCTGGTCTCGCGGAAGTTTCCGCGCAGGCGGCCTTCATGTCCGCGTACGTCGTCGGTCCAGGTGCCGCGCCACCGGCCCTCGAGGTCGCCGGCGCTCGCCCTCCCCGCGGAGAAGGCCAGTATCGCACCGATGCTGAGTATTCCGAGCACAAATCGCTTGGTAGTCATATCAAAGCCCCCGTAACAAACTGTCCGAACTGTCACACTTACTTCATCGGAGAAGTTAACATATTTTTCTAGGCTTTTCCCGCTTGCCAAACCGGAAAAGTCGCCAGCGTATCGATTGCACCGGCGATGTCACATAGCCCGCCGTTTACGGCGGGTTCGCCGCCGACCCGCCGTAAACGGCGGGCTATATAATAAATGCAAGGAGGGGCTTGGCCGTGCGTTTTCAGAAAGACGGAATCAGTTTCCAGTATCCGGACAACTGGCGGCTAACGCGCGAGGATGCCGAGGCGGGCTGGACCGTCACCGTCGAAAGTCCCGATACGGCATTTTTCCTTCTGACGCTCGATGAATCAATGCCGGAGGTCGGCCTGGTCATCCAGACCTCGCTCGACGCGTTGCAGGCAGATTATCCCGATTTGGAAGCGGACGACGCCCTGGAGTCGCTGGCAAGTCAGCCGGCCATGGGGCACGACATCCGCTTCTTCAGCCTTGACCTCACCAACACCTGCTGCACGCGCAGTTTCTATGTCGGCGCGGGTACGGTTCTGGCCATGTGGCAAGCCAGCGATCTGGATTTTGACCAAGTCGAGCCCGTATTTCAAGCGATTCGCGCGTCGCTGCGCATCGAGGAAGACTAATATGCCGGCGCCGCAAAATCCGGAGACCCTGTATCTCGTCGATGCGTTTTCGCTCATCTTCCAGGTTTTCCATGCCCTGCCCGAGATGACCAGCCCCACCGGCCTGCCGACCAACGCCGTCTTCGGCTTCACCAAGGACATGCTTTTCTTGCGCAAGGAGCGCCAGCCGACGTACCTCGTGTGCTGCTTCGACTTGCCCGGCAAGACCTTCCGCGACGAGATGTTCGCCGGCTACAAGGCCAACCGCGGCCCGATGCCGGACGACCTGCAATTGCAAATCCCGATGATCCAGCACATGCTCGCCGCGATGCGCATTCCGGTGGTCGCGCTGGAGGGATTCGAGGCGGATGACATCATCGCCACGCTCGCCCGCGCCGCCGAGACGCGCGGCATCGATGTTTTCATCTGCTCCAGCGACAAGGATTGCCGGCAGCTGCTGAGCGACAAGGTCAAGATCTTCAACCTGCGCAAGCAAACGATTCTGGACGCGGAGACCCTCAAGGCCGATTGGGGCATTCGGCCCGAGCAGGTGATCGAATACCAAACGCTCGTCGGCGATTCGGTCGACAACGTCCCCGGCGTCGAAGGCGTCGGCCCCAAGACGGCGAGCAAATACTTGCAAGACTACGGCACGATCGAGAACCTGATTGCCCACATCGATGATCTGAAGGGCAAGAAGAAGGAGAACCTGCAAGCGGCCCTTCCCAAGCTCGACTTGAGCCGCAAGCTGGTGACGCTGGATACCCACGTGCCGATTGAGGCGACCTGGGATGCCTGGCACGTGCGTGACTGGGATGGGCCAAAGCTGCTCGACCTTTGCCGGGCGTGGAACTTCCGCGGCCTTGCCGATCAAGTTCGCGCGACCATCAAAAATCTCCCCTCTCCGCCCGGGAGAGGGGCCGGGGGTGAGGGCGCCGAGTCGGCCGGGCAGATCGTGCAAGGCAGCCTGTTTGGCAACAGCGTCGAGCTTGCCGCCAACCACGCCGCCGTGGATTGGCCACACGAGTATCATCTCGTCAACAGCGACAAGCTCTTCAACGATTTCCTTGGGCAACTGACGAAAGCCAAGCGTTTCGCGATCGACCTGGAAACGACGTCGCTCGACCCGCATCAGGCAAAAATCGTCGGCCTGGCGTTCTCTTGGAAGCCGGGCGAGGCGTGGTATCTCGCCGTGCGCGGGCCTGCGGGCGAGGCGCTGCTTGATCCGGAAGCGACACTCAAGCAGTTGAAGCCGATCTTCGAAGATGCGACGATTGCCAAGATCAACCAGAATATCAAATACGACTGGCAGGTGCTGCTGGCGAACGGCATCCGCATGGCGGGCGTCGCCGGCGATTCGATGCTGGCCGATTATCTCCTGCACGCCGGCACGCGCACGCACGGCCTCGATGCGCTCGCGATGGATCATCTCGGACATCGCAACATCTCGATCACGGAGTTGATCGGCAAGGGCAAGAATCAGCTGACCATGGATCAAGTGCCGACCTCGCGCGTGGCCGAGTACGCCGGCGAGGACGCCGATGTCGCGTGGCGGTTGTGCGAGAAGCTGGAGCCGTTGCTGATCGCTCTACATTTCAAACGCGGTGAACGGGAGGGCGAGGCTCCTGCCGAGCCGTGCACGCGCGAAACCCCCGGCTCGGCGGGAGCCTCGCCCTCCCGACCCGACGGGGATCTCTATCTCTACGACGACCTCGAGATTCCGCTCATCGAGGTGCTCGCCGACATGGAGTTCACCGGCATTCGCCTCGACGTGCCGCTCCTCGAAAAGATGAGCAAGGAGATGGACGCCAGCTTGCAGACGCTGGAGAAGGAGATTTACGCGATGGCGGGCCGCGAATTCAATATCGCTTCCATCCAGCAACTGCGCGGAATCCTGTTCACGCAGCTCGGCTTCAAGGCAATCAAGAAGACCAACATCGGCGGCGAATCCTCGACCGATCAGGAGACGCTGGAAGCCCTCGCCAAGCAAGATCACCCGCACGCCGAATTCCCGCGCAAGCTGCTGGAACATCGCAAGATCGCCAAGCTCAAGAGCACCTACGTCGATGCGCTTCCTGCCATTGTCAATCCGAGGACCGAGCGAATTCACACGTCGTTCAACCAGACGGGCGCAGCGACAGGCCGACTCAGTTCCAGCGATCCGAATCTGCAGAACATTCCGATCCGCTCGGAGATGGGGGGGCAAATCCGCAGAGCGTTTCTCCCCGAAAAAGGTTGGCGGCTGTTGACGGCCGACTACTCGCAAATCGAGCTGCGCCTCCTCGCCCACTTCTCCGAAGACAAGGCACTCCAGCAAGCATTTGCCGAGGACCGCGACATCCACACGCTCGTCGCCGCCCAGATTTTCAATGTCGAGCCGTCCAAAGTCACCGAGGAGATGCGCCGCGCCGCCAAGACGGTCAACTTCGGCGTCATCTACGGCATCAGCGCGCCCGGCCTCGCCAACCGGCTCAATCTGACGGTGCAAGAAGGGGCCGCCTTCATCGACGCCTATTTTCAAAAATACCCGCGTGTGCAAGAGTACCAGGACAACCTCCTGAAGGCGTGCCGCGAAGTGGGCTACGTCAGCACCATCCTCGGCCGCCGGCGCGAGATCAAGGGAGTGCGGCCGACGACAAGCTACAAGAATCGCAACCAGCCGGAGCGCGAGGCGATCAACATGCAGATCCAGGGCTCCGCCGCCGACTTGATCAAGGTGGCCATGCTCAACATCCACCATCGGCTGCGGCGCGAGCAGTGTCGGTCGCGGATGCTGTTGCAAATCCACGACGAGCTGGTGTTCGAAACGCCGCCGAAGGAAGAAGCGGCCCTTGTGAATCTGGTTCGCGAGGAGATGACGCAAGCGCTCGCCGATCGCCTGCACGTGCCGTTGCGCGTGGACGTGAGCGTTGGACCGAATTGGCATGATACGGACGATGTGAAAGCGTAATCGTCCGAGCCTGAAGCGTAAGCGAAAGAGACGGCTGCTCTTCGCTTACGCGTCAGGCTCGGCGACACAAGCCAGGGCAATCATGATTCCCGTCATCGGCATCATCGGCGGCATCGGCAGCGGCAAGAGCCTCGTTGCTCAGGACATGCAAAGGCTGGGCGGCCACCTCATCGCCGCGGATCAGCTTGGACATGATGCGCTGAAACAGGCTGATATACTGGCAAAACTGGTCGAACTCTGGGGTGGCCAAATTCTCAATAAGCACGGCGCGGCCGACCATCAGAAGCTCGCCGCGATTGTCTTCGCGGATCCGCATCAACTCCGGTCCCTGGAGGCACTTGTTTTTTCTTACATCGAGCAGCGTATTGTTGAGGAAATTGCCCAGGCGCAAGACTGGCCTGACGTACGATTCATCATTCTCGACGCCGCTATCCTGATCGAAGCCGGCTGGCATCGCCATTGCGATAAGTTCGTCTTCGTTGAGGCGCCGCGGAAACAACGCCTCGCTAGGGTCAAGAAGAATCGAGGTTGGGACGAGGCCGAACTAGATCGCCGCGAGGCAACCCAGATGCCGCTCGATGAGAAACGGAATCTTGCCGACGCCGTGATCGTCAATGATGAAAAACCGGATAAAGTTGCACGCCAGGTGCAAAGTTTGCTATTGCAATGGCAAGTAATCTGATAGAATTCATCCATCATTCCCTTGCCTGCCGCTGGTGAAATCGCAAGCCGCACTCAACATGTCGTGCCGGTTTGCGAGCGAGGAACAGGACCTCCCAATCTCGTGCCAGCTCACTAGGAGGAACAGCCATGCCGGACTTCCGAGGCCGAAAAGAAGGCGCCCCCATCCGTACTCGCCCCCGCCCAGCCGAATCCGATGCGCCGCCGGAGTTTGGCCGCGACATCCTCGACGACGAAACGCCTGCCGCCGACCGCACCGCACCGGAGCAGCACCGGGACCAGGACGAGCACATCGGCTTCGACGCGGAGACCAACAACCGCTACGAGAGAATCAAACACGGCGACACGCACATCTCGGAACTGCAGCAGATGACGATGGCGCATCTGCTCAAGGTTGCAAAAGACGAGAACCTTTCCGAGTACAGCGGCCTCAAGAAACAGGACCTGATCTTCAAGATCCTCAAAGAACGCGTCAAGAAAAATGGCCTGATGTTTGGCGAGGGGACGCTCGAAACGCTCCCCGACGGCTTCGGCTTCCTGCGCAGCCCCGACTACAACTACCTCCCCTGCCCCGACGATATCTACATCTCGCCCAGCCAAATCCGCCGCTTCGGTCTGCGCACCGGCAGCGTCGTCTCCGGTCAGATTCGTCCGCCCAAAGAGAACGAACGCTACTTCGCTCTTTTGCGTGTCGAGGCGATCAACTACAACGACCCGGACATGCTGACGCAGAAGGTCGTCTTCGATGACCTGACGCCGCTGCATCCCAACAAACGCCTCACGCTCGAGACCGATCCGACCGAGATCAACATGCGCATCGTCGATCTCGTGACGCCGATCGGCAAAGGCCAGCGCGGCCTGATCGTCGCGCCGCCCCGGACCGGCAAGACGGTGCTCCTGCAAAAGATGGCCAAAGGTATTCTGGAAAATCATCCGGAGTGCTATGTCATCGTCCTTTTGATTGACGAGCGCCCCGAAGAAGTGACCGACATGGAGCGAACCGTTATCAGTCAGAACTCCGAGGTCGTCTCCTCGACCTTTGACGAGCCTTCGAGCCGGCACGTTCAGGTAAGCGAAATGGTCATCGAGAAAGCTCGCCGCATGGTCGAGTTCGGCATCGACGTCGTCATCCTGCTCGATTCGATCACTCGTCTGGCCCGCGCCTATAACAACGTATGCGAACACTCCGGCAAGATTCTCTCCGGCGGCGTGGACGCCAACGCCTTGCACAAGCCGAAGCGATTCTTCGGCGCCGCCCGCAACATTGAGGAAGGCGGCAGCCTCACGATCCTGGCGACCGCCCTCGTCGACACCGGCAGCCGCATGGATGAGGTGATCTTCGAGGAATTCAAAGGCACCGGCAACATGGAGTTGCACCTCGATCGCAAGCTCGTCGATAAGCGAGTCTGGCCGGCGATCGACGTCAACGCCTCGGGCACCCGCAAGGAAGAGTTGCTTGCCACGCCCGACGAGCTGCGCATGACCTACATCTTGCGCAAGGTGCTGAGCGACATGAACCCCGTCGAAGCGATGGAGTTGCTCATCAGCCGCATGGCGCGCACGAAGAGCAACGGCGAGTTTTTGAAGACGCTGAACCTTGCATGAAACCAGCAAGCCCCGCGATGAGCGCAGCGATTCTCGGGGGTTTCTGCCACGCGACCCCCGCGAATCGCTGCGCTCATCGCGGGGCTTGGAATCAATCCTGTGTCCACCATCGAAGGTTCCCTCACCGCACCGCAGGGCCGTTTTGCGATCGCGGCATCCAAGTTCAACCACGAGATCGTCGCCAAGCTGGTAATCGGCGCCAAGGACGCCTTGCGCAAGTATCGCATCGTCGATGATGCAATCGACCTGGTAATGGTACCGGGAGCATTCGAGCTTCCCCTGGTGGCACAGAGATTGGCCGCCTCCAAGAAGTATGTCGCCGTTATTTGTCTGGGCGCCGTGATTCGCGGCGACACCGATCACTACGATTACGTCTGCACCGCCACGGCCGACGGCATCCTGCAAGCCAATCTTGCAACTGGCGTTCCGATCTTGTTTGGTGTGCTGACCTGCGACGCCGACGCGCAAGCACTCGATCGGGCCGGCGGCAAGGCGGGCAACAAAGGATTTGACGTCACGGTGGCGGCAATTGAAATGGTCAATTTGCTCAAGCAGTTGCCGTGACGTCCTGAATTAGCCCGTACCCAAGTCCCCTCGTCCGCTACGCGATCCATCGCTAACATGAATGGTGAAGACTCCACACCAAGGATCCCGCATGACCCGTCGATCGCGAGGCCGGGAAGTTGCCCTGCAGATGCTGTTTCAACGCGAGCACAACGCGGTGACGGATCGCGCTGCGCTTGAGCGTTTCGTGACCGATCGGCTGAAAGAGGAGCCGCTGCGCAAGTTCTGCTGGTTCCTCTACGATGGCGTCGTCGCCCAGCTCGCCGACCTCGACGCGAAAATCTCCGCCGCCGCGGAAAACTGGCGTCTTGCGCGCATGCCGACCGTTGACCGCAACATCCTGCGCCTCGGCGCGTTCGAGTTGCTGTTCATGCAAGACACACCAGCGGCGGTCGCGTTCGATGAAGCCATTGAGCTAGCCCGCCGCTATGGCACCGCGGATTCGTCGGCTTTCATCAATGGCGTTCTTGATCGACTTCGCCGCGAAGCAAATCCAGGAGTCAGGGATCAGGAGTCAGGAGTCAAGGCCGACCAATGATTGCGTCACTACTGACCCCTGACCCCTGACTCCTGACTCCTGACTCCTGACTCCTGACTCCTGACTCCTGACTCCTGACTCCTGACTCCTGACTCCTGACTCCTGACTCCTGACTCCTGACTCCTGACTCCTGACTCCTGACTCCTGACTCCTGACTATGCCTACCGGCCAACCCTTCACGGTACTCTGTCAAACACTCACTCGGCCTCGCTACTTTGGCCGCGTGGATTTGCATATGCACACGACCTTCAGCGACGGGGTGTACACGCCAGCCCAAATCGTCGATCTCGCGCAGCGCAGCGGCCTGTCGGCAATGGCGATCACCGACCACGACACCCTTACTGGCATCGCACCCACACGAAAAGTCGCCACATCGCTGGAGGTCGTTTCGGGCGTCGAGATTACCTCCGAATTTCGCGGCAAGGAGCTGCACCTTCTGGGCTACTTTTTCGATCCGGTGGACGCTCCCCTCAACGATGCGCTGGCTCACTTACGTTCCGAACGTGTTGGCCGATTTCATGAGATGGTCGAGAGATTGCGTGGCCTCGGCGTCACTATCGAAGCAGCGGCGGTCGCGCAACTGGGCGAGTTGACGACGCTCGGCCGTCCACACCTTGCGGAGCTGATCGTGCAGGCGAAGAAGGCCAGCACAGTACGTGAGGCGTTTCAGCGTTACCTCGGCGATCGCGGCCGAGCGACGGTGCCGAAGACACGGCTACCGGTTGCCGAGGCCATTGCCCTGGTGCGCGGGGCAAACGGCGTTGCTTCCTGGGCGCATCCGATTTATGATTGCACGAAGGAAATACTGCGGGAACTGCACGGCTTGGGCCTGGGCGCCGTCGAGGCGGAGTATCCGACGATCCGGCAATCCCGGCGCAAGGAACTGCGCCACTGGGCGAAGGACATCGGCCTTGCCATCACCGGCGGCAGCGATTGCCACGGGCCGGGGCAACCGCATCGGTCGGTAGGCGCGAGTAGCATCACGCATCAAGAGTTGCAGACGTTGCGTGAGATGATTTGAAACCGCAAGCCCCAGGATGAGCGCAGCGATTCCTTAGGGGGTTTACTTGAGAGATCGCAAATGGTTTTCGGCGCCATCTTCAGCAAAGTCAAACAGGCCCTCGCCAAGACGCGCAGCCTGTTCAGCGGCATCGCGCAGCTCTTCAGCTTCAAGGGCCGGGTCGATCAGAAGTTTCTCGACGAGCTGGAAAAACGCCTCTACCTAGCCGACGTCGGCACCTTCGCCACACAGGAGATCGTCAACCGCGTTCGGCTTGCCTACCAGGACAAGGAAGTCAGCGGTGAAATGATCGCATTTGTCAAGGACCAGCTCAAATCGCTGTTAACAGCGCGGAGCCAGGGAATCAACTACGCCGCCTCAGGGCCCACGGTCATCATGATCGCGGGCGTCAACGGGGCTGGCAAGACAACGTCGATCGCCAAGCTGGCCAAACATTGCATGAATCAAAAGAAAAAGGTCATGGTCGCCGCCTGCGACACCTTCCGCGCGGCTGCGGTCGAGCAACTCACCATCTGGAGCCAGCGGCTCGGCTGCGAGATCGTCAAGAACGCTCAGGGGAGCGACCCGGCCAGCGTCGCCCACGACGCCTGCGAGAAAGCCGTGGCCCGCAACTTCGACGTGCTGATCGTCGATACCGCCGGCCGACTGCACACCCAAACGCATCTGATGAAGGAACTCGACAAGATTCGCCGCATCGTCGCCAAGCAGATCCCCGGCGCTCCGCACGAGGTCTTGCTGGTGCTCGATGCCACCAGCGGCCAAAATGCGATCACGCAAGCCGAGATGTTCAAGAAGACGATCGACTGCACCGGCATCATCCTCGCCAAGCTCGACGGCACCGCAAAAGGCGGCGCGATCTTCGGTGTCAAACAGAAGCTAGATCTGCCGGTCAAGTTCGTCGGGCTTGGTGAGGGGGTGGACGATTTGGAGCCGTTTGATCCGAATGAGTATGTGGAGAAGTTGTTTGAGGATTGATTCTCTTCGTTTAGCGCCAGCGCGAAAGCCAGTTTCGCGCGAGCGCTAAACGAGGACCGGGTCATTTCGCCCCCGCCGGCACATACTTCTTCAACCACGTGAACACTTCGCGGTGCCAGTATTCACTGTTTCTTGGCCGCAACACCCAGTGACCCTCGTCGGGGAAGTTGATGAACCGCGATTCGACGCCTTGCCGCTTCAAGGTCGTGAAGAGCTGGATGCCTTCGCTGACCGGCACGCGGAAATCAAGGTCATTGTGGATGACCAGCATGGGCGTCTTGTACTTGGCGAGGTTGGCGGCATACTTGTGCGGCGAGTGCTTCTCGTAGGACTGGCGGTTCTTGCCCCAGGGGGGGCCGCCGTGTTCCCATTCGTCGAACCAGAGTTCCTCCGTGGTCGCGTACATGCTGTCGAAGTTCCAGACGCCGCAATGGGTAATGAGCGTCTTGAATTTGGGGGTGTTGACGGCAAACCAGTTCATCATGTAGCCGCCGAAGGACGCGCCGGCGGCGCCCATGCGGTCCTTGTCGATGTAGGGTTGATCTTCGAGGTGCTTGAGGCCCGCCATCAGATCGACGTAGCACTTGCCGCCCCAGTCGCCGGAGATTTCATCGACATACTGCTGCCCGAAGCCAGTGCTGCCGCGCGGGTTCGGCAGCGCGACAACGTAACCTTGCGCCGCCCAGGCCTGCGGGTTCCAGCGGAAGCTCCAGCCGTCATCCCACGCACCTTGCGGGCCGCCATGGACCAAATAGACGAGCGGCCATTTCTTCTTGGCGTCGAAACCGGGGGGCTTGAGGATCCACATCTGCATCGGCTGGCCGCCGGCGCCGATCACGTTGACATTTTCAGGCCGCCCCAGGTCGAGTTCCGCCAGTACCTTGTCGTTGGCTTTCGAGGCGTTGAAGAGGTCCCAGTTCGTTCCGCTGTCGGCGCCAACGAAGACCTCGCTCGGATGGTGCATCGCCGCCCGCGCAAACGCCACGCGGCTGCCGTCGTTCGACACCGACAGCGCATTATTGGAGTTTTGGCTGATAAACGTCAAGCGCGGCGCAGGGGCGCCCTCTTTGATCGAAGCCGCGAAGTACCAGTGCTTGCCGCGATCGTCGGCGCTGAAGTAGATGCGCTCGGAGTCGGGCATCCAGACGAAGTCTTCGGCCGATCCTTCGAACCCGGCAGTCAGACTGCGCGCCTTCCGGCGTTTCTTTTCATCCTTTTCGTTCAAGGCATCGGCGGGGAGCAGCATCAGGTCCCAGCGGTCGGCCTCGAAGCCGGGCCGCTTCTGGGCGCGATAGACGAACCACTTGCCATCGGGCGAAAACTGCGGCGACCCGTCGGCCGCGCGGTTGTCCTTCGTGATCGTCTCCCATTTGGTCGTGCCCCCCGGGGTTGGGACTCGACAGATATCGTAATCCGTGCTCCATGCTTCGTTCTTCTCCGGCACAGCGGTGAAGTACAGGTATTTGCCGTCCGGGTTGAAGGTGAAGTCATCGCCGATGGAGAAAGTCGAGGAAGTAGGATATGCGTCGCGGTCGCCGGGTGTGACGTCCTTAGGCTCGCCCGCTTTGCCGTTCTCGTAAGATGCGACGAACAGGTGTTGCCGCTTGTCCTCGACGTACTCATCCCAGTGACGGAAGAAGAGCTTCGTAAAGACTTTGGCTTTGACGGGATTTTTTTCGGCTTCGTCCATGCGTTTTTGGTTGAGGGCATCGCTTTCCTTGAAGGGTTTCGCGGAGTATTCGGGCCAGACGGCCGACATGAAGGCGATCTGCTTGCCATCGCGCGACCAGGTGCCGACGGAGGCGCCGGTGCTGATCGTGGTGAGCTGCCGGGCCTCGCCGCCGTCGATGCCGATGATCCAGAGCTGGCTTGAGCCGCTACGATTGGAATCAAACAGGATCGACTTACCGTCGGGGCTCCAGCGTGGATGGCCATCGCGTTTCGGACTCGCGGTCAACTGTTTGACGGCGCCGCCCTTGTCAGCCGAGACAAGCCAAAGACTCGTGACAGTCTTGTTGGCTTCGAGACTGACCTTGCCCAGGGCATAGACAACCCACTTGCCGTCGGGGCTGATCTGTGGGTCGGCGACGCGCTGAAACCGAAAGAGGTCGTCCACCTTCATGGCGCGGCGTGCGTCGCCGGCGACAACGTAGGTCGGCAGGAGCAAGAACACAAAGAGTGCCAGGCGTTTCATCGGAAGTCCTTTGCTTTTCGGTAACGGTGCGGTTGCCTGACAACGTTATAATGACGACATGCTGGTGTTCAAGGTGCGTGCGCTGCTTGCGGTTTAGCGTTCGCGTGTCGCCATGGTAACGCTAAGCCGCAAGCGGCGAAATGGGCCCCATCAAACAACACAACCCACAGCGGGGAGCCGTGGGTCGGTTGTGGGAACTCAATCCCAGGGGATGGCTTCCTTGAGGTGGCAGAAAGGCGAGAGTCGGGCCAGGGAAGGCTCGTCCGGCAGCGGCTGGCTCACGAGCCAACCGCTGCGGAGATTCCAACTCGACCATTTCGACGCTGCTGAGCTGGCTCGTGCTGAATCCTACGGCCATCGCGGCCAGGCTCGATCCCGAGTTCGGCACCGGCTGGATTCGGCAGCGCCTGGAGCGGCAAGCCCTGCAGCGGAATCAGCGGCGCCGACGCCGGCTTCCAATCGACCTGCTTCACATCCTTGCTGATTGGCGCCAGCGGCGGCGGCTCAAGCGGCTGAGCCGTCGGCAGGTTCTCGAACGTCTTATCCAGTTCCGCCGGCGGAGAAGTGATGTATTCCTTCAACGCAGATGGCGCCGTCAGTCCGGGCGTCTCGCTATTGGACGCCTCGACCAGCCGACCAGGCTGCGTCAGCGAATCAGGCCGTGAACGCAGCATGAACGACTTGCTCCGCTCTTTCTCGTACTCCACGGCACGCACCTGGGCGGCCTGCGGCAACGCGCCTTCGTTGATCTGGATGTTGTTGTAGCGCAGGATCGTTCCCTTCGCCCATTCCAATCGTGCAAGTGCGTTGTTGTACTCGGCAACGGCAATGTACTCCTTGACGAGGGCCGCCGAGTAGCGGCGCTGGAGTTCCAGGAACGGCGTCGGTTGGCCATCCTTCGTGACATAAGAAATCTGCCCCTTGGCCTTCTTGTCGAACAATACCCCCAGGCTCTTGCCATAGGCCATCCGCTCGGAGTGATGCGTTTGGATGCGCTGATGTTCGTGGGCCACGTCGCGATAGTATTTAGCGAGGGCGCTGGTCGCCTTTTCTTCCTGATCGCGCAGGAAGAGATAGCTTTGCGTCAACTCGAGGCGGGCGGCGCGGATGGCGGCCAGTTCATAGCGGAAGCCGAGCGGCATGCTCATCGTCAAGCCGATGGTGTAGTCGGCAAAGTGCATGCCCGCCAGCGAGCGGAAAGCGTTCGTGGGCCGCGACGTATTCGTGCCGTCGAGGAATTCGGCGTTGCCGGTCAAGGTTGAACCAAGACCGGTCGGCTCGAAGCGGGCATAGGCACGCAGATCGGGCCGCAACATGTTCTTCTGGAGCGTCAGCAAATACTGGTGATACTTCAAATTGTCGCGCGCCAGTTGCAGCTCCGGACGCAGGTTCAAGGCGTCCTGCAGGGAGTGCTCCCAGTTAGGCTTGAGTTCCGTCATGGTCGGCGGCGTGATCGGCACCAGGCGCTCGCCGTCTTCGATCGGCAAGCCGACGATGCGGCGCAGGTGGTTCTCGGCGTCCAATACTTCGTTGAGCGCACGAACGCGCTCGCCACGGAACTCCTCATACTGGCCAAGGATCTGATAGTAGGACTCGGGCGGCATGCCCCCCGTTTTGAAGCGACCGTAGGCTTCCTGCCAAATCGTGTGCAGGATGCGCAGGTTTTCCTCGGCGCTGTAGAGCTGCCCGTACTTGTTGTAGAGATTCCAATACGCCACCTCGGTGTTGACGATCAGAATATGAACATTGCGTTCGAACTCCGCACGCTGCTGATCGAAGCGCAGACGCGAAATCAGGATGCCCTCGGTATTCCTATCCACGAAAGAGCTGAGCTGGCCTTGGCGGTTTTGGATGGCGCCCAGCACCTGCGTGCTGTTGGGGTTGATCGATTGGCCGCTGGCCGTCGGGAATCGCGGCAGGAGCTGATTGATGAACACGCCCCAATCCTTCAGGAGCGGCTGCTCGTAGCCAAACACCAGCCTGGAAGTGTACTGCGGGTTGATGGTGCCGAAAACACCGCCGGGCGGCGTGGTCAGGTTCTGGTAAGAGTTGATAAACATGACGCTGGCGAGGCCGCCCGTGGTCATGGGCTTGGCGAAGCCGGCGTACACGTTCGCGGAATGGCCATTCTGGAAATTCTGCAACCCTTGCGCCAGCTGGTCGTTGTTGAGCCAGCTCGCGCCAATTACGGCCGTGGCGTCGAAACGTGCCAGCGAGCCTTCCATGGCCGCAAAAGAGATCGCCGGATAAAGCGCCAGCACACGGATTCGCTCGGTCTGATTGTTGGTGATCGACCCACTGCCAGGCGCATAGGACGCCATCAAATCATCACTGATGCCCTGCCCCGCCCCCGCCCGGCTACTGACACTGCCGTTTTCCAGTGCCAGGGCGAACGCCAGTTGCAGCGTCAACTCTCTCGGTTTGCGTTCCGGTTTGTTCACGGTCGGCGGTGCCTTGGTCATCGCGCTGATCGGCCCCACGATCGGAACGTGCCCCTCCCCCAGCTTCGCCGGCAAACCGGTGGAGGCTTCCAGGAACACATCCTTCGGCAAAAAGGTCGGTTGACAGCCGGACAGGATGGCCATGACGACGAGTGCCACCATGCCTCCCGCAAGCCCTTTTCGGCTGGCTGATGAACTTCTACATTCCATGTCACACCCCATCGCAACGAGGTCGAACATCCATCCCCATGGATGTGATCCGGTCGAACGCGCGTGCAAACCATTTCCGGCTCAAACGAGGGCGCATTCTCCGAGTATCAATGTCGTTATCGGCAATCGCTGGGTGACAAATCAGGAAAAGTTTGCCGATTATATGGATGGTGCGGGCGCAAGTGTTGAACGAGAGAGGAATCGCAGACAAGAAAGGTGAAGTAGGCGGCATGCGCCTGGCAGGATGGGCAAGCGCACTTCCGAGCCTGAAGCGTAAGCGAAGATGGGGGTGATCTTCGCTTAGCCCGGATTATTCACTACGAAGAATTTGAACCACAGAGGCACAGAGTACACCGAGAAGAGAATTGATAGGTAGAATACACTATGTATGCGTTTGGCGGACCAGGAAATCGCCGCAACTCATTACCCGAATTGCTTTTCTCTGTGTCCTCAGTGTCTCTGTGGTGAATAATTCGGGTTACGCTTCAGGCTCGGACGGCCTCTGAAACCGCGGCGAGATCGACACATAGGGCAATCCCAGCATGCGCTTGATGCCCGCCCATTCGCCGAGGTCGTTGCCTTCGACGAGATGCCCGATCCATTGCAGCAGATAGCCGCCGACGAACGCAGCCACGCCCCAGTACCATTCGCTCCATGGCAATGTAAACAACAGGACAACGCCGGCCAGCACCAACGGGATGCCGATGAAATGGATGCCGCGATTGAACGGCTGCTGATGGCGTTCGAGCCAGTTGGAGAGGGCCCGCCGCAGCGGTTTGCGCTGGAAAAATCCTTGCGGTTCGCTCATAACCGTGTACCCTCCATCCACGAGCCCGCAGCGCAAGCAAGGATAGGCACCCCTTGTTTGCGCTGCGGGCTCACGATCACCCGTGATATTTCTACAACGCGAGGCTTCCATGGGCGACATCGGGTTCTGGCTACTCATCAGCATCGGCATCGTCGTGGGCATTTTACTTTTGATCGCGGCGTTTGGCATGACGCTGCCGCGAACACACCAGGTCGCCCGCTCGATCACGCTCAAGCAGACGCCGGACACGGTCTGGCAGACCATCACCGATTTCGCGAACGTCACGACCTGGAATGAGAACGTCCTCAAGATGGAGAAACAGCCCGACAAGAACGGCCATGAACTGTGGAAGGAAACCTACAAGGGGAATTACGGGCTATTCCTTGAAACCACCGAAGCGACGCCGCCGATCCGCCTGGTGCGCACGATCGCCGACGAAAAGGGGCCATTCACCGGCCGCTGGGAGTTCGCGCTCACGCCGACCGAGGTGGGCTGCAAGCTCACGATCACCGAGTTCGGCGAAGTCGGCAACCCGTTCTTCCGCGTCATGTTCCGCCTGTTCATGAAGCCGGAGGTGTATGTGGAGATGTACTTGACGGCGTTTGCGAAGAAGTTCGGCGAACAACCCGTTTACGTTTAGCGCCCACGCGGCGCCACGCGGGCGCTAAACGAAGATCGGCATCATTTTTTACCGGCCAACTGCCATCGCTCATCGAAGAACCCCGCGTCCACGATGCCCGCCGGCCGCTGCGACGTGCGCGGCTGGTCGATGTCGAGGATCGCCCAGTCCGGCAGCCGCGGAATTTGCCTGGCGTTGTTGAGGTAGTCGTACTCGCGAAACGTGAAGCCGCTGTTGAGGACAACGTACTTCTTCGGATTGAGCGGATTCGGATAGATCAGCACGGGCACATGATTGTAGCGCCCAAAGGTCCGCTCACCAACGGTTACTCCCTTATTGTTCCATCGGATCGGCAGCTTGTCGGCAATCTTCGCAATGATCTCATTGGTGTGATGATTTCCCCACAGAATCAGATTCGAGTTTGCGATGATCTTGTCGTCGACCTCTGTGTCGTCGATCACCTTGAGTTCGCCGCGGAATTGCTTGCGCCAGTGATCGACGGCGTGCTCCATCTCCTTGTCGATCCAGTTGTAGAGCTTGGCATAGTCGTTGATCGGCCGCTTCGGCGTTTGCCGAACCATTACGAAGGACGACATGAAGGCGTCATCGATGGGACCTTGCAGGCCGTGGCGTTTGGCGAGAGTGCCGTCGTCGGCCTTGTCAACAAGCTTCCATTTGCCGTCGATTTTTCGGAAATGGCTGACCCATGACCGATCTGACATCGGACTCGCTCCGACCAACGCCTCAACGCCGTACGGTAGCCCCGGGAAAGGCGGGGCGAACATTACGGGCGGATCGATCAGTACGCGCGGCGTTCCAAGAAAGGGAGAGTAGCCCGGTCGAATCGCCAGCGTAAATGCTGTTACATTCGACGTGTGAACCTTTACGATATTTCCGTTTTCAAGAGAAGCGCTGATTTTTGCCCGCGCCCAATGCTCGTTCAATTCATCCACGATCACCCAGCTCATCGCGTTGTAGCGAAGGGTATAGGTCGTAAAGTGTATTTGCTTGGGCAACGAATCGCGCCCCTTGCCGACGATCGAATCCATGCGGCGATTGATCTCGGCTCTCGCCTCCGGATGATACGAGTGCCCAGTCTTCGGCCCGATTACATGTACTAGGTTCAATCCTTCCTTCTTCATCGCCTCGCCCATGATGTCGGCGGCTTGCTTCTGCGAATCGTTTTCACCGCTGTACGCAACCGTCGGCAGGTTGTAAAGATTGCCGGCCCAGTCGGTGCAATCGTACCAGTGCAGCAGCTTCTTCTCCCACGCGTTCGGCTTGATCGTCTCCTTCTGGAAGACGCGAAGAAACGCCGGCGTCTCCGAGAAGCCCGCGCCCGGCGCTGCGGCCGCCCATAGACCCGGATAGTGGACCGCGAAGTTCCAGCACGCGGCGCCGCCCATCGAGAAGCCACGCACCGAGATGCGGTTGACGTCGATCGGATAATGCTTGCGCGCATGTTCAATCGCCTCGAACGTGTCGATCTCTCCCGCGAAGTGATTGGCATTGCAGTAGCGGCCATAGGGATGCAGGACGAACGCATGAGACGGCGTGAACTGGCCCGGATCTTTCGAGCGGCCTTCGATGAAGTTCAACTCCGACAGCTTTTCGCCGCGGCCATGGAACCACAGGTCGAGCCGATGATGCACCGAGCCCGCCTTGTAGGACGCGGGAACGACGAGGCCATACGGCTGCACCGAGTCGTCAATCTTCGAGCGGTAGCCGCGCACCACCAGGCCGGTCGCGGTGTTCCAGGGGGTCTGCCCCTCGCGCAACTGCTTGGCGCGCTCGTGGCCTTGTTGTAGCAGTTTTTTGGCGCTGGCGAATTCGCCGGGCGCGTGGAATTCGTCGTACTTCAGCGCGTAGTAAACCGCGTTGTAGTAAATCTGCACGTCAGGCAAAAACTCCAGCAAAGCAGGCTTCTTAGCCAGGCTCTTTCGCAAATCGTCGATCTCGCGACCCAGATCGGCCACTCCCTTCTGCAACTCGGCAAATATCTCCTCGGGCACCTTGATCCCTGGCGGCGGCACAGGACGCACGTTCTCGGCGATATTGTCCTGCGGGCCGTCGGCAAGCGCGACGCCGATGACGAAAAATAGACTCGACGCAAACAAGCCCAAACGCTTCATGGTTGTCCTTTCCGGCTAATTCTTCTGGAAAAGCTGACGCGTGCACGGTAACCTCGATGCTGGTGATACGCTAGCGAAATCTCCCGGAACCTCAACATGAAGCCGACACGCCGACACTTTCTTGCCTGCTCCGCCGCATCCTTCTTGACGGCGGACTGCGACCTTCACGCAGTCCAGCCCGAGAAGACGCCGCAGGTCATCGCCTTCGGCTACAGCTTGTACGGCATGCGCACTCTGGGGCTGGATGCAGCCCTCGAAGCGTGCGCGAAGATCGGATACGACGCCGTCGAACTCGCGTTGATGCCCGGCTACCACGTGGAGCCGAAGCGACTCACCCGGGACGAACGCCGCCGGCTGCGCGAACGCCTGCGCAACCTGCGACTCAGTCTCGCAGGCCTGATGGAGAACCTGCCGCTCCATGGCAACGAGCAGACGCATCGCGACAACTTGCAGCGATTGCAGGCGGCGCTCGATCTCGGCCAGGAGCTTGCGCCGGATGGACCGCCCTTGATCGAGACCATCCTCGGCGGCGCCGTCAACGACTGGGACAAGATGCGCCGCCAGTTCGTCGATCGGCTCGGCGCGTGGGCGAAGCTGGCCGAGAAGCACAAGACCGTCATCGCCGTCAAGCCACATCGAGGCAACGCCATGAACCTGCCGAGGCACGCCCTGTGGTTGATGGACCAGTTGAAAAGTCCGTGGATCAAGCTGGCCTACGATTACAGCCACTTCCAGCATCGCGATCTGAGCATCGCGAAGACCGTGAAGCAGCTCATGCCGCACACGCGATTTGTACACATCAAGGATACGCGCATCGCCGAGGGCCGCGCGACATTCGTTTTACCGGGCGACGGCGGCATCGATTACGTGCAGATGTTGCGCGAGATCCACACGGCGGGCTACCGCGGTTGCGTGTGCGTCGAAGTGAGCGGCCAGGTGTCGGGCCAGAAGGGATACGATCCGCTGGCCGCGGCACGCCGGTCGTATGAAAACGTGGCGCCGGCGTTCACGAAGGCGCAGGTGCGGCGGCGGTGAGAGTTACGCACTCTTGCGCAACTGCCGCTGCTCGCTCTCGCGCATCGCGCGGCGGCGTTCTTCTTGCGTCTCGTCCAGCAGCCACGCGTACAGCGCCTTGTGGGCGTCGGTCAGCGTGATGCCGCGGCGGTTCATGGCGATCTCGGCGGTCGTCAGGAGTTGCTCCAGCGTGAACGCTTCGCGCAGGCTGCCATTCCACCAGCTCGTGAAGCTCGGCACATACTTCGGCGCGAAACGACCGGCCGGCAGAAGGTTGCAGAACGCGCCGACGCTGGTGCCGGTGTTGAACAGCGTCCCCAGGCCTGTCTTGGTGTGATCGCCGAGGAAGCAGCCAACCTTGCTCATGCCGGTGGGCACGGGCACTCCGGCCACGGTCACGGTGACTTCGCCGTAGTCGTTGCGCAGATCGCTGTTGTGCGTGCCGGCGCCGAGGTTGCCCCATTCGCCGACGTAACTGTGGCCCAAGAATCCGTCGTGATACTTGTTTGAGTAGCCGTGCAGGATGCTCGCCTCGACCTCGCCGCCGACCCGGCACTGCGGGCCAATTGACGTGCCCGCGCGAATCTTCGCGCCATAGATTTGCGACTTCGGCCCGATGTAGCACGGTCCTTCGAGCCGGCTGAAGGCGGTGATGACCGCGTCCTCGTCGATGACCACCGGCCCCAGCGTGGTGTCGGCGACGACCATCGGCTCGATGCGGGCCGAGGGCGCGATCCAGAGATTGCCGAGCGGGCCGGCGACGACCAGGGTTGGGCGCTCCCAGGTTTCCTTCACAGGTTTTAGCCAGGCGAAATCGTGCGTAATCTCACTCGCGTTTTGGTCGACAAGGTCCCACAGATAAGTAATAATCCTCCCCCCCGCAGGCTGGACAGCCAACGTTTGCTGCCATTCTTCGAGAAGTTCACTCAGACCATCGAGCGAGATCGCCATCGCCGTATGATGCAGGACGACATACGCAACCGTGTCGCCGACCATGCCGACGCAGGAACTCGCCGGCAGCGTGAATCCGTCATCGGGCGGCAGCCAGCGGCCATTGACAAGGACCAAGCTATCCGTGTGCAGCCAAGCCGAGTCATTGACCGGCACGTTCGGATGCTGAAGGTTGAAAAGTTCTTCGAGCGGCGGACGGACTAGAGCGCCCCAC
The DNA here is from genome assembly GCA_009692065.1 of Gemmataceae bacterium. Lineage (GTDB taxonomy): Bacteria > Planctomycetota > Planctomycetia > Gemmatales > Gemmataceae > SIAQ01. Next base: position 29,023 of record SHZY01000013.1, read on the forward strand.
TCCTCGACGCCGACGGCGCGACGCTGCTTTTCGCCGAGCGTCGTGAATCCGCAGCGCAGGTCGAAGACTGGCCGCGTCAGGCTGAGGGGTTCGAGTTGCTCGATTCCGTCTTCCCAGAGGCAGAGCCGCATGGCGAATCCTTTCGCTCTAATCCGCTTCCAGATCCGTCGCTCGCGCGTCCGGCTAACATGCGATCATAACGCGCGTCGGCGTGGGCGTCCTACGCCAGTTTTTGGCAGGCGTACTTTACCGAGAATCTGGGGAATGCCGGAAAATGCGGCAATGCGTCTCACACCGTCGGCTCAAGTTTTGTGCAAAATGATCGATTTCGCGAAGAAACGCTGGCAAGCTGGAGAAAAAGGACGAAAGAATCGGCAACCCAGGGGCAGCAACCCCCGGGATCGGTCATAATTGCCTAAAGTCTCCCGCGCGCACCATCATTCCATACTGTCCGCAAGCAATCGAGTCTCCCATGCCGAACGACGCGAAGTTGGGCTTGGTGCTGGGCGTTGCCATCGTGGTGGTGATTGCGCTGGTGTTCTTCCGCGCCGATCCGATTGCCGCGCGGTCGTCGCCGGATGCGGGACGGTCGACGACGGCCATCCAACGGTAGCCGATCAGCGCTTTTTTCGCGTCAACTTCCACACATCGCTTGCCATGTTGTTGCCGGCGACCATCCATAATGCGCCGTCATGGACAAAGACGCTGGCGGCGTGGCGCGGGGCCCACGGTGTCTTGGGCACTTCGTGCCAGGTGACGCCGTCTGCCGAATGCCAGACGTCGTTGCGGTTGCCCTTGGCATAGCCTTCCATGACCCAGAGGCGCTCGTCGAAGACAGCAACCTCGTGATACTGGCGCGGCGCCCACGGGGCGGCTGCGGTGTGCTGCTTCCACTCAATGCCGTCGGCAGAGCTCCACACATCGTTGAAGTACTTGCGCGCGGGGACCTTGGGCGTATCGTAAGTACCGCCGCCGAGGATCCAGATGCGGCCCTTGAACACCGCACTGCCGCCGATCATGCCGCGCTGGGGCCAGAATGGCTCCTTCGGCTTCACTTCCGTCCAGTTGATGCCGTCGGCGGAATTCCAGACGTCGCGGTAGAAGACCTCCTTGCCGGCGGCAATGTTCGGGATGGTCTGACCGCCGATCACCCAGATCTTGTCGTTGAAGGCGACCGTATAGTGCAGGGCGCGAGGCCCCCACGGGACCGGTTTGCCCTTGTTGACGTAGGTCCAGTTCTTGCCGTCGGTGGAGTTCCAGACGTCGGAGTGGTAGTGCCCTTGATTAACATCGCCGCCGACGATCCACATCTTGTCTTGATGGACGACATAGCCCGCGGTATGGCGGCCTTCCCAGTCCTTGGTGGAATCGAACTTGCGATCGAGGAACGTATTGGCCTTGTCGAGCCGCCAGTCCTTGCCGTCGGAGGAGCTCCAGACTTCATTGTTGCAAATGCGCGGGAAGTGCTTCTTGCCGCCTGGGTTCCAGCCACCGATAAACCACATCCGGCCCTGGAAGGTCAGCGCGCCGGCGCCATCGCGCGGGGCGAATTGGGCCTTGGCGTTTACCTGCTGCCAGGCGTATTCGGGGACGTCTTGGGCGGAGACTGGAGCCGCCAAGGCTAAAAAGAGCATCGGAACTAGCGTTGAATAATTTCGCTTCATGACGCACCTGATCCTACACGCCGACGGCGCGGCTTCTCTTTTGTCTTGATCCGATTGCACGTTGCGTTAGTATATGGGCTGAGGCAGTCGTCTTGATGAGCATTGCAAGGGAGATTCAACATGCCGATTCGCACGCTTGGCGGCCTGGTCCTCTTCCTGTCCCTGCTGGCATTCTGGACAACGCCGCACAACACCTCCGCGCAGGACAAGACCGAACCCAAAGCCGAACCCAAAAAAGTCGCAGCGCCGTACGCAACCGCGCCCGACAAGCCGCTCGATCCCAAGGAGGAGGTCGTCAACGAGGCGGACAATCACACTCAGTACCGCGTCGAATTCAACGGCATCAAAGGCGATCGCGTGCCGGCCTACCTTTATGTGCCGAAGAACAAGGACGGGCGGCTCAAAGACTGCCCCGCCATCCTCTTGCAATACGGCAGCGGCGGCAACAAGAAGACCAACTACATCGTCGAGATCGGCAAACTCTTCGTCGGCCGCGGCTATGTCGTCATCACCATCGACTCCCCCAATCAAGGCGAACGCAAGGGCAAGGACAAGAAGGCCAACGATATCCTTGGCCTCCTCGGCACCGAAATGGTCATGCACTACTGCGGCGACTATAGCCGGGCCGTCGATTACCTTGCCGCGCGGCCCGAGGTGAACAAGGATCGGCTCGGCTACGTCGGTCTGAGCTGGGGCGCCATCACCGGCATCACCTATGTCGCCTACGATCAACGCATCAAGGCCATGGGCTCCATGGTCGGCGGCGGCAACTTCCTGGGCCTTTACACCAAAAAGGAAGCCGAGAAGGCGGCAACCGAAGGCTCCAAGTCAAGCGATCCCGTCCACCACGTCGCCCGCATCGCCCCGCGGCCCTTGCTCTTCATCAACGTCACCAAGGACCAGTTGATCCTCAAGTCCTGGGCCGAGTCGCTGCACAAACATGCCGGTGCTGGCTCCAAAGTAGTTTGGCACGATACCGATCACTATTTCAAGACAGTTGACCGCACCGTCGTGTGCAACTCGGTGATCGACTTCATGGACAAGGAACTTGCCGTGAAGGCGAACGGCAAGAAATAGCAGACTGCCGTTGGGCGATAAAATAGCTTGCCTTGCGCGTGCTAGTTTTACACACACACACACACACACACACACACCGGCACTCCCGGCTTTGCTACGTAATTGCGAAAATCCTCACGTTGGGCAACATGGATAGCTACCTAATTTCGCGCGCTTAACGTTTTCGGCAATTACGTAGCAAAGCCGGCACTCCCCCCAACCAACGGCATCCCCAGGATGCTGCAAGTCATTTTGGGCGTGACCGGCATTCCGCGGTCGGTAATGGAAATGGCTCCATCACGGCAGATCAGCAATTTTCGTGTCGTCTCGAGGCCATCGCCCAACTGCCTGCTGGATCGGGAGTTGCGCGGAGGCGACGACACGACGCGACACGAGTGTGTAGGAGTATCCCCACAACCTTGACTGCCGAAAAGTTGGCAAAAAGTGGGTTTTGCGGAATGCCGGTCACACCCGGAAAGTGTGAATTTGACCCTTCCTGCTTTCCTGCCTTCCTTATTTTGATTTTGCCTTCGAGTTTTTGTGCAAAGCCCCCCAGCCCCGACCCACCACCGGGGACGGGAAGAAGGTTACGTGGACTCCAGGGAGTTTTGGAGTTTTTCCGCATCACCTACGACCTTGCAATTGCGGCACGGTTCGGCGACGATGGAAGGAATTCAACCTCCCCCGCGCGCGCCGAGGGGTCGAGCTTCGTCTTCTCTTCCAGGATGGGCGCATGATGGAAACGGAACTAACCCTGGTTCACCGGGCTCAGCGCGGTGATCATGCCGCGTTCGAGGAGCTTGTTCGCCGCACCTCCCGGCTCGTTTTTGCGCGTTTGTATCTCGAAACCGGCGATACCCATCAGGCGGAAGACCTGCTCCAGGATGCGTTGCTGATTGCCTTTCGAACTCTGGGGCAACTGAAGGAGCTGGATAAGTTTCGTTCCTGGCTCTTGCGGATCGCGCAGAATGTCGCCATCGATGCCGGCCGACGGTTGTCCGTCCATAAGCGGGCCCTGGAGCGCGAGACGATCAAGCGGCAGCGACATGGCGACATGACGCCGGGGCCGGATGAGGAAGTCGAACAGGAAGAGTTGAGGCAAAAGGTCTTGGTTGTACTGCGGTCGATGCCGGAAGAGTATCGCCTGGCCCTCACGCTGCACTATCTCGTCGGGGCCGATCACGAAACCATTCAAATGCAGATGGGCTTGACGAACGGCGCGCTGCGCGGCTTGCTGCACCGCGGCATGAACCGGATGCACGCGGAAATGCACAAAATCCTCGGCGAGCCAGTAGCGTGCTGATCCCGCTTGCGTTTAGCGCTCGCGTGACGCCATGCGAGCGCGAAGCCGTCTGTTGTGGCACGCTCTCCTGACCGTGCCACGGACCCGACCGAAGGTCTCCTGAAACGCCGGGAGACCTGTGGTCGGGGAGAGTGGCACGATCAGGAGACCGTGCCACAACACTAGATAGGAGTTGACCATGTCGGAACATACCTGGGTACAAGAAAACCTGAACGCCTACGTCACCGGCGGGCTGTCGGCCCAAGAGCGAGGCCGGGGCGAGAAGCACGTCGCCTCGTGCAGCGAATGCACGCACGAGCAGGCCGACATTTGCGAAACGGAGCAACTCATGGAAGGGATCTTCGCACGCGTTCGCCCCGATGCCGGCCTGGAGGATCGGGCGATTCACCAGCTTCGGCAAGCGCGCAAGCCGCGGCCCAGCTGGATGCGATTTGTAACTGCCACCGCAGCCGTCATCGTCCTCGGCCTGATCGGCGGCGCGGTGCAGATGTTTGCGCTCGATGGGGCGTTGCCATTTCAAGTGGCGCAGGTCGACGGAGGCAGGCCGATGAAGTGGATGGCAAGAGAAGTTATTTTGGGCAGGTCAGGGTCAAGCAGGGCGGTTTCAAGGAGCCGGTGAGCGGGGAGGAGAAATCGATCCCTGAATTCGACACCGACCTCATTCACGCGGAGACCATGAAGGACCTGGCTGATGCGCTCAAGCTGAAAAAAACGATTGATACTCGTGGCTACGCCAACAATGAATTGACGCTCGACCAGCCCGCTCGTGAAAAAGCGGAAAAGGACGTAAAAACGACCAAGAAAACCTACGACGATATTTCCGCCACGTTCTTCGACGCGAAAGACAAAGAGAAAGCGGAGCAAGGCAAGGGACAGGGCGAGCAGAAGCCGAGTTTCTACGAACGCCCAAACGCGGATAACAAGCTCACCAAGGTTGGCGACAAGCAGATGGACGCGGTCCAAAAGCTCAAAGTAACGCTTCGCGAGGAGGAAGGCAAACTCACGAAGGATCTGGAGCATCTGCTGGGAAAGCAAAGCCCGAACGGTGAAGAAAGGGGTGACAAGGGCGATGGCAAGGATAATGCCGCGGCCCCCTCCAAAACCCCGCCCGTCTTAATTACGAGGGACTCCGAGTCGAAGAAGGGGTCGAAGGGCAAGTTGGATGATTCCAAGATTCCGGATTTGGTGAAGCTCGACCCGAAGGACCCAACTCCGCCCGGTTTTGGTGGTTTCCAATTCGGCGGCGGTTTTGCCGGCGGCGGGCCCAATCCCGGTCCAGGCGGCATGGGCGGCGGCATGATGGGTATGGGCGGATTCAACCCATCGCCTCCAGGCGGCGGCATGGCGGGCGTGCCTAACCCCCTCGTGGTGACGCCGACCCTTGTGCCGACGTCGCCAGGCTACTACCAGCCGATTCTGCCGCCGCCGGTCGCCGTCAAGACCGAATCGCCCAACAAGAAAGGCTCTGGAGGCGAGGGAAGCCAAAGCAAGCCGGGCGAGGACAAAAAAACCGCCGGCGAGCCGAAACCCCCCGCCGAGCAGCCCAAGGTTGAGCCGAAGGATCTAGTTCCGGAAAGCACCAATCGCAAGATCATCCGCACCGGCGATATGGAATTCGAGATCGAGTCGTTCGACAAGTCGGTCGATACCATCAACGGGCTCATCAATAACATCAAGGGCGCTTTCATCGCCACGGTCAACAGCGACAAGCTGCCCAACGGCAAGATGCGCGGCTCCGTCGTCGTGCGCATGCCGCCGCAGAATCTCGACAAGTTCATTTTCGACCTGCGCCGCGACCTGGGCAAATCGGGCGAGCTGAAGAACCAGCGTATCGGCAGCCAGGACGTGACCAAGTCCTACACCGACATCGAAAGTCGGCTCCGCGCTGCCCGCGCCATTGAAGAACGCCTCATCAACATCATCAAGACCGGCAAGGGCGAAATCAAGGACCTCGTCGCCGCCGAGCGCGAGCTGGGCGTGTGGCGAACCAAGATCGAGGAGATGGAAGGCGAGATCCGCTACTACAACAACCAGGTATCGCTCAGCACGCTCACCATCTCGCTCGCCGAGAAGGAAATTCAAACGCCCACGGCCATCGTCGTCACCGAAACCGTGACCCTGCGGCTCGAAGTCGATGACGTCGCCAAGTCCCATCAGATTGCGATGAAAGCTATTGACGAATTGAAAGGCAGGATCACGCGATCCGAACTCAAGCAGCACGCCGCGGGCCAGTTCCTGTCGGTCCTGCATGCCGAGATTCCGCCGAGCCAGAAAGATTCGTTTGTCGATCAACTCAAGAAGCTTGGGCTGGTATCCGACTTCCAGGAGAATCAGCGTCAGCATACCGAAGGCGGCACTGGCAAGGCGCCTTCGCTGAAGCCGAAGCAGAACGATGTCTGCTTCGAAATCACCATGCACAACACGGCCAATATCCGCCCGCGCCTGAGCGCCGATCTGAAAATTGCCACCACCGACGTCCCCGGCGCTTACGCCAAGCTGCTGGCCGCGATCACCAAGGCCAAGGGGCAGGTCCGCGACGCCAAGCTCAACGAGCAGGACAAGCTCAACATTCACGGGCTGATCGATTTCAACGTACCGACGAGCGAAAAAGCCGCAATTGACAAGCTTCTCGAAGAGATCGGCCCGACGCTGGAGCGCATCAATGTGCAGGCGCCGCTCAGCGAATTGTCCACGGAGCGCAAGTTCGGCTACACGATTGTGCTGCGTGACTTCGCGAGCATCCCGCCAAAACAAGCCGTCATCGACGTCATTGCCGCGAACGATGTGCCCGGCGCTTACACCAAGCTGCAAGACGCCATCGCCAAGGCCAAGGGGCAGATCACCGCCGCCAACCTCAACGAGAAGGACAAGCTGAATATCTTCGCCAAGATCGAGTTCACGGTGCCGAGCGAAGAGAAGAAGGCGATCGAAAAGCTGCTGGAAGAGATCGGCACGCTCCTGTCGCGCGACAAGTTCGAGGCGCCGCTCAATCAGCTTTCCACCGCGAAGAAGTTCGGCTTCGCGCTGACCCTGCGTGATTTCGCCAGCGTGCCGCCGCGCCAGGCGGTGGTCCAGATCGTCGCCACCTTCGATGTGGCCGGCAACCTTGCCAAGCTGCAAGACGCCATTCTCAAGGCGAAGGGCCTGGTCGCCGACGCCAAGCTCAATGAACAGGACAAGCTCAACATCACGGCTCAAATCGACTTCACGGTTCCCAGCGAAGAACGGAAGGCGTTCGAGAAGCTGCTTGAAGACTTTGGCACCGTGGTGTCGCGCAACAACATTCAGACGCCGGCAAACGTCCTGGCGACGACGAAGAAGTTTGGCTTCTCGTTGACCCTGCGCGATTTCGCCAGCATCCCGCCGAGCAAGGCGGTTGCCCAGATCGTCGCCACCCTGGATGTGGCCGGCAGCCTCACCAAGTTGCAGGACGCAATTCTAAAGGCGAAGGGCCAAATCTCCGACACCAAGCTCAACGAACAGGACAAACTCAACATCACCGCGCAGATCGACTTCACGATTCCGAGCGAGGAGCGGAAAGCGTTCGAGAGTCTGCTCGAAACCCTCGGCACCGTGGTGTCGCGCAACAACGTGCAGACGCCGGCGAATGTGCTATCCACGGCGAAGAAGTTCGGCTTCTCGCTGCTCTTGCGTGATGTGGCCAGCATCCCGCCGAGCAAGGCGGCTGACCTCAAGGTAGCCACCAACGACGTGCCGGCCAGTTACGCCAAGCTCCTCGACGCGATCACGAAGGCCAAGGGGCAGCTCGTGGATGCCAAGCTCAACGAGAACGACAAGTTCAACATCACCGCCCAGATCGATTTCAGCGTGCCGACCGACGAGAAGGCGACCATCAAAAAGATGCTGGCTGACTTCGGCACGATCCTGGCCCGCAATAACGTGCAGATGCCGATGAGTCAACTGTCGATCGCCAAGAAATTCGGCTTCTCGGTCACGCTGCGGGACTTCGCCAACATCCTGCCGAGCCATGCGGCCGACATCAAACTGGCCGCCACCGATGTGCCGAACAACTATGCGATGCTCGTAGAAGCGGTCGTCAAGGCGAAGGGGCAGATCCGCGTCGCCAAATTGAACGAACAGGACAAGCTCAACATCACGGCCCACCTGGATTTCAGCGTGCCGACCACGGAGAAGAATGGCATCGACAAGCTGCTTCTCCAGATCGGCCCGATGCTGTCGCGCAACAACGTGCAGGCGCCGGTCAACGAATTGACGACGGAGCGCAAGTTTGGCTACTCGGTGGTGCTGCGTGACTTCGCCGCCATCCCGCCGCGCGAGACGTTCCACGTGCAAATCGCCGCCATCGACGTGTCGGCCGGATTCAAGGAGCTGCAAGACGCCGTCACCGCCGCCAAGGGCTTGGTCACCGTCGGCCAGCTCACCGAGGACAGCAAGATCAAGATCGAAGCCAAGTTCGAGTTCGACGTTCCCGCGGCCGAAAGGCACGCAGTTGAAAAGCTCTTCAGCAAGGTCGGTGTGGTCCTCGGGCGCACCAGCGGTCAGATTCCGGTGAACGACCAGGCGACCGATCAAAAAGTCGGCTATCGCCTGACGATCCGCAGCACCGCCACCATCCCGCCGCGTGAGACGGTGGTGGTGAAGCTCGAAGTCAAGGATGTCGATGGCCGGGCGAGTTGAAAGGGATCATCAAGGCGGGCAATGGCCGCATCATCGATTCCACGATCGACCGCCACGAGAACGGCCAGGTCGCCGCGGTCCTGAAGTTCGAAGTCCCGTTCAGCTCGCAGGATGTGCTTCTCAGGCAACTCAAGACCACCGGCAGCGTGGTCAGCCAAAAGGCTTCGCGCAACCCCAACGTCCCCGAGAACGACTTGACCACGTCGCACATCATCGTGACGCTGACCGGCGTCAGCCCGATCGTCCCCAACGACGAAGGGCTCAGCTCTTACGTTCGCACGAGCCTTTACATGAGCTTCAAGGTGTTCTCGGTGTGCTTGATGCTGATCATCTTGGGCGTCAGTGCCGTATTGCCCTGGGTGCTGGTGGTGTGGATCGTTTATAAAGTGTATTGCCGAATGACGGCCGGCAGCAGCTCGATGCAACTTGCCACCGCGGGTGGCCCGACGACGCCGACGGGTGAAACGCCGCAACTGTGATTGGGCGGCGCCATCCAGCAAAAAGGTCGGGAGTCGTTATCGAAATCGATTCCCGACCTTTTTGTCTTTCTCCCCTCGCCCCCCGGGAGAGGGATTGGGGGTGAGGGTGCTTTGCCCCCGATGAACATTTCTGCTTCGACGAACCATCTTTCCCCTCACCCCCGGCCCCTCTGCCGGAGGGAGAGAGGTGGTCATTTTCGCCGACTCTCACTTCGCGCCAGGCATCTTGGGTTTGATGATGACGGGTGGCAGCTCGGGCGGCGGGCAGAAGAACATCGGCACGAGCACCTTCTTCATGTTGTGGCACAAGATCCAGGCGAGGTGGCCGCCGCTGCCGGCATACTCCTCGCTCCAACGATATTGCCGGACCGCGCGGTAGGCCTCGATGTCTTTCTTGTCGCGCGATGCCAATTGAAAGCCGACACGGCCTGCGGCGGGGACCTTTCGGCCATCGGCGGTACTCTTGTGCTGGACCATGGCGTCGAGGATGGCGTCCTCGGAGCTCCAGAAGTTATCGATGCCCATGCGCGTGTTTTTCAAGGCGAGGGTGAGATCGTAAGTACACGAAATGGCCGCATGTAAGAGAATCACACGATCGACGCTCTTGGGGGGCGACCTTTCCGCGGCCATCAAGGCGACATGGGCGCCGACGGAGTGGGCGACAAAGAAGATATGGGAGTTGGGGGCATCCTTGCGAATCGTCGCGACGGAGCGGGCCAACATCACGGCAGCGTGGGTCTGGGCTTCGACATCGACAAGATCCTCGAAGACACCGTTGTGCCGGCACCACGGGACGCTGCGGATGATAAGGCCAAGCTGGCGCTCGACGTTCAATTCGCCCAGGTGCTCATTGGCGACGCTGCCGTTGCCGGCGCCGTCCACGACGAAGACGATGTTGCGCCCGTCGAGGTGCTTGAAGGTCGGCCGCGGGGGTTCGACTTTCTTGGGCAGATCCTTGGAATTCTTTTTTTTCGGTTGCCCAAAGGCGGGCGCTTGCATCAGTCCGAACAAGGCCAAACTGAATACTAGACAGCTCAGATGCCTCATGATTCTCTCCTCTTGCATTATCTGTTCCGAGATGAATTTCACGTCACTCCATTGTAATTTTTTTTACGCACGGACTCCGGCAAAACTGAAGGGAATCGAGTGAAATGTTTCAAGATGGGCACGCTGCAAGCCGCAATGTCGGCAAAGTTTTTTTCCGGCAGGCGGCAGACTTTGCCTCGCCGGCCTATTTCGCCGCTTGCCATTTAGCGTTCGGATGGCGTCATGCGAACGCTAAACGGCAAGCGGCCGCGGTTCACCGAGTATCTTGCGCAAGGACGTGTAGGCGATCTCGGCGACCTGCTTGGAGTTGGCGCGCCACAGGGTAGGGTTAAGCAGTTCGAGCGAAACGTAGCCCTGGTAGCCGAGGCGTGTTAGGACGTCGAGGATGGGCGCAAGCTGGAAGTCGCCGTCACCGGGCAGGACGCGGTCGCTATCGGTGGCCAGCTCGCGGGCGATGCCGGAAAGGTCGGAGAGTTGCACGTGGGCCAGGCGATCGACCGTCAAAAGTCCCAGGTCCTCAAACTTGCTGGGGCCGGTGTAATAGTGAAAGACGTCAAGGTTGACGCCGACGTTCGGCTCGCCGCACTGGTGCACCAAGGCAAGCGCGGTATCGAGGCTGGCGCAGAATGTGCTTCTGGCGCGGAACTCAAGCGCCAGGGTGACGCCGAACCCCGCGGCCCACTGGGCGGCTTGGCGGAGCGACACCTGCGCGCGGTCTAGATCGGTCGAATCAATCTGAGCCGTAAAATCCGCGACGACCAGCAGCGTCTTGATGCCGAGCTGCTGGCACAGATCGAGCCGTTTACGAAAATGATCGTAATGGACCTTGCGTTGCTCCCCCTGCGACAGGAGCAGGCCCCCCTGGTAAGCGGCAGCGGCGAGCGTCATGCCGCGGTCGTCGAGCAGCTTGCGAGTATCGGACAGTGACGCGGTTTCGAGGTGGTTTTCGAGCTTGGTCAGCCAGACTTCCATTGCCTGGCAGCCGGCGTCGGCGTAGTTGGCGACGTCGTCGGCGAAGCTGGACGGCATGGTAGTCGCTTCGCTGATGCACGGCTTCATCGAGATGCTCTTGAAAACGAGCGCGGCGAGCCGAGCCCCGTTACTTCGGATCGCGGATGGGGGCAAACAGACGGATGTCGTTGGTCAAGTCATGCACGAGGTTGGAGCGGCGCAAGAACAGGAGCGCCAGGCACGTGTTGACGGTCTCACTGGCGCCGGTGTAGCCTCCTCCCTGCAACCAGCCCCCCTCGCCCGCCTGATTGTTAACGAGCATCTGGGCGCCCCAGCTGTACCAATCCTTGCCTTCGATGGTCTTGACGTCGTAGAGCATCGCCACGCGTTCGATCGACCATAAGAGGTAAAGGTCCTCCTGCTGAACGGCGCCGAGGCCGCCACCGGGGTTCGGGTTGGGTTGGCCAATGCTGCGGGCGAGCGATTCCAGCCCGGCCTTGATCTTGGGATCCTGAATGGCGGGCCGGACGACGCTCTTCTCCGGGTTTTTCTTGTCGATGCTGATGTACTCGGGCGCCACGCCGTGCCCCAGGGCCAGCGCGAGCAAGCCGACGCAGGTCATGGTGTTGCGCGATTCGCCCAGGCCGGAGTAGCTCCAGCCGCCATCCTGGTTTTGCGACACCATGAAACGCTTGTAGGTGTGCGCGACGGCATAATCCGCGGGCACATCGTGCCTGCGCGCCACCCACAGGGCCAGGAGGGCGAACTGCGTGTTCGAGTTATCGCCGGCAGTATTTTTGGGGTCGAAGGCAGCTCCGGGCGGCGGGGGTAACATGTCGGTACGCGGCGCCGGCAGTTCCCCCTTCAATTTGCGCTGAAGTGCCGTGACCGGCAGCTGCTGCAAAAAGGGCTTGAGCTGATTGTACTGAATCGGCACTGCCGGCTTGATCTTGTCGCGCTTGGGATTATTAGGATCGAAGTCTTTTTGTTGCTCTGCATTGGCGCCGGGAATGCCGTGCGTCGCAATGAGGGCGTCCAGTTGCTGGAAGGGGCCGTTGCCCTTGTCAGGATCGCGGATCGGGTTCAAGGCGATGCCGGCCTTGCGCCCGTAGGGATTGAGCAAGTTGTGCGTCTTGCTGGCGTGCAGGAAATTGAAAAGCTTGTACATATCCTCGGCGGGGAGCTGCGGGCATTTGTAGTTCCACGCGCCGGAGACCAGTTGCCCGGCCAGGATGCGCAGGGCGACCCCCTGGATGACGGGGCGGTCGCGCGGATCGCCGAGGCGGTCAAGGAACAACACCGCGAGCGACAGCTCATAGGTGTGCTCCAGATCGGCGAGGTTGCCGCGGACGTACCCCGCGGCGCGCAGCACGGCCGCGTCGTCGGTCGCCGCCCCTGATTCAAGGAGCGTCAGCCCGCCGAGGGCCGCATAGCCGACGGCGTGCTTTTCCGTCGGCCAGGTGCCGTTCGCCTGCTGGTTCTTCCTCAAGAAGCCGACGCCGCGATCGATGGCGGTATTGATCTGGGTCTGGTCAACGCCGACGAGTTTGACGGGGGGCGGCGCCGGCTTGGGGTCCTTGATTTTCTGGATCGGGTCCGGCTCCGGGTCCTTGACAGGAGGCTTGACCGGATCCTTGCGGATGAGCATCGGCTTGTCGTCGTCCTTTTTCTTGGCGCGATCGTCGTCGGGATCGTCGTCAATGACTTTGCCTTTCTTGTCGTCCTTCACCGGCGGCTTGGCGGCATCGGGCCCACCGAGCTTGGCGCCGCCGTCCTTGCTGCCTGCGTCCTTGCCATCCTTGCCGCCCGTGTCCTTGTTGCCCCCCTCCTTGTTGGTTCCGCCGTTGTTTGGGGCGGGCTTGGGATCATTGGGTTTCTTGTCAGTAGCGTCCTTGTTCAAGGCAACCTGGCCCTTGTCCGAGTCCTCGGGGTATTTGCCCTTCGAGTTCGAGGGGCCGGACATCATCCACGCGCCGACGCCGATCGTCAACAGCGCGAGGATGCCCGCCAGAATGATCATCATGTTGGAGTTGCTGCCGGCCGTCGCGGCGTCGGGGCTGGCCTTGGTCTCTTTCGCCCTGGACGCCGGCTTCGCGGCGGGGGGCACGGCCGAGGCGGTGGGAATCACCACGGGCTTCACCGCGGCAAAAGTGCGCATGCAGATCATGCAGTGAACCATCGTTCCGGCCGCTATCTCTGCGCTGAAATTCAACGTCGAGCCACAATGCTGACAGGTCAATTGCGTCTGGTTCATGGCGTGATTCCTTGCGGCCGCGGATCAGTTTCGCGACGCTTCGAAGAAGCGTTGCCCAGCGGACGCTTCTTCAAAGCGTCGCTAACCACCAGGCGAATACCGTGCGGTAAAACTCTACGGGTCATGGACATTGTCTAGTCTACCAGGAACGCCGGCTGGCGTCATGGATCGCGGATGCCGGTGTCGAGGCGCAGGTTGTTGGTCAAGTCTTGCACGAGGTTCGAGCGCCTCAAGAACAAGAGGGCGAAGCAGGTATTGAGAGGCGGACTGGCGCCAGGGTAGTGCGAGGTGGGCCATTCGCCGCCGTTGTTCTGGTTGTGCACAAGGATCTGGGCGCCCCAGCCGTACCAGTCCTTGCCGCCGATGGTTTTCAGATCGTAGAGCATGGCGACGCGTTCGACGGACCAGAGGAAGTAGAGGTTCTCCATCGGGAACGTGGTCTTCTTTTCATCGAGCGACGGCTGGCCAATGTAGCGGGCGAGAGCCTGCAAGCCCTTCTGGATGCTGGGATCCTCCAGGGCGGGCTTGACGATGACGTCCTTGGGGTTCTTCGGGTTGAACTGGACCACATCCGGCGCGACGCCGTGCCCCATGGCGTGGCCCAGCAAACCGACGTTGGTCATGGTATGCGTGGTGCCGCTGCCGGGAACGTAGCCCCAGCCGCCGTCGGGTCGCTGCGAGATCTGGAAACGCTGATAGGCCGCCAGCAACGCTTGATCGGTGGGCACGTCATGGCGGCGCGCGGCCCACAGGGCGAGGATCGCGAATTGCGTGTTGGAGTTGTCGCCGGCGCCATGCCGACCCTTCGGCAGCAGCTTCTTCGTCACGCCCTGGTTTTTGACCACCGGCAGATTTTGCAGGTTGTGGCTAAGCGTCTCGGGACGGATCGGTTTCGCGAGCGACTTCGCCTCCCCGTCGGTCGATTTCTTCGCATCGGTGTAGACAGGCTGGATCACGCCGCCTTTCTTGGGATCACCGGCAGGCTTGGTATTCGCGCCTCGGACTCCCATGGTCAGGATCAGGTCGTTGAACTCGTGGAACGGGTCGTTGAGCTTGCCGTTCGGATCGCGCACCGGATTGAGCGCGATGCCGGACGCCGTCTTTGATTTGCCCAGCGGGTTGAGCAGGTTGAGCTGTTTATTGGACTGCAGGAAAGCGTAGAGCTGAAACATGTCCTGGGAGCTGATCGGCGGACAGCCGTAAGACCAGCCGCCACCGTCGTTTTGCCCAGCCATGAGACGCAACGCCATGCCCTGGATGAGTGGGCGATCGCGTTCATAGCCCAGGCGATCGAGGAACAGGATCGCCAGCGAAAGTTCGTAGGTGCTGCCGAGGTTGGTGCAGTGATCGCGGACGTACTGGGCGGCGCGCTGAACATTCATGTCCTTGTTCTTCGGCACCCCGCATTCCAGGAGTGTCAAGCCGCCAATCGAGGCGTAGCCGACGCCATGACCCTGATACCAGGTGCCATTCGCGTTCTGGGTGCGCTTGAGGTATTTGACCCCCTTGTCGATGGCAGCGTTGATGCGCTCCTGGTCGAGGCCGACGATTTTTTGCTTGGACACGCCGAACGAGGCGACGGGATCCCAGGCCGGCACGCCGCCGCCCTTGGCTGCTGTCGAGCGCGTGAGGCGGTCCCGCACTTCCAGTTGGAATTTGACGCGGATGTCCTCTTCCTCTTCCTCGGTGAGCTCCGGCACAATACCGTTGTCGTTTGGATCGGTCTTATCGTTGCCGCCGTCCTGGCTCGGTTTCTTGTTATTGACGACGATCTTGTCCTTGGAGTCTGCCGGCCCCGCCTGGGCGAGCGCCGCGATTTTCCAGGCCGCCACGCCGACACCTCCGACCAACAGGAGCAAGAGGCATAACCCGGCAGCAACGAGCGCCATCGGTCCAGCAAAACCAACACCATCAGGCTTGCGCAGCGACGGAGCCGTCGGCACGGAGAGCGAAGCAGGCGTTGCCCTCTCGGCGGCTGGCACTGCAGGCAAGCATTTCTCCGCGATCGCAACATTGGGCGGCGGAGCATAGGGTTTGGAGACCAGAATCCCATCCTTGGGCGGCGTTTTCGCAGGCTTGCTTGACGGCGCGGACTCAACGATGACGAGGTTGGGCAAACTGGCGGCAATGGGCTCAACGGCAGGTGGCGAAGGGGCCACATTCGGTAATGAATCCGTAACCGTGTCCGAGATCGTCGTGCATCCGGCATCATCGATGTTGCTGGCCACCAGCTCCGGAGGATTCGGAGCTGAAACCGACGCCGATCCGATGACCGGTTGTGGTTCCACAGCGCGGTCAGGAGTTGTTTCGACGACAACCGTTTCGGCGGTGAACGTCTGCATGCAGATCAAACACTCCACCGGCGTTCCGGCGGCGATCTCCATGCCGAAACTCAAAGTGGACCCACAATGCGGACAAGCCAGGTGCGTGCTTTGCATGAGATGATTCCTTGCTGCTCTAGCGGCGGATAGACTCCGAACATCAGATCCCGCGGCGAGGTGGTGCTACCCAAAATCGGCCAATTTTCGCCAACCCCAGTGTACCACGACTGGTAAGGGAAACGCCAGCAAATGATTGAAAAAACAGGAAGATGAACCACGGGGGACACGGGGAGCACGGGGGAAGATTTGGAGGCCGGAATCTCGGCGGCTGCCGGATAGATTGAGAGATTTCCTGTCTGACGAAACGAGTGTCGAACCGATGCCAATTCCTCTCTCCTCCCCGTGCCTCCCCGTGGTTCATTTGCTGGGCGCAAGGCGAAAGCTCCAGCTCGCCTGGCCGACGCCGCCGTGGTGGCTCAAGGTCAGCCGCTCGAAGAGGCCCAAGGCTCCGATCACATCATCGACATTCTTGTTGGCGGCATTCTCGGACATCTGCTGCCGTTCCGTCAAGGTGGCGATGATGTGTCCGCGCCGATGTTCGAGCAGCCGGGCCAGCTCCCGTGTGGAAAGGCGCAAGAGCGGCGCCTCGGCAGCCGGCTTGGTGCCGACCCGGAAGTCTGCAATCGCTGCGGGAGAGGTAGCGAACAGCAAGAAGCCGTCCTTCAGCGCACACGCGGGCTGGAAGCCGGCCGGGAAAATCGCGTCGCTGGAGAAGTAGACGACTTCGACCTTGTCCTGCATGAGCGTTTGCAGCCGAATCGTGGCGTTCGGATTGGTCCGGTTGTGCTCCAGAATGAGCAGCCCGCCGAAGAACTGTGCGCCTTTGAACAGCCCCTTGTCGATCGGTTGCTCCTTGGGCCCCGACTTGACCGCCAGCGCGAACATGGCCTGCGGCAGATTCTTGGCGTCCTTGGACGGCAGGATGCACACGCCCCAGTCGGGGCCAAGGTTGGGCAGAATATCCTTGAACGGGTCGAGCGGCAACACAGCGCCGATGCCCGCTTGCCAATCGCTGGCGAGCTTCTTGCGATCCTTCTCCGGCATCAATAGCTTCAGAGCTTCAGCGGTCCCTGCGAAATCGGCCGAGCCGGCGATGGTTAGGATGCTCTTTTCGGGGAACCGTTGCCAGAGCGAAGAAGTCGGAATGGTATCTGTGAACGCCGACCTGGCCCAGACGGGCAGCTTTTGCGGATCAGCCTGGATGGAGATGCGCAGCTCCGCCTCGTCGCGGATTGCCAGCGTCACGAAGATCGCCTCCAGGGCACGCCAGTACGCCGGCAGCGTGCCGTCCTTCTTGCCTGCCTGCACGAGGTCCGGCTCCACGGCGGCCGGATTCACACACATCGTCACGAACGCTGACGCCGCGCCGGCACGCTGAAATCGCTTTGCCCACGCATTGTCCTTCGACTGCGTCGGCAAGCGCTGGATTACTTCCTGCAGAATCTCTTCCTTCGTCGTAATCGCCGCCAGGGAATCCTTGACGAAGTAGAACTGCGTCTTGCGCCCATGCGTGCGGCGGTAGTAAGTGCTTCCCTTGAATTCGACTCTCGCCAGCTTCAGCTCGCCAGCCTTTTCCTGAACGTCGTTGAACTTGCCGATGAGTTCGGTCAGACGCTTGGGTTCGCGCACGTGCAGCAGGAAGAGGCCACGCTCGTCGTCAGGTTTGTTCTTGGGTCCTGGGCTGTAGGAGAGGACGAGCGTGTCGCCCAGGATGTCATCGCGCAACGTCGGCCAATCGAGACCGAGGTGTTTCTTCATCTCGGTCTGCATACGTTCGAGCTGTTCCATCTCCGGCGACGCGAGCAGGGCCTTCCCCACCGGCGACTGCTTGAACGCCTTCAGCCAATCGGCTTGCTCCCAGCGTGCCGAATGGCCACGCAAATCGTGCATGACGACGCAGACCGCGAAGTCATCCGGCAACAGCGACAGGAGTTCGTAGCGGCAGGGTGTGGGCTGCGCGGCGGCGAAGGGAACGAGGCCGAGCCAGCAAAGGAAACCAATCGTCAGGCGGCTAAACATGTCAGTTCTTCTGCTCCCCGAGCTCAGGCGTCGGCAACTCGCGCGCAAAGAAATCGAACGCCTTGCGGGCATTGTGCGTCACCGCGCGGACGCCTTCCGTCACTTCCTGGCTCGCCTCGCGCACGCCCGGCTCGAGCATCGGAATCTCCTTGACCGACGGCAGCTTCTCGACGGCGTCGAAGTGGATCGCCACCTGAACGACCTTGGCGTGATCGCGCGTCGTGTCGGCAAGACGCTCTGCGAACGATGCGAACGCGTTCTTCGGTTCGTTTTTCTGCGGCGTCGGCAACGCCTTCTTTTCGGGTATTCTATTGGAGGGCCGATTTTCGACGATCGGCGGCTGCTGCAAATCGCGTGGAATCCACCTATACGCAGCCAACAACATCAAAAGGATCCCGGCAGCCAGCGCCGCCGTCACGAACACGCGCCGGCGCATCTTGTCCTGCCGATGGCGGCGGTCACGCATCACCTCATGCACGACCTGGGCGGCGAAGTTGGCCGGCAGCTTTGGCGTCGGCAGTTGCTTCGCGCATTCGAGAAGGCGGGCGAGGCCGGCGTGCTGTTGCCGGCACGTCGCACAGTCGCTCAGATGCTGATCAAGAGCCTCAGGAGCGGTGATGCGTTCGCCATCGAGGCGATTCTGCAGCAGTTCTTGGCATTCAAGGCAGTTCATGCTCAACCTCGGATAGCATCCCTCGACGCCGCAACCGTTCCAGCACTACGAGCCGGGCCCGGTGCAGCCAGGTCTTCACGGTGCCGACCGGCTTTTCGATCGCGTCGGCGATGTCTTCGTACGGCAAGCCTCGCTCGTGGTACATCACGAAGACGCTGCGATATTCCCAGCGCAACTCGTGCAGGGCGGCCTGGATTTCTTGCACCAGTTCCTTGCTGTCATCTGCCGGCCGCGTCGATGCCGTCTCGTGCAGGTAATCAACCAGCTCGGGCCGCTTTGCCCGCTGCGTGAGCCAGGTTCGGCAGCGGTTCACCGTGATGCCCATCACCCACGGCTTGAACGGCCGGCTCGCATCCCAGCGATTCAAGCTGCGGAACACACGCAGGAAAACTTCCTGGGCCACATCCTCCGCGTCTTGCCGGTGGTGCAGAAGCCTCATGCACAGGCCGAATACATCAGACTGATAGCGTTCGACGAGGCCTTGGATGGCGGCTTCGTCCCCCTTGAGGCAACGACGTACTAGGATGGCGTCCTCAGCCGACACGGTTGCGCCTCGGGTCTAAGAGATGTACCTGCAAGCGGGGCAAAGAGTTTCGGAAGATTTTCGATCTACCGCGTCAACGCATCATGAATCAAATCGACCACTTCCTCAACGCATGCGTCCTGCAGGCGTTTGCCCTTCTTGTCGAGGGCTTCGGTCACGTGGACGGCCAGGTCCTGCATGCGTTCGTGGGTTTCCGCGGAGCCGCCCAGCAGCAGGAATTCTTCGCCCTTGGTGATGCGCTGGTGGCCGTCGTCATTGTCGAGGCCGACGGTGATCAAGCTGACGTCATCCGCCGTTTTCTGCTTGGATTTGCGTGGCACCGGCTGCTCCCTTTCGCGCGTGAATGAATCCCTTGTATTATACCACGTATTGTTCGGCGCGAACCCCAGAAATGAGAAGCCCCCTCAAGCCGCTCCCCAGGGGAGCGGCTTGGGGGGCCTCACAATTCATGGAAAAAGCGACCGACATTACCGATCTTGCCTCGCCTGCTTCTTGCGGTCGTTCTCCTTCAGGAACATCTTGCGCAATCGGACCGCGCTCGGCGTCACCTCCACCAACTCGTCCTCCTCGATGTATTCGAGCGCCAGTTCCAGCGTCATCTGCCGCGGCGGCTTCAGGATGATGGCCTTGTCGGTGCCGGAAGCACGCATGTTCGTCAGTTTCTTTTCCTTGCACACATTCACCGGCAGATCGTTGTCGCGGCAATGTTCGCCGACCACCTGTCCTTCATACACCGGCATCGGCGCGCCCACGAACATCGAGCCTCGCTCTTGCAGGCCATCGAGCGCGAACGGCGTTGTCCTGCCCGTCTCGGTCGAGATCATCACGCCGTTCAGCCGGCCCGGAATGGCCCCACGCACCGGCTGGTAATCGTAAAACGTATGGTGCATGATCGCCTGCCCGCTGGTCGAGTTCAGCAAGCGCGTGCGCAAACCGATCAGGCCGCGCGCTGGGATCGTGAACTCGATGTGCGAAAACTCGCCGCGCGCATCGAGCTTGAGACACTCTGCCCGGCGGTTGCCCACCAATTCCATCACCGAGCCGACGTGCATCGTCGGCGCGTCGATGACCAAATACTCGATCGGCTCCATCTTTTGGCCGTTCACTTCACGATAGATCACGCGCGGCTTGCCGACCGATAGCTCGAAGCCTTCGCGGCGCATGGTCTCGATCAGGATCGACAGGTGCAGAATGCCGCGGCCGGAGACGAAGAACTCGTCCTTGCGCGCCTCGCTGGGGACCACGCGCAAGGCGACGTTCGATTCCAGTTCCTTCATGAGCCGATCGCGTAACTGCCGGCTGGTGACGTAAGTCCCCTCCTGGCCGCAGAACGGTGAATCGTTGATGCGAAAGAGCATGTCGAGCGTCGGTTCATCGACCTTGATCGGCGGCAGCGCCACGGGATGGTCGATGTCCGCGATCGTGTCGCCGATGTCGATGCTATCCAGCCCGACCACGGCACAGATGTCGCCGGCCATGACCTCGTCGGTCTCGATGCGGCCCAGGCGATCAAAGGTGTAAAGCTGTTTGACGACACTATCGACCCGCTTGCCGTCGTGCTTCATGACCGCGACGCGCTGGTTCTTGCGAATCTTGCCCGCGTTCACCTTGCCGATGGCGATGCGGCCGACGTAGTTGCTGTAGTCCAGCGTGATGATGAGGAGCTGCAACGGACTGTCCATTTCGACGTCGGGCGGCGGCACGTTCTTGATGATGGAGTCGAAGAGCGGCTTCAAGTCCACCGCCGGGATCGCCAATTCCGTCGTCGCAATCCCTTGCCGGCCCGCAGCGAAGATCGTCGGAAATTCAAGGGTCGCATCGTCCGCATCGAGCTCGACAAACAGGTCGAACACCAGATTCAACACGTCCACGGGCCGCGCGTCGGAGCGGTCGATCTTGTTGATCACCACGATCGGCTTCAGGCCGCATTCGAACGCCTTGCGCAACACGAAGCGAGTCTGCGGCAGCGGCCCCTCGGCCGCGTCCACGAGCAAGAGGCAGCCGTCCGCCATCTTGAGAACGCGCTCGACTTCGCCGCCGAAGTCGGCGTGGCCCGGCGTGTCGATGATGTTGATCTTCACGCCGGCAACGGTCAAGGCGATGTTCTTCGCCAGGATGGTGATGCCGCGTTCGCGTTCGAGATCGTTGGAATCGAGAATGAGGCCGTGCTGCCCGCCGACGAGACGATCGAGTTCCTCGGTGCGGAACATGCCCGATTGTCGCATCAACTGATCGACGAGGGTGGTCTTGCCATGATCGACGTGAGCGATGATGGCGATATTGCGAAGGTCGGTCCGTTTCATGCTGATCTATTTCCGTGAATATTCCGTGAAGCACCCGATTTATGTTTGGCCTCTAGTGAGAGGAGATTTATTATAATCGAAAATTCTCCCGGCGGCCTATCGGGTTTCTCGTTTAGCGCCCGCACCGCCCCACGCGAGCGCTAAACAATAGACCCAGTTGTGGCACGGTCTCCGGACCGTGCCGCGGATCCGACCGAAGGTCTCCGCCATCACAGGGAGACCTTCGGTCATGCAGGTGGCACGGTCGGGAGACCGTGCCACAACGCTATTCCCGAGGAGATCGCAGCGTGGAACTCTACTTGATTCGACACGCCGAAGCTCTGGCCCTTGGCGAGCCCGGCATCACCAGCGATGCCGAGCGCCCCTTGAGCGAAACCGGGGAGAGCCAGTCCCAGGCCGCCGCACTCGCGCTGCAGGCCAAGGGCGTGGTGCTCGACAAGCTCTTCACCAGCCCACTGCTGCGTGCTCGGCAAACGGCGGAGATCCTCGTGCGGGTTTGGGCCAGGCCGGAGTTGCTTCTGGAAACCTGCGCTCTCCTGGCGCCCGGCGGCAAGCCGCGCAAGCTGAGCAAATTCATCGCGAAATCGACAGGAGCGAAGATTGGGCTGGTAGGCCACATGCCCGACCTCGCCGATTACGCCGCCTGGCTGATCGGCGACAAGACAGCGCAAATCGAGATCGCCAAGGCCGGCGTCGCCGTCGTCACCTGCGACGACACGCCGGGCAAGGGACTCGGTTCGCTGCAATGGCTCGTTTCGCCGGATTGGTATTGAAACATCCATCTTGCCTCGTTGCCGGCAGATGGTGTACATCTGGGTGATGCACGGACGCATTCTTCGATCCGCCGTTCTAATTCTGCCCCTCCTCGCCGGCTGCGCTGGCCAACCTTCGCACGCCGACGAACCGGAGGAGCAAGAGATCGCCCTGGCCCAATCATTCGGTCCCCACGCGACTGGCACGATCCATGGCCACGTCATCTGGGACGGCCCCGTTCCCGTCGCCGAGGAGACGCTCGTCCGCGCGATCGCATTCAATCCCACCCTGCACCGCAACCCCGCGCGCTTCCGCACGCCGCATGTTCCAAGGGTGCATGCGCGGAATCGCGGCGTCGAGAACGCCGTCGTTTACTTGCGCGGCATCGATCCGGCGCGATCCAGACCGTGGCATCACGCCGGCGCGCGTGTCGAATTTCGCGACCGTGAACTCGTGATCCAGCAAGGCGACCGGGTCGGCAACATCGGCTTCGTACGGCAAGGCAGCGCCATCGAGATCGTCAATCGTGACGTCGAGTATCACAACCTGCATGGCCGGGGCGCCGCATTCTTCGCGCAGCCTCTGCTCAAACACCATCATGTCCACGAGCGCAAGCTGGCGGACGCCGGCGTTGTCGATCTGACCTGCGGCGCGGGCTACTACTGGATGCATGCGCATCTATTTGTTGCCGAGCATCCCTATTTCGTGCAGACCGACGCGGCTGGCCGATTCACGCTGGAAGGCGTGCCAGCAGGAACCTACGAACTGGTGTGCTGGCTGCCGAGCTGGCACGTAGTGCGAAAACAGTTTGACCCGGAAACCGGCATCGTCGCGCGGCTGACATGGGTCGCGGCGCGGGAGCAGGTTCAGATGGTTGTCGTTCGCACAGGCACGCAGAGTGAAACCACGTATACCTGGACGCGCTCGGCGTTTGAGGGCGAGGGCAAATGAAAGCGTCTAAACGCGTGGCCCCGCCAGCTTACTCAGCGCGGAAAGGTGATCGCGGCTGCCCATCGCGACCAGGATGTCTCCGGCGTCGAGCACTGTCTCGGAGGCCGGGTTGAACTGCATGTGCCCAGCCTTCTTCTTGATTGCCACGATGACAACTTGGTGCTCGGCGCGCAGCCGGCTGTCCTTCAAGTTAACGCCGACCAGCGGGCTGCCCTGGTCGATCGTGGCCTCCTCCATTTGTAGCGCAATGTTTTCCGGCCCCATCGTCAACTCGATGAAATCGACCACGGTCGGCTTGACCACGGCATGGGCGACGCGCGTGCCGCCGATCACGTAAGGCGACACCACGCGGTTCGCGCCTGCGCGGATCAGCTTCTGCTCGGATTCGGCGACTTCGACGCGTGCGACGATCGTCAGCTTGGAATTGAGCAGCCTCGCGCTCATCGTCGTGAACAGATTCTCCGCGTCCGAGCTCATCACGGTGACGAGGCTATGGGCCCGGTCGATGCCGGCGCGCTTGAGCATATCGTCGGAGGTCGCGTCGCCGACCAGCGGAATGCCGCCCGGGAGCTGAAAGTCCTGTAGGTCCTCCGCGTTCATGTCGATCACCACAAAAGGCTTGTTGAGGCGTGAAAACTCCTGGCAAACCAGCCTCCCGATGCGGCCATAGCCGCACACGATGATGTGGTCATGAAGCTTGGCCAACTCGCGTTCCATTTTTTGTTTTCCCAGGATGCCCGCAATCTCGCCACTGACGATGCTGCGAATGATTTCCGATGCCGAATAGGCGAAGCCGAACACGCCGCCGAGGATCAAAAAAATCGTGAACACGCGGCCCATGGTCGTGAGTTCATGCGGCACTTCGCCGTAGCCGATGGTGGACAGCGTAATGACGGTCAAGTAGAGGGCGTCGAAAAGGGTATACTTCTCCTCGATCAGATGATAGCCGAGGGTACCGATGCCGACGAGGCTCGCCGGCACGAACATCAGGACCCAGAGGCGTCGCGGCAAGCGGATCATGCGGTTTTCCCGGACGCGCAGGCGAACAGACGCTGCGCCGCGGCATCATCGAGCGGCGCGCCATACTCACATGCCTCGAATGCCTCGGCGTACTCCACAGCCTGAGCTTGCGCCAGCGAATAACACCGCGCAAGCGTGCCGCGAAAGCGATCCGCTTGCTTGCGAAGCCTTGTCCTCGTGTGCTCGCTCAGCCAGGCACGCCGCTCGGCATCGGTCTTCGGCACTTGATCGAGCGTCCCCGTATTGTAGGCGAGCCATTCATAGAACTGCGACTGGTGGCAATGCAGCATAGCGACGATCTTGTCCAGTACCGGCCCGACATCGACGGCGACCGTCGGCGTAAACGGATACGGCTTCTGGAACTCGTCCGGTAAGTACGCGATCACCGGGTTCTTCATCAGGTGCTTCGTTCCCGGCACGACCGCGGGCACCGTGATCATGTAGGCGGCGTCCTGCACCAGCTGGCTGGTATAACGATGATCGGGATGATAGTCGTTCGGGCGATGCGTGAGTATCAGGTCGGGCTCGAAGGATCGGATCAGGTGGATGACCTTCCAGCGATTTTCGAGCGTCGGCTGCAACTCGCCGTCGTGGATGTCGAAAAGGTGATACTCGGCGCCGATGACCGCGCCCGCAGCCGTCGCCTCGCCGAGACGCCGTTTCGCCAGGGCGGGGCCGGGCATTTCGTGATGGCCAGCGTCGCCGTTCGTCAGGCTGACCATGCGGACGGCATGTCCCGCCTCGCGGTAGAGCGCCGCGGTGCCGCCGGCTGCGTAGTCGGCGTCATCAGGGTGGGCGCCGATGATTAATAGACGCAAGGGCATGATTCCCTCATATAGCCCGCCGTTTACAGCGGGGAGAACCCGCCGTAAACGGCGGGCTATATGAACTTCTTGCCGGTCAACTTCTCGAACGCCTCCACATACTTCGCACGCGTTTTCTCGACCACATCGCCAGGCAACGCCGGCGGCGAGCTGTTCTTGTCCCAGGTGGTCGTTTCCAGCCAGTCACGCACGAACTGCTTGTCGAACGACGGCGGGTTCTTGCCCGGTTGATACGAATCCTTGGGCCAAAATCGCGAGCTGTCGGGCGTCAAGACTTCGTCGATGAGGATGAGCGACCCGTCCGGCAGCTGGCCCCACTCGAATTTCGTGTCCGCCAGGATGATGCCACGCGACTCGGCGTAGAGCGAGGCACGCTGATAGACGTCCAGACTTCGGTCCCGCAACTCGTTGGCCAACTTCGGCTCCGTCGCTGCTGACATCTGCTCGAACGAGATGTTCTCGTCATGCCCTGTTTCAGCCTTGGTGGACGGCGTGAAGATTGCCTTCGGTAGCTGCTGGCATTCTTGCAATCCCGCAGGCAGCGGAATGCCGCACACAGTGCTTTGCTTGCGATACTCCTTCCAGCCCGACCCGGCGAGGTAGCCGCGCACCACGCACTCGAATGGAACGACCGCCGCCTTCTTCACCAGCATCGAGCGGCCTTGCAGCGTCTTGGCCTGAGCGGCGAACGGGGGCGCCATCGCGCCGACATCGGTGCCGAGCAGATGGTGCGGAACCTTGAGAAAATCGAACCAGAACAGACTGAGCTGGGTGAGGATGCGGCCCTTGTCGGGAATCCCGGTGGGCAGCACCCAATCAAAGGCGCTGATGCGATCGGTGGCGACAATGACGAGTCGATCGCCGAGATCGTAAACATCGCGCACTTTGCCGCGCCGGCACGGGAAGCCGGGGATTTCGCTTTGCAGTAGCGGTGTGGTCATGCGGGGCCTCCGGAAATTTCACTCATTGTATGAGGGGGCGAGTGAGTGGTGCGACAAAACCGCTCCGAGTCGATTCGAAAGGTCCGTCCGCGGGAGGGCGAGGCTCCCGCCGAGCCGCTAGCACGCAAAACTTTCCGCGGCTTCCCGGCTCGGCAGGAGCCTCGCCCTCCCGAGTACCAGCATTTCCGCATAGACTGTTGCCACTCACCACCCACCACTCACCGACGTATATTGGCGGCATGGCATTGTTCCAAGCGAAACATTTTTGGATCAAGCAGTTGGGCGACGGCGTCGCGGTACTGATGCTGGATAGGGAGGGGGGCCAGTTCAACTTCATCGACCCGCCCCTGCTTGACGACCTCGACCGGGCGCTCGATGCGGTTGCCGCGGCGGACGGGATTCGGTTGCTTGTAATTCACTCGGCCAAGACGGCCAACTTTTGTCATGGGCCATCGGCGGCGCATTTGTCTAGCTGGACCAGGGCGGATTACGCGTCCTGGGCGGAGCGCGGGCAGCAGGTGTGCAGCAAGCTGGCCGAGTTGCCGATGCCGAGCGCATGCGTGATCGCGGGGACCTGCTTCGATGCGGGGCTTGAACTGGCGCTGGCGTGCGACTATCGCGTGGTCGTCAATCTGCCATCGACTTCGCTGGGGTTTCCAAAACTCGTGTGGGGCATGATCCCGTGCTGGGGCGGCACGCAGCGGCTGCCTCGCCTCGTTGGCCTGGAGCAGAGCCTGCGGATGTTGCTGGCCGGCGAGCGGGTCGAGGCCCGCGAGGCCTGGGTGTGCAATCTCGCTGACCATCTGGCCGAGGATGTGGAGGAGGAGCCGCCGGCGTTCCTGGAGAATCCGGTTAAGCGCGACTGGTCGGTGTTACCGTCGAGTAGCTGGCGGCAGCGCTGGCTTGAGTCGAACCGCCTGGGCCGCTGGTTTCTCTTTCGCGGCGCCGAACGCATCTTGCGCACGCGCATCCCCGAGGAACAGCCGGCTCCCGTGGAAATGTTGCGAGCCATCCGGCACGCGTTCCACCTGCCGACGGTAGCCGCGGGACTGGAGTTCGAGCGCCAGGCGGTGGCGCGCGTGGTCGAGCACCCGGCCGTCCATCATCTATTGCGCCTGCTGGAGCACCGCGACATGCTCCGGCTGCCGTCGCTCAATTCATCCAACAAGGATCGCATCGTCCAGGTCGGTGTCGTCGGTGGCGGTACCGCAGCTCTCTCCTTGCTTCTGCACAGTGTTGTTCAAGGCTACGAAGTCGTGCTCCACGCGGAAGACGAAGAAGCTCTGGGCACTGCCCTGACGCAGATCGTGCAGCTTCTGCAAATCGAGGTACAGCGCGGCGCGATGACGACGAGCCAATTCCAGAAGACTCTCAGCTCCATTCGTGGAACTTATACCTGGACGCACTTCGACAAATTGCACATGGTGCTCGATACGACCAGCGGGACGCTCGAAGACAGGCGAAAATTCTATCAAGGGATGGAAGCCAAGATCCCAGCGTCTGCGCTCGTGGTCCCAATCTCGCCGTTGCATCCTATCGAGGATCTGCGCCGAGGCCTACAGCATCCGGAGCGAGTCATCGGGCTGCACTTGATCGAGCCCTGGAACCGCGGTACCGTGGCGGAGATCGTCGCCCCCGCCGGCGCCGCTCAACCCAGCGCGCAGCGCGTGCGCGAGTGGGCCGTCGGCCTCGGCAAGTGCTGCTTACAGACGCCGGACCGTGTCGGCGGAATCGTCATGCGCGTCTGGCTCCCTGCCCTCAACGAGGCGGCGCTGCTCGTGAAGGAAGGCGTGCGCATCGACCGGATCGATCAGGCCATGCGCCGCTTCGGCATGACCTATGGCCCGCTCGAATGGATGGACCGGCTCGGTATCGATCACATTGCGGCCCTGGTCGCGGCGATGCAGCCGATCTTTGCGGGCCGGATCACGTTCCAGACCGGCTTCGCGCTCATGGCCGAGAAGGGCTGGCTCGGCAAGCGGACCGGGCTCGGTTTCTACTGTCCTGGATGGAAGGAGCCGAAGCCTCATCAGGAATCGGCAATGCTCTGGAAAACGCAAAGCCAGGGCGAAGCGACCCGGCCCGTACCAACGCTTTCCGAGGCAGATGCGCACGCTTGGATCCAGAATCGGCTCGTGACGCTGATGGTACTCGAAGCGGTGCGCTGCCTCGACGAAGGGCTGCTGAAAGATGCCGACGACCTCGATTGCGCCCTCTGCCTAACCGGCTGGGCAACACACCGCGGCGGCCCGATCGGCTACGCTCGACAAATTGACGCAGAGGTGATCGTGCGGCGCTGCACCGAGTTGAGTCAGCAGTATGGGATGCGGTTTGCGCCGTTTGCCGCGTTGAACCAGTTCTTGGCGAAATGATGCTGTCGCGATTCCCAATTCTGGGTGCACGACACGGTTTGAAAGAATAGTCCCACGGATTGCACGGATAACACGGATGGAGAAAAATGCCAGCATGGTATTTCCCATCCGTGTTATCCGTGCAATCCGTGGTTGTATTTGGTTTTTTGCAAACCGTGTCGTGCACCCCCCAATTCTGCAAAACTGCTGATGACGTGGCGGACGAGTTTTTTATAATGCTCGCTGGAGACCTTGAAACATGTCAGAAGGTCCTGTGTAGAGTTTGAGATCCCAATCTAGCCCTTGATCAAGCGAACTCGCCGCGCTTCGGCGAGGAAAGTATCTGAAAAAACTCGAAATCCTTTGGCTTTCTGCGGCGTCTGATGAGGTAAGTACGCCATCATCATCAACAACAGAAAGGGATTTCGAGTGAACGCCAAGATAC